>CAYSIP010000377.1:0-1515 GCA_964431055.1 uncultured Corynebacterium sp. | reverse complement strand
AGCACCTCCTCGACCTCGCGCGGGTAGACGTTGTAACCGCCGCGGATGATCAGGTCCTTGGAGCGGTCGACGATGTAGTACCAACCGTCGTCGTCGACACGGGCCAGGTCGCCGGAGCGGAACCACCCGTCCTGGATCGCCTCGGCCGTGGCCTCTGGACGGTTGTAGTAGCCCTTCATCACGTTGGGGCCCTTGATCGCGATCTCGCCGATCTCGCCCGCGGGCATGTCGTCCCAGTTGCCCGGCTCAGGGTTGATCAACTTCATCTCGACACCGGGGATGGCCGGCCCGATGGACCCCGGACGCACGGGCTCGCCGAAGACCGAGAAGCTGGCCACCGGCGCGGTCTCCGAGAGCCCGTAGCCCTCCATGATCGTGATGCCGAAGCGGCGCTCGAACTCGCGGTGCACCTCGACCGGGAGCGCCGCGCCACCGGAGACGGCGACCCGCAACTTTTCGGACAGCGCCTTCACGTCCACCCCGGAGTCGTCGAGGACACCGAGCAGACCCCAGTACATCGTCGGCACGCCCGCGAAGAAGGTGATCTCCTCCTTGGCCATCAACTGCAACGCCGCCGCGGCGTCGAAGCGCGGCAGCATCACGATCGTGCCGCCAAAGGCGATCGCGCTGTTCTGGATCACCGTCTGGCCGAAGGAGTGGAAGAGCGGGAGCACACACAGGTACGTGTCGGGGTTGGCCGCGTCAGCCCCGAAGAGGCGGTCGCTGGTCAAGGCGTTGGACAACATGTTGCCGTGGGTGAGTTCGGCGCCCTTGGGCTGGCCGGTGGTCCCGGAGGTGTAGAGGATGACGGCGCCGGAGTCGGTCTCGATCTCGGGGGCGACGAACTCCGCATCCGCGGTCGCCATCGCGCCCACCATGGTCTCGGTGCCCTCGATCGGCGACGCCGCGCCCATGTCTGCGGTGATGACGAAGAAGTGTTCGCAGCCCTCGGTCTCACCGAAACCGGCGTGGCCCTCCACGCCCATCGGCAGGTCGGGAGTGCCCTCGAAGCAGAAGTAGGCCTTCGCCTCGGAGTCCGCCAGGTGGTAGGCGATCTCCCGGCTCTTGAGCAGCACGTTGAGCGGGACCACCGTCGCGCCGGCCTTGAGGATGCCGTAGTAGGCGATCGTGAAGTAGGGCAGGTTGGGACACGTCAGAGCGACCTTGTCGCCGGGCTGGACGCCACGCGAGGCCAGCAGACTGGCGACGAGGCCGGCGTACTGGTCGAGCTGGGCATAGCTGAGCCGCGTCTCCCCCAGGACGATCGCAGTGCGATCGGGGTGGGTGGCGGCGGTTTCCGAGAGGAGGGACGCGAGATTCGTCATGGCGACGAATGTAGTCGGTGGCACCGACTGCGAACAGGGCGTCAGCCGTCGATCGTGCCCCGCGCGAGGCTCTGACCCGAGTGCGTCGGATCGCCGTCGTCGGGCTCGTAGGAGATGTCGACGATGCGGTAGCCCTGCTCGAGAAGCCGCTCGGGGAAGTCGAACTCACCGGCCTCGCCGGCCGGCAGCA
>CAYSIP010000376.1:0-1549 GCA_964431055.1 uncultured Corynebacterium sp. | reverse complement strand
CGCGATCCTGGGAATGGACATCAAGGGACACACGGTCGAAAAGGTCATGGTCGCCCAGGGTGTGAACATCGAGCAGGAGTACTACTTCTCGGTGCTGCTCGACCGCGCGAACCGTTCGTACCTCGCGTTGTTCTCCGTCGAGGGCGGGGTGGAGATCGAGCACCTGGCCCACGAGAGACCGGAGGCGCTCGCGCGCGTCGAGGTTGACCCGCTGACGGGCATCGACGAAGAAAAGGCCCGTGAGATCGTCGCCGCCGCCGGACTCCCGGCCGAGGTCGGCGAGAAGGTCGTCCCGGTGCTCCAGAAGCTCTACGAGGTCTACCGCGAGGAGGACGCCACCCTCGTGGAGGTCAACCCGCTCGTGCTGACGAAGGAGGGTGACGTCATCGCCCTCGACGCCAAGATCACGCTCGACGACAACGCCGCCTTCCGCCACGACAACCGCGAGGAACTCTATGAGGTGGCGGGAAACCTCGACCCCCTCGAACTGCAGGCCAAGAAGAACGACCTCAAGTACGTGAAGCTCGACGGTTCGGTCGGCATCATCAGCAACGGGGCGGGTCTGGTCATGTCGACGATCGACGTCGTCGCCACCGTGGGGGAGCGCTACGGGGGCCAGAGACCGGCCAACTTCCTCGACATCGGTGGTGGGGCCTCGGCGGCGAGCATGACGGCCGGCCTCGAGGTCGTCTTCGGTGATGAACAGGTCAGGAGTGTCCTGGTCAACATATTCGGGGGCATCACAGCCTGCGACGTGGTGGCCCAGGGCATCGTGGACGCGCTCGACTCGCTCGGCGACGCGGCCATCGATCCGGTCATCGTGCGCCTCGACGGCAACAACGTCGACGAGGGGCGCCGCATCCTCGCCGAATACAACCACCCGCTCGTCACGCTCGTCCCCAGCATGGACGAGGCGGCCGAGAAGGCGGCTCAACTCGCGGAGGCCGCTGAACTCGGCGAACTCGCCGCGGCCGGCACCTAACCCGCACCCGGAACAAGCGAAAGCGCAGGACGACACCATGGCCATCTTCCTCGATGGGGACTCCAAGATCATCGTTCAGGGCATCACGGGTTGCGAGGGTGCGAAGCATGCGGCCCGCATGCTCGCCTCGGGGGCGGAGATCGTCGGTGGCACGAACCCGCGCAAGGCCGGGCAGACGGTCATGCTCGACGAGGCCGAGTTGCCGGTCTTCGGCACCGTGGCGGAGGCCATGGAGGAAACGGGTGCGAATGTCTCGGTCATCCTCGTGCCCCCGGCTTTCACCAAGGACGCGATCATCGAGGCGGTCGACGCACGGATTCCGCTGGTCGTCGTCATCACCGAGGGCGTCCCCGTCCGTGACGTCTCCGAGGCGTGGGCGCACGCGAAAAAGGTGGGCGGCACGCGCATCATCGGCCCGAACTGTCCCGGCATCATCACCCCCGACGTCTCGCTCGCGGGAATCACGCCCGCGGGCATCGCCGGTACGGGACCCATCGGGTTGATCTCGAAGTCGGGGACGCTGACCTACCAGATGATGTACGAGCTCTCGGACATCGGAATCTCCAC
>CAYSIP010000375.1:0-1559 GCA_964431055.1 uncultured Corynebacterium sp. | reverse complement strand
CTACGACAACACCGAGGTGGATGCCTCCCTGTTGCAGCTGGCCCAGATCGGCTTCGTGGCCTACGACGACCCCAAGATGCTCGGCACCGTCGCCTGCATCGAGCAGGATCTGCTGGACAAGCAGGGTTTCCTCCACCGCTACCGCACCCAGGTCGGCACCGACGGCCTCGCGGGGGACGAGTACCCGTTCCTGCTGTGCACGTTCTGGTTGATCGAGCAGTACGCCCACTCCGGGCGACTGGATGACGCGCGGGCGATGATGGACAACGCCCTGGCCGTGCAGTCGCCGCTGGGCCTGCTGGCGGAGGAGTACTCCACCGAGCACCAGCGTCTGGCGGGCAATTATCCGCAGGCGTTCTCCCACCTGGGTCTCATCCGGGCGGCGTACGCCATCAACCACCCGAAGGAGTCACCGGCCTGAAGTGGTCAGGGCCGGCACTGTTCACCGGCACCGGGGGCGGTGCCCGCGTCAGGGTCCCCCTCTGAGGCATGCGCCCCGGACTGACTGAGACTGGCGGTGAAAAGTGCCGTAAACGCCAGCGCCGCAGATGCCGTCGCCGAAAGTTTCTTCTTTTGTCCAGCCACAGGATCTACTCCTCGCCCGAGCCACACACCGGTTGTTGTGCGGATGTGAACTTAGTCGGACGACATGAACTTGGGGTGAACGCGGGATTACACTATGGGTTTATCCCAGTTTTCCCTGTTTGTGCCCGCAGCCGTCGGTTTCCCCCACTCCGGTAGAGTGGGCGAAGCATTGACCACAGAGAGGGAGTTCGTCGCCACCATGATCCAGTTCGTCATCGGCGCAACCGCAGGTTACGTCCTCGGCACCAAGGCCGGGCGCAGGCGTTTTGAGCAGATCAAGAAGGGCTACGAAACAGCCATCAACTCCCCTGTCACCAAGTCCGCCATGCAGGCCACCCGCAAGGCCCTGGCTGACCGGCTCGATCCCCATCCGCGCATGAGGGAAGTCAAGAACCTCCGCCGCGACGACGGCACCGCGGTGCTGGAGCCGGACGAGGACTGACTTACCCCGGTCAGCGATGAGCGTCACCCGCCCGCCGTCAACGAGCACCCCGGCCACCCACCTGAAGACCGGTGACGAACCGATTCTGGACTCAGCCGGTGACGAGGTGGGCACCCTGCTCGGTTTCTGGCGGTGGAGCTCCTCCGAGCTGCTCGACAACGCCCTGCGCGGCATGCTCGCCGAATATCTCGTCGGTCTCGCCCTGAACTGCACGGGTGACACTGGCCGCCGGGAATGGGACGACTACGACCTGATCACCCCGGACGGCATCCGTGTCGAGGTGAAATCCTCTGCCTATCTGCAGAGCTGGCCGCAGAAGAAACCCTCGACGATCAGCTTCGGCATCGCGGAGTCCCAGGGCTGGGAGGCCACCACCAACACCTACGATGAGGCGATCACCCGGCGCGCCCACGTCTACGTCTTCTGTGTGTTCACCGAGCGTGACCGGGCGCGGGCCAACCCGTTGGACACCCGGCAGTGGATCTTCCTGGTGGTGCCCACCGCCCGCATCAACGAGACACTCGGCCGCCAG
>CAYSIP010000374.1:0-1565 GCA_964431055.1 uncultured Corynebacterium sp. | reverse complement strand
CCGGCGCCTTCGCGTCGTCGAGCCAGTAGTAGTACGTGAACCACGCGTCCGGCTCCGACAGCACCACCAGCTCGCCGGACCGCTCGTGGTCCAGCCCCATCTCGCGCTTGCCCTCCTCGTCCAGTACGCGCGCGACACCGTCGACGCCCTCGGCAACGCGTTTCACCTCGTCGATCTTTGCCGGGTCGTTCACGTAGATGTGCGCGATCTGGTGATCGGCGACGGCAAACGCGGTACAGGTCGCGACGTCGATCATCTCGCGTCCCCACTCCTCGCGCCATGAGAGCCAGCCATGCTCGCGGAAGACGCGGTTGAGATGCACCGGCTTCGAGACCGGCATGATGCCGTACTCGGAGAGAACGATGACCCGGGCACCGCGCGACTCGTAGAAGTCGATCAGGTCGCCGGCCACCTCATCGATCTCCTGCAGGTGCTTGGTGATGTACGTCCGGTCCGGGCCGTACTGCTGGAGGCAGTAATCGAGGTGCGGCAGGTAGACCAGCGTCAGCGTCGGGTTGAACTCGCGCTCGTATATCTTCGAGGCGTCCGCGATCCACTTCGAGGAGACGATCGTCGCGTTCGCGCCCCAGAAGTTGAAGAGCGGGAACTGCCCGAGCTCCTCGGTGAGCTTGTCCCGCATCCACATCGGCTTCGTGTAGCAATCCGGGATCTTGCGGCCGTCGGAGGGGTACATCGGGCGCGGGGTGACGAGGTAGTCGGCGGTGGTGTTCATGTTGAACCACCAGCTCATGTTCGCCACGGTGAACGACGGGTCGATCTTCTTGGCGGCGTCCCAGATCTTCTCGCCCTCGACCAGCTTGTTCGACTGTCGCCAGAACTTGACCTCGTCGCGGTCGCGGAAGTACCAGCCGTTGCCGACCACGCCATGCTCCGCCGGCAGCTTGCCGGTCAGGTACGTCGCATGGCCCGTCGCGGTCACGGCGGGGATCACCGGGTCGACTTCGGCCGCCTTGCCACGGTCGAGGAACGCCTTGATGCGCGGCGTGGAGTCGCCGATCAGCGACGGCACGAGGCCGACAACATTGATGACAACGGTCTTGTGCATGGAATCAGGTTCCCTTGATATAGCGCTGGAGGAACATTGTGAGGGCAAGGCAGGCCATCGCGATCAGCACGCCCCACCATGCCTCATGGGTTGCAAGAACCAGCGCATCGAGCATCGAGATCCCGGCGATCAGGCGGGCGATCGCGCCGCCGACCTGCCGGTTGGTGCTGCGGTAGGCAAACGAGGCGCTATGCAGCACCCACAGCACATGGGCCACCGCCAGCGACCAGACGAGGACGTCTGACGGGGCCACGATCACGGCCACAACGGCCGGGGCGAGCACCGTGGCCAGCGGCCAGTAGCGCCCCACGCCGGGAAGGGACTCCGTCTTGGCGATGAAGGTCAGCCCGGCCACGTAGGCCAGCATCACCGCGCTCCACAGCCACAGCTCGCCCGTCGCCTCGTTCGCGAAGGCGAAGAATGCGACGACGTAGACCAGCACGCGTGTGAGCGCCATGATCACCGGGCCGATCGGGTTGCCCTTGTGCCAGGCGTCGTA
>CAYSIP010000373.1:0-1591 GCA_964431055.1 uncultured Corynebacterium sp. | reverse complement strand
CCTGGGAGGCCCGCTACGCCGAGTCCGAGCGTCGCTTCGAGCTGCACACCGCTCAGATCGAGCGTCACCGTGTCGCCGCTGCCGAGGCCGCTGATCAGGCTGCCACCAACTACTCCTCCGAGACCACGGATGCAGCTCCGGCATCCGAGGCACCGGAAGAGCGTGGCGGCACCCTCGCCTCCGACGAGCAGCTCGCTGCTCTGCGTGAGAAGCTGACCGGCAACTAGTCGGACACCGCTCTCAGTGAGCATCAGGGCCCGGGATTCTTCCCGGGCCCTTTCGCATGCCCGGCACCCGTTCGGCTGGCCGGTTATACCAGGTGACCCACCTCACCAGCAGTTTCCGTATCAGCCTGATCGGGCGGGATCGGAACTTGCCTTACCCGGGTGTTTCCGGAGTATGATCGCTACAAGCGACCAGGACCGGACATGACCGGTCGTTGCCACAGAGTCATCCGGGACGCCGGTCAGCCGGCACCGGTTATGGCCGGTGGGGAGGTTTCATGTCCATCGATCGGACAGCACATCCCCACACCGCCGACACCGTGCGACGCAGGTCTGGGGTGACCGGAAGAAAGGTGTTCGCACCATGGCGTCCACAACCGCCCAGACTTCACAACACATCATCAGCGAGATAGGCGGGGCGGACAACGTCTCCTCCCTGACCCATTGCGCCACCCGTCTCCGATTCCAGCTGCGCGACCAGTCCCAGGTCGACGTCGAGTCCCTGGAGAAGGATCCGGCCGTGCTCGGCGTCGTCAAGCAGGGTGCCACCGGTCTGCAGGTGGTCATGGGTGGTGGTGTCGCCGATTTCTACCAGGCCATCATGAAGGAACCCGGGATGGCGAAGGTCGGGGACAGTGAGTCCTCCGCCCCCGGGAAGAAGGAATATGAGGGGGTGCGTGGCAAATACTCCTGGATCGACTACTCCTTCGAGTTCCTCTCCGACACCTTCCGCCCCATCCTGTGGGCCCTGCTCGGCGCCTCCCTGATCATCACGCTGCTCGTGCTGGCCGACACCTTCGGTTGGCAGGATTTCCGCGCGGAGGACCAGCCGCCGACCTACCAGTTCATGCACGCCATGTGGAACTCGGTGTTCTACTTCCTGCCGATCATGGTCGGTGCGACCGCCGCCCGGAAACTGGGCGCGAACGAGTGGGTGGGTGCCGCCATCCCGGCCGCCCTGTTGACGCCCCAGTTCCTCTCCCTCGGTGAGGCGGGCGACGTCATCACCGTCTTCGGTCTGCCGATGACGCTCAACAACTACTCCAGTCAGGTCTTCCCGCCGCTGATCGCCGCGATCGGACTGTTCTGGGTGGAGAAGGGCCTGAAGAAGATCATCCCCGCGGCGGTGCAGATGGTCTTCGTGCCGTTCTTCTCCCTGCTCATCATGATCCCGGCCACCGCATTCCTGCTCGGCCCCTTCGGCATCGGCGTGGGCAACGGCATCTCCAACCTGCTTGAGGCGATCTACAACTTCTCGCCGTTCATCCTCGCGATCGTGATCCCGCTGCTCTACCCGTTCCTGGTTCCGCTGGGCCTGCACTGGCCGCTCAACGCCATCATGATCCAGAACATCGCCACCCTGGGTT
>CAYSIP010000372.1:0-1602 GCA_964431055.1 uncultured Corynebacterium sp. | reverse complement strand
AACCTGCACCGGCAGGTCATCCACACCACCGGGCGGGTGGGTCGGCCCAAGGCCGAGTCGGCACGGGAACAGATGCTCGCGCTCAACCCCGACATCGAGGTCAAGCTGGTGCAGGACCGCCTGACCCCTGAGAATGCCGTCGACGTGCTGCGCGGGGCGGACGTGGTCATGGACGGCACCGACAACTTCAACACCCGCCACGTGATCTCCGCGGCGGCCGCCGAACTGGGGATCCCGCACGTATGGGCCTCCATCCTGGGTTTCGACGCCCAGCTGACCGTCTTCCACGCCGGGCACGGGCCCGTCTACGAGGACCTCTTCCCCGTCCCACCCGCGCCGGGCACCGTGCCCAGCTGCGCGCAGGCCGGCGTGCTCGGACCGGTCGTCGGCGTCGTGGGTTCCGCGATGGCGATGGAGACGCTCAAACTGCTGACCGGTGTCGGTCAGCCGTTGATCGGCCGACTCGGTTACTACTCCTCCCTCAGCGGCGAGTGGGAGTACATCCCCGTCTCCGGGCACCCGGATACCGTGGAGAGGCTGCTGGCCGACGGGCCACCCCAGCAGAATAAGGAACCGGCCCCGCAGGTCGTGGAGATTCCGGAGGTCAGCGAGGTGCCCGAGGGCGCGGTGCTCATCGACGTCCGGGAGCCTGCGGAATACGCCAGTTTCCGCATCCCGGGCGGGGTGAATGTGCCCCTCGGCCGCATCGTCGAGGGCGCGGTCCCCGAGGAGCTGCGCGCCGGGCTCGAGGCGGGCCGGCCGGTCGTCGTGTACTGCGCGGGCGGGGTGCGATCCGCGAAGGCGGTGCAGGCGCTGGCGGAGGGTGGCGTCACGGGACCCGTGAGTCTGGCCGGCGGCATCGACGCCTGGCTGGACCGGCGCTGAAACCGGCCCCACCCGGGCTTCAGGTGAACGCGAAGATGAGGAAGACGATGAACATCAGCGCCAGCGCCACGGCGGGGATGAGCAACAGCCATTCGCTGTACCAGCGGCTTCCCATCCGGCCCACGTGGACGGGCCGATCGCGTGGCTCGTCCACGCCGGAGGTCTGCGGCACCTGATAGTAGGGCGGCTGGCCGGCGTGATGGTGCTCCGGCCCGCGCGGCGGCCGGTCCTCGTCTGGCCGGTCTTCGTAGTTCCAGTTGGTCGGGTTGTCTTTGTCTGGTTGCTTCTCCGGGTCATGCGGGGCGGTCATGAATCCTCCTTCCCGCTCTCAGAAGGCCGGGGGAGGGGCGTCAGGGGGCGACGAACCAGGCGGCCAGGACGATCAGGGCGAGGACGACGACCGTGATGATGAACCACGGCAGGAACCCGCCCCGGTTGCGTTCGACGTGCGCGACCGTCTTCTGCGGCGCGTGGGACGGCATGTCCCGGTCCCGGCGTTCCTGGGACATGCCCGGGGTGTCCTGCAGCGGCGGGTCGGTGGGGGTGGTGCCGCTGCCGACCGGGTTGTTGGGGTTGATCGGCGGGTTCGTCATCGTGGATCCTCTCGTCACGCGTCACCCGCGCAACCGATGATGGCTCCGCGGGGACTTCCAGGTGGTGGTCCTCCGGCTGAACATCTCTGCACCCGCCAGCCTAACCTCGTTCGCTGATCGATGG
>CAYSIP010000371.1:0-1623 GCA_964431055.1 uncultured Corynebacterium sp. | reverse complement strand
CCATCCAGAACTGGTCGAACAACGTCTACAACCTGGTGACCAAGCGCGCCAAGGCGGAAGAGGGCGCGACCATGGAGTGGGTCGACGGCAACATCGGCTCCAAGGTGACCATGAAGTACCCGGCCGTGTGGATGACCGGTCCGCACGCCAGGGGTGAGGTCCTGTCCGTCGCCTTCGCCGGCGAGGGCCAGTTCCAGGACACCGGTGCGAAGATGACCCACATGGCGCCGTACACCTCCTCGAACATCGTCTCCAAGTCCGTGGCCCGCGGTGGCGGCCGTTCCGCCTACCGTGGCCTGGTGCAGGTCAACGCCAACGCACACCACTCGTACTCCAACGTCGAGTGTGACGCGCTGCTGGTGGACAACATCTCCCGCTCGGACACCTACCCCTACAACGACATCCGCAACGACCACGTCACCCTCGGTCACGAGGCAACCGTGTCGAAGGTGTCGGAGGACCAGCTCTTCTACCTGATGTCCCGCGGACTGAAGGAAGAAGAGGCCATGGCGATGATCGTCCGTGGCTTCGTCGAGCCCGTCGCCAAGGAACTGCCGATGGAATACGCCCTCGAGCTCAACCGACTGATCGAACTGCAGATGGAAGGATCGGTGGGCTAACCCATGACCACAGCCACCACTGGACAGGCCACCGTTGAGGCCGCCACCCCGCACAACAACAAGGGTGATGTCTTCGCCTCCTTCAACGTGGAGGATTTCCCGGTCCCGGCCGGGCGGGACGAGGTCTGGCGTTTCATCTCCCTGCGCCGCATCCGCGGCCTGCACAACGGCAAGTTCGCCGAGGCCGTCGAACAGGATGTGCGGGTCGACGTCCCGTCGTCCGCCACCGGTTCCGTCACCGTCGAGACCGTGGGCAAGGACGATGAGCGGCTCGGCCGCGCCGGCGCCCCGACCGACCGCGTCGCCGCGCAGGCCTGGACCTCGATGACCGAGGCGACGTACATCGAGGTCGCCAAGGACTCGGTCCTCAGCGAGCCGGTTGTCGTGACCGTCACCGGCCGCGGCGAGGGAGTCACCTCCTTCGGCGCCACCGTCGTCAATGTCGCCGCCGGCGCCGACGCCGTCGTCGCCGTGCGCTACACCGGTACCGGCACCCATGCCGACAACCTGGAGTTCATCGTCGGCGACAACGCCCGTCTCACCGTCATCGTCGACGCTGACTGGGACGAGGGTGCCGTCCACCTCTCCGGCCAGCACCTCCTGCTGGGCCGCGACGCCACGTTGCGCTACAACGCCGCGACCTTCGGCGGCGACATCGTCCGCATGGTCCCGCGCGTGAACTTCAGCGGCCCCGGCGGCGACGCCGAGCTGCTCGGCGTCTACTTCGCCGACGACGGCCAGTACTTCGAGAACCGTCTCCTCGTCGACCACTCCGTGCCGAACTGCCGCTCCAACGTCATGTACAAGGGCGCCCTGCAGGCCGAACCGGGCTCTGGTCTGCCCGACGCCCACGCCACCTGGGTCGGTGACGTGCTCATCCGCGCCAACGCGCAGGGTACCGACACCTACGAGGTCAACCGCAACCTGCTGCTCACCGACGGCGCCCGCGCCGATTCGATCCCGAACCTGGAGATCGAGACCGGTGAGATCGCCGGTGCCGGCC
>CAYSIP010000370.1:0-1625 GCA_964431055.1 uncultured Corynebacterium sp. | reverse complement strand
AACAGATCGGTGTTGTAGTCACGAAGCACATTGCCGGTCACCGAAATGGTGTTGAGGCCCTTGCGCATCCGAAAGAGCGCATGCTCACAGGCATCGGCGGGATGCATGAAGAGGATGCGCAGCCCCTCGGTGTCGTGCTCGGCCAGATAGCGCTTGACGATGCGCTTCAGGGTGCGGTCATGGGCCCGGGAGCGGTCGAGCCAGAACACGGTGGAGTCGCCGGTGATGCGCGAGCGGGTGACGGCCAGCTTGACCCAGTCCCGGATCGCCGCATCGGTCGTCGTGCAGGCACGCCAGATATCGCCGGGGTCGACGATGTCGTCCATCAGCACGTCACCGGCCGCGTTGAGGACCTGGATGGTGCCATGGAACGGAATCTCGAACGTCTTGTCGTGGGACCCGTACTCCTCGGCCTTCTGGGCCATCAGCCCGACGTTGGCGACCGAGCCCATGGTGCGCGGATCGAGCGCCCCGTTCTCCCGGCAATCCTCGATGACGGCCTGATAGACCTCGCCGTAGGAGGAGTCCGGCAGCACGGCCAGAGTGTCGTCCTCTTCGCCGTCCGGACCCCACATGTGACCCGAGTTGCGGATCATGGCCGGCATCGAGGCATCCACGATCACGTCGCTGGGCACGTGCAGATTGGTGATCCCCTTGTCCGAGTTCACCATCGCCAATCGGGGACCCTCGGCCATGGCTTGGTCGAAGGCGGCGCGGATCTCGGCGCCCTCGGGCAGCTTCTCCAGCCCCTTGAAAATGCTCGCCAGGCCGTTGTTGGGATTGAGCCCGGCGGCATCCATGACGCCGCCGTATTCCCCGTAGACGTCGCGGAAGAAAACCCGGATGACGTGTCCGAACATGATCGGGTCCGAAACCTTCATCATCGTGGCCTTGAGGTGCACCGAGAACAGCACATTCTCCTGGCGGGCCCGGCGGATGGTGCGGCGCAGGAAGGCCTTGAGCGAACCGGCGGACATGAAGGTCGAGTCGACGACGTCGCCGGCCTGGACGGGGATGGACTCCTTGAGGACCTGGACCTTTCCCAGCGGTGACACCAGTTGGACCGTGAGATCATCATCCTGCGACATGACCACGGTCTGCTCGTTGCCGTGGAAGTCGTCGTCCTTCATCCGCGCCACGTTCGTCCGGGACTCGGGGTCCCACTCACCCATCCAGTGCGGATGGGCCTGGGCGTAGCGCTTGACGGCCGCGGGGGCACGCCGGTCGGAGTTGCCCTCCCGCAGCACCGGGTTGACGGCGGAGCCCTTCACCGCGTCGAAGCGGGCCCGGATCTCCTTCTCCTCGTCGGTGCGGGGGTTGTCCGGATAGTCGGGCAACTCGAAGCCCTTGTCCTGCAGCTCGGCGATGGCCGCCTTCAGCTGCGGGACCGAGGCGGAGATGTTGGGGAGTTTGATGATGTTGGCCTTGGGCGACTGGGTGAGCGCACCGAGCTCGGCCAGGGCGTTGTCGACCCGCTGATCCTCGGGCAAACGATCGCTGAAGGCGGCCAGCAGGCGGCCGGCCAGGGAGATGTCACGGGTCTCGACGTCCACACCGGCGGTGGCGGCGAAGGCTTCGACGATGGGCTTGAGGGAGTAGGTGGCCAGCAACGGGGCTTCATCGGT
>CAYSIP010000369.1:0-1664 GCA_964431055.1 uncultured Corynebacterium sp. | reverse complement strand
TGGGTGGCGCCGGCGAAGATGACCGCCAGCACCGTGACGTAGAGCTGCAGGGAACCAGGCGGTACGTAGATGCCGACCCGGTCCCCGCGACCGATGCCGCGGGATCGCAGGCGCTGAACCTGTTCCTCGACGATGACGGAAAACTCCGCGTAGGTGAGCTGACCGCTCTCGCAGTCGATGGCTATCGCTCCGGGATGTCGCCGGATGGTTGCGTACGCGATCTCAGCCAGGGTCCGCGGGTGGGGAGGATGGTCTGGACTGAAGGTCGCCAGAGTGGGATGCGCCGTGGAAACCGGGGCGGGATGGTCGTGGTGGTTCATGCGGTGGACAGTCCTACAGGGCTCGGCGGTCGGGAAGGATCACGGCCGGGAGGGCGGGCCCGGGTGAGTGCTGCCTGGTCGGCAACGGGCGTTTCCTCCCGCTTCGTGCTCGAGGGCCTGCGGCGGGTGTCACCGGCAGACCTTGCCTGTAGCACGGGGGCGGTCACCGGGTAGGTGACGAATACATAAGAAAGATTGTACTTTTGTACCACACCACAATCGTCCATATCTATTCCTCACCCCCACACTGATAAGGCAAGGCTAAAGGTGTCCACGGAGTTGGGGATCAGTGCCAGCCCGGGATCATGGGGAGAATGCCTCCACCTGCGGGAGTGATGGTCACTGCGAGCTGCACCGTGCGGAGGATCTTCATCATGCGCCCCGCTTTCCCGAAGGGGGACGGGAATTTATCGAGGACGATGGAGAGGGTGCTGCCCCTGGGGATGCTCGTGCACCATTCCAGGAACTGCCCCCATCCTGACCGCGCGTAGTTTCGGGGCTGGAGGGATCGGCCCCCTTTTCCTGCACGTCCGAGGGTGTCTCACTTCTTTGGAACGCACCGCGGCGGTCGATTTTCACTGGTTTACCCTGCACGTAGGGGCGGGTGGGCCCGGCGGGTTCAGGGCTGTTGTGTGGCCGATTCCTCCTGGTCGTGGAGGAAGAAGGCACCCAGGGAACCGGCTAGGGTGGCGAAGACCGCGACGGAGTACACGGCCAGCACCAGCTGCAGCAGCTTGGCGAACGGGTCGTCGGCGGTGATCCCGGTGCCGGTGACCGTGGCCAGGGCCGCCTCGTAGAGTGCTGTGGTGTAGTCCGTCTCCGACCCCAGGGCGTAGAGCAGCTGACTGGCGGCTAGGACGACGACCACGGTGATCGACACCAGCCAGCCGATCCGGTTCGACAACAACCGCCCGGCGGACCGGGAACCGCGCACCCCGGCGGAGAGGATGCCACCGACCCGCGCGGCCCGGGAGATCCGTGCCACCCGCAGGGCCCGGACCGCCTGAAACGCCCGGAGGAATCGCAGGAAGGGGAGCAACAGGAAGATGACCTGCCACCAATTGCGACGCCAGAACGCCGCCTGGAAACCGGCGATATAGGCGCGCAATACGAACTCGGCGACGAACAACGCCCAGAACACCCACCCGGCGATGCTCAGGATCCGCACCCACCCTGGTTCGGTGACGAGCAGCTGGCCCAGGGCCACGAAGAGGAAAACCACACCGAGAAATCCCATCGGCCGGTCCAACCGGGCCGCCAGGGCCTCGGCGGCCTCCACCCGCCCGGTCTGCGATGACCATCGACTGCTCATGATGTGTCGACCTCCAGAAAGTGGGGGACTCT
>CAYSIP010000368.1:0-1666 GCA_964431055.1 uncultured Corynebacterium sp. | reverse complement strand
AGTTCGCCATGAGGTTGACCGCGACGGTGAGGAGAATGAGCGACAGGCAGGCGAGGACCAGCAGGAACGTGTTCGGGATCAGCTCGACGACCTCGGTCGGCGACTCGATGATGGTCCCGTCGATGCTGTACTGCGACCCCGCGAGCATCACGACGATCACCGCGAAGAACATCATGTTGATGGGGATACCGAAGAAGTTGCCGCGGATGACGGACTTCTTGTTGGGTGCACCGCGGGTGAAGTCGCAGAAGTTCAGGACGAACGTGCCGTAGATGACGACCCACAGGGCTGCGGACTGTGCGATCCGGACCCACATCTCGACCCCGGTGAGGGAGTCGGCGGTGGACCACGCGATGGAGAAGTCGGCCCTCGCGAACATCCAGACCGCCAGCGCGAGGAACGTCACGAGGATGATCGGGCCGGCAAAGGCCTCGTACTTGCGAATCATCTCCATGCCGCGGATGACGATGAGGACCTGCAGGATCCACAGTGCGATGAACGTCAGCCATCCCAGGGTGGAAAGGCCGAGGATGGAGTTGTCGTCCAGCGTCGCGGCGGAGGGCAGTATCGCGACCACGAGGACGCGCAGCACGACCGAGGCGAGGTACGTCTGGATGCCGAACCAGGCGATGGCGACGGCGCCACGGACGACGGCGGGCACCTTCGCGCCGCGCACGCCGAAGGAGATCCGGCTCATGACGGGGAAGGGCACGCCCGTGCGCTCTCCCATGATCCCCGAGAGGTTGAGCAGGAAGAACAGCAGGACCGCGCCGAGCAGGAACGCGAGCAGGATCTGCCACGCGCCGAGGCCGAGGGCGAAGAGCCCGATGGCAAAGGCGTAGTTGCCGAGCGAGTGCACGTCGTTGGCCCACAGCGCGAAGATCGAGTAGGCGTGCCAGGTCCGTCCGGACCGGGTGGTCGGTGCGAGGTCGCGGTTGTACAGCGTCGGGCTGGTGCCGGGCGGCACCGGGTGGGTGGGTTGCGGGTCGTGCGGGGCGCGCTGGCCCTCCGGGGAACCCGTGCCCCATGGCTCGGGGCCAGCGGGGAAGCGCGGGGGCCCGGTCGTGACGTCGATGCCGGGCTTGATCCGGCCGCGAGGCGCGGCAGCGGGACGTGGTGTGCCCTCATCGGACATGGTGTTCTCCTCGTCGAGATAGGTGCGGCTCCGCCGCAGGTGTGCCGGGGAGGACCCTCGTGGGGTCAGGCCTCGCCGCGGCGGATGAGGCGCCCGTGGGGTGTCTGGTAGTCCACCTCGGTGCCCCGGACAAAGGTGCGGCGCACGACGCCGGACAGTGCCTTGCCCTCGTAGGGGGTGATGGGGTTCTTGTGGTGCAGCTTGTCTGCCGCGACGACGAAGGTGTCGTCGGGGGCGAACACCGCCAGGTCCGCGTCGTAGCCGAGCGAGAGCCTGCCCTTGCGCAGCATGCCGGCGCGGGCGGCTGGGCGGGTGGACATCCACTCGACGACCTGCTCGAGGCGGATGCCACGACGCCGTGCCTCGGTCCAGATGATCGGCAGGCCCAGCTGCACCGAGGAGATGCCTCCCCAGGCCACACCGAAGTCGCCGTTGTCCAGGTCCTTGAGGTCGAGCGTCGAGGGAGAGTGATCGCTGGCGATGTAGTCGATGGTCCCGTCCAGCAGGCCCTCCCACAGCTGCTCGCGGTTG
>CAYSIP010000367.1:0-1697 GCA_964431055.1 uncultured Corynebacterium sp. | reverse complement strand
GGTCAGTGGTTCCAGGAGATCGCGCTCGAGCTCGCCCGCAACGCGAACTGGTGAGCATCGCTCGGTAGGTCAGCGGTCGACCGGGACCGCGGCTGATGCCTCGGGGCATGCCGAGGCATCAGCACGTGAACGTCTCCGGGATCTCGGCGTAGTCGGTGATGAGCCAGTCGCCATCGACGCGTTCGGCGAGGAGCCCGCCGGAGAGCACGAGCACCTCGTCTCCCAGGTCGACGTCGTCCGGGTGCCAGGTCGTGTTGTCGACGCACACGAAGATCTCCGCAGACGCGCCGTCAACCTCGATCGTGATGTCGGAGAGTGTGGGCTCGCCGATGTAGACCTCGCCGATCTCCGCCGAGTACCGACCTTGTGCGACTTCTCGCTCGATGATCGCACCGGTGGCAACGCCGTCGAAGTGAGCGGGGTCGACGTCGCCGTGGGAGATCAGCGTGAGCGCCTCGTAGAACCCGTGCACGGCTGAGAGGATCTGCGCCTCGGGGTCCTCAGATGGCGTGGCCGACGGGGGCGCGATCTGGGTGGTGGCCGGCGTCGCCGGTGTCGAGCAGGCGGCCATGCACCCGGTGACAAGAATCGCTCCGAGTGGACCCAAGGCCCGCCATCTTCTGCTCGGAGCGCCGCGATCCGCCACGGCAGGAGCGCCACCGAGTGGATCCTGTCGGGCCGCGCCGGCAGGCCCAAACGATCCGCGCCGGGTGCTCTGTGCCTTCATCACAGGCTCAGCACGTAAAGGTGTCGGGAGCGCCGAAGGAGTCCGTGATGAGCCACGCCTCGTCGATACGCTCGGCGATCAGGGCTCCACGGCGGACCATGTCCTTGCCCGTCGTGTCAATCTCTGGTGGATGCCAGTTCGCGTTGTCCACGCAGAGAAGGACGGTCGCCGCGTCATCGTCGTCGATCTCGATCGTGATGTCGGACAGCGTCGGCTCACCCTCGTACAGGAGTCCTGTCTCGACAGCGTGCCTGCCGTCGGCGATCTCCTTCTCGACGATGGCCCCGGTCGCGAAGCCATCGAAGTGAGCCGGGTCGACGTCTCCGTGCGAGATGGTCGCGAGCGCCTCGTAGAACCCGTGCACGGCCGAGAGGATCTCCGCCTCGGGGTCCTCAGATGGCGTGGGCGACGGGGTCGCGACCCGGGTGGCAGCTGGTGTCACCGCTGGCGCCGACGGTGTCGAGCAGGCGGCCAGGCACCCGACGACAAGAGCCGCTCCGAGCGGACCGAGGGCCCGCCACTTCTTTACCCGCACCAGTGCACCCCTGCGTCCGACAACTCGTGGCTGGCTCAGGCTAGCGACGTCCCGGGTGGCGGGGGGCGAATCCCCAAGAATGTGGACAACCCGGCCGCTGGACGCGCTGAGGCGCTCAAGAGCAGGCCTCCGTCAGCCGTCGGCGTTGTCCGAGCACCTATGCCGGGAGCACGTACCAGTACATGAGGAGGTAGTGGAGGGCCGCCGCGAGGACGACGAGCACGTGCCAGATCTCGTGGAAGCCGAGCACGCCGGGGATCGGGTTGGGGCGCTCGATGACGAAGATGACGAAGCCGACGCTGTAGAGCAGCCCGCCGGCCGCCATGAGCGCGTACGCCCCGAACGGGAGCTCGACGCCGGATCCGACGAGCAGGACCGGCATCCAACCCAGGACGATGTACAGGGTGTTCGTCACGTACTTCGGCAGTCCGCGCA
>CAYSIP010000366.1:0-1706 GCA_964431055.1 uncultured Corynebacterium sp. | reverse complement strand
CTGCGCAGCCGCAAGCAGTTCGGGGTCACCCTCAACAACTTCCAGGCGCTCACCTTCCGAGCCGCCGACATGTACATCGCGCTCGAACTGACCCGCAGCATCGTGGCCTGGGCGACGATGGTGGCGGCCGAGAGCGATGCGGAGCAGACCCGCGAGGCCGTGGCGCGCGCGGCGTTGCAGGTGAGCCGCGCCGGTCGACACATCGGTCAGGACGCCATCCAGCTGCACGGTGGGATCGCGATGACCGCCGAATATCTCGTCGGCAACATCACCGCCCACCTGACGGCGCTCGACCACCTCTTCGGCGACGGGCAGCACCACCTGTCCACGCTGTTGGAGGACCTGGAGAAGCACGACGCGCTGGACCCCCTCGCAGGGCCATCGACTTCTGCGGCGCCACGATGACCGGACTGCACCCTGAGCTCGACCCCCATCTGGCCGGCCTGCTCGCTCTGATGTCCTCCGGCACGCCCATGCACCTCACCTCGCCCGAGGAGGCGCGCCGGATGTTCCGGACCCTCACGGTCGACCTGCGCGACCCGGCGTCGGTGCCCGACGTCGCGGCGGTGACCGAGACCACGGTGCCGGGTGGCGCCGGGGAACTGGACGCCCGGATCTACCGGCCTCGTGAGGGTGCTCTGCCGACCGTGGTCTTCCTGCACGGCGGCGGCTGGGTGATCGGCGACCTCGACACCCACGACCTGACCGCCCGCACCATCGCGACCCTGTGCGATGCGGTGGTGGTCTCGGTGGACTATCGACTCGCGCCGGAGCACCCACATCCGGCGGCCGTCGACGACGCGCTGGCCGCCGCCCGGTGGGCAGCAGAGCATGCGGACGACGAAGGCGTACTGGGCGGAGACGGGACACTGGCCGTCGCCGGCGACAGCGCCGGCGGCAACCTGGCGGCGGTCGCGGCACAGGTGCTGCGCGACGAGGGGGTCCCGCTCGCGGGACAACTGCTCATCTATCCGGGCACGGACATGCTCGCCGACCTCCCCTCCCGCACGGAGAACGCCGAGGGCTACTTCCTCGACCAGGCCACGATGCTGTGGTTCGCCGGCCACTACCTGGGCGACACGCCCGACCCTGCGCACCCGCGACTCTCCCCCGTCAACGGTGACCTGGCCGGTGTGGCCCCGGCCGTGGTGGTGACGGCACAGTTCGATCCCCTGCGCGACGAGGGGATGGCCTATGCCGAGGCGTTGAGGGCGGCAGGCGTCCCGGTGCGGAGCAAGGTCTTTGCCGGGATGATCCACGGTTTCGTGGACATGGGACGACACTCCCCCGCTGCCCAGACTGCGGTGGAGGAGACCTGCGCCCTCTTCCGTGAGGTCCTGCACGGCCAGTGACCGTGCACGTCCGGTGAAGGATCAGCCGCGGTGGCGCGCCATCAACGCCAGCCCGAGCAGCATCTTGTCGCGCGGGTCGGTGAGCGAGCGTCCGGTCAACTGCTCGATCTGCTTCATCCGATAGATCACCGTGTTGCGGTGGCAGTAGAGGTCGGTGGCCGCGTGGGTCGGTGACCCGTCGTGGCGCAACAACGCCTCCAAGGTCTCCAGCAGCACGTCGGCCTGCCCCTTGGGCTGGGCCATCACCGGGGCCAAGGTCTCGGCGAGCAACCGCGGGGCCACCTGCGGACTCCCCGCCAGGAGCACCTCGGGGAGCCGGTCGGAGAGCGCCACCACCTGACGTACGCCCCGGGG
>CAYSIP010000365.1:0-1720 GCA_964431055.1 uncultured Corynebacterium sp. | reverse complement strand
TCGCGGTAGGCGGCCAGGCGCTCGCGGTCGGTGGACTCGTTGATCGGGTAGTACGGCTCGTCGTCGCGCTCGGCGAAGCGGCTGAACTCCCGCATGATCACGGTCTTGTCCGTGGGGTAGTTCTTGCGCTCGGGGTGGAAGTGGCGGAACTCGTGGATGCGGGTGAACTCGATGTCCGCGTCGTTGTAGTTCATCACCGGGGTGCCCTGGAAGTCGCCGGTGGGCAGGACCTCCATCTCAAAATCCAGGGTGCGCCAGCCGAGCTCGCCGTCGGCGTAGTCGAAGTAGCGGTCCAGCGGCCCGGTGTAGACCACGGGCGCGTCCGGGCTGGCGGCACGCACGGCGTCGCGCACGTCGAACCAGTCGGTGTCCAGCACCACGTCGATCTTCTCGTCGGCCGCCATGTTCTCCAGCCACGCGGTGTAGCCGTCGACGGGCAGTCCCTCATAGGTGTCGGAGAAGTAGCGGTTGTCGAAGTTGTAGCGCACGGGCAGCCGCGTGATGTTCCCGGCGGGCAGGTTCTTGGGGTCGGTCTGCCACTGCTTGGCGGTGTAGCCCTTGATGAACGCCTCGTACAGCGGGCGGCCGATCAGGGAGATGGCCTTCTCCTCGAAGTTGGCCGCGTCCTCGGCGGTGAACTCCGCGGCCTGCTCGGCGATGAGCTCGCGCGCCTCGTCCGGCGAGTAGTACTTGCCGAAGAACTGGTTGATCAGGCCCAGGCCCATGGGGAACTGGTACGCGGTGCCGGAGTACATGCAGAACACGCGGTGCTGGTACCCGGTGAAGTCGGTGAACCTGTTGACGTACTCCCACACGCGCTCGTTGGAGGTGTGGAACAGGTGGGCGCCGTACTTGTGGATCTCGATGCCGGTCTCCGGCTCGGCCTCCGAGTAGGCGTTGCCGCCGATGTGGTGGCGCCGGTCCAGCACCAGGACGCGCTTGCCGAGCTCGGTCGCCGCCCGCTCGGCGACCGTCAGGCCGTAGAAACCCGACCCCACCACGATGAGGTCGTAGGTGCCCCACTGCCGTTCGCCTGCCATCGAGTTCCCTCCAGTGTGAATACTGTGCGCCGAGGCTGTTCTCCGCGGCAGTGTCCGTGGGCCGCGCACCGGTTGGCGCGGGTCCGGGCTCCCAGGGTATCCGGCGGGTCGGGGGGTGGTTACAGCCGCGCCGACGGGGGCGACGACGACGAGGTCTACCTACACCGCGACCAGTCCCACGCCGGGGCCGACATCGAGGGCGTATGCAGCTGCCGCGCCGCGGGCCGCGACGACCCCGCGACGCCCCACACCCCCCGGGTTGCGACGACTCCGCCCCGGAGAAGGCGATCGGACGGAACTCTTCTGCGGCCGCCCCACTGCGACTCATGGCGCAGGTCGGGCGTCGTCGTCGTCGTACGCCGGTTCGAAACTACATACGTGTCATCCCAAATTTCACATCCTTACCACTTGGTTTCACGCGTTTCTTGGCTAACATTGACCTCGTTCGTCACATCTGTCCCACTGGTCGCGAATCCGCGCGGCCATCCGGGACGGAGTGGGAGACGTGGCCCGCAGTTCCCACCCGCGGGTCACAGACACCTGATCTGGAGAAGCCCTTGAGCACACGACGCCGCCCGATGCACTTCAGCGGTCGACGCCGGACCCTCGCCGTCGCGGTAGCGGTCGCGGCGTCCGTCGTCACCCCCCTCGCCGTCTACGGGGCCGACCAGTTCGTCGAG
>CAYSIP010000364.1:0-1779 GCA_964431055.1 uncultured Corynebacterium sp. | reverse complement strand
AGGGAGTTGCCGTCCTCGTTGCTCAGGTCGGGGCTGATGCCGTGGTCGATGTACTCCAGCAGGGTCTCGTCCCCGGTGCGGGCCATGTCGAAGAGCCGGCCGGCCAGTTCACGTACGTCGTCAGGAATCTCGGTCATGCGGGAAAGTCTAACCCGCGAGCTCCGAGATCCGTCGCACGGCATTCTCGATTGCGTAGGAAGGGTCCCCGCCCTGCCCCTTGACCTCGGCGTCGAGCTCCGCCATGAGGATCACCGCCTTCGAGACGGCCTCGCCCGACCACCGGCGCGCGACCTTGGCGTTCTTCTCCGCCAGCCAGGGCGGCATGCCCACGGTGCCGGCCACCGCGTTCCAGTTGGTGGTGCGGGTCGAGTACAACCGGGCGATGCCGGCGACCTTCATGCTCAGGGCCGTGGCCAGGGCGACGGGGTGCATGCCCAGCTGGAGCGCCCGCCTCGTGCTGGCGACGGCACGTGCCGTCTGCCCGGAGACCGCGAGGTCGGCGATGTCGAAACCGGAGACCTCCGCGACGCCCTCGTGGTAGGCGCGCACCGCCGCCACCGTGACGTCACCGTCCGTGTCGGCGACCAGCTGCGAGACCGCCGAGGCCAGTTCCCGCAGATCTGAACCGACGCCCTCCAGCAGGGCGTGGACGACGTCCGGGGTCGGGCGCACACCGAGGGCGCGGAACTCGTTGGTCACCCAGCCCGCCCGGTCCCGGGGTTTGAGTGGGTCGGCCGCGTGGAATTCCGCGCACTTCTTGAACTTGCCCAGCAGCGCCTTCTGCCGACCGCCACCGGTGTGCTGGACGATGATGTGGATGCCCGGCGCGGTGGCCTTGCACGTCTGCAGCAACAGCTCGACCGGTTCCTTGCCCGCCAGTTCGGTGTGGGTGACCACGACGACGCGGTCCTCGCCGAAGAGGGAGGGACTGGTGGCGTCGATGAGCTCCGGTCCGTCGAGTTCCGAGGCGCGCAGGGTGGTGATCTCCAGTTCCGCGCCCTCGTCCAGCTCCGCACGGATGGCGTCGATGAGCGAGCGTCGGATGCGTTCGGCGATGAACTCGTCCTCGCCGACGATGAGATGTACAGGTGCCACGGGCATGGTGACCATCCTAGGAGACGGCCTGCCGCCGGGTCAGAACCTGCCGTCCCGGGCGTGCTGGGTGCCGTCGACATGCAGGGTGACCTCCCCGTCGCGGTGCGGGAAGAACACGGGCACGCCCTCGCGGGTGACGGTCGGCCGGTCGGCGGGGCGGCCCGCCGGATCACGCACGACGATCAGCTGGGTGCCGGGCGGGGCCCGGTCCACCTCCCCCACCTTTTCCACCACGTGCACCCGCAGGCTGTCCAACGGTACCTCCTCGGGAAGGACGGCGGCGCCGTCCCGCACGCTGAACACCCACCACCCGAGCACCAGCAGCAGGGTTTTCCAGGTGTGCCCACCCACCAGACCCGCGATGATCCAGCCGTAGGCGATGAGCACCCACACCGGTTCCGCCGGGACGGTGGCCAGGGGCAGTCCCGCGCACCAGGCGGCCACCGTGTGGATCCACCACGTGCACGGTTCCAGCAGCTTCAGCGGCAACCAGGCCAGCGGACCGGGCAGCAGGGACAGCCCGGCGACGAGGAGGCCCAGCACCGTCACCGGGGCCACCGCGGGAGCCACCAGTACGTTGGCCAGCACGGAGACCACCGAGACCTCCCCGGCCATGAGGGCGATGATGGGCATGGTGACGATGTCCGCACTGACGGCCACCGCCAGGGCGCGGACGAGAATGTC
>CAYSIP010000363.1:0-1814 GCA_964431055.1 uncultured Corynebacterium sp. | reverse complement strand
CTGGACGTCGAGCTGAGAACCGCCGCGCGGCCGCCCGATCAGGAGTACTTTCTCTCGTGTGCGCCACAGGGACGCACGACCGAGAGACAAGGCAGTCAAGATGACCAGATCATCGCGCCTACGGCGCACATTGGGGGTCACCGCAGCAGGTGCCCTCATGGGATCGGCCCTGGTGGCCGCGCCGTCCGGAGCCGCGCCCAGCCAGACCGGGTGCGACAACCGGAGCAACAACACCTACGACAAGCTGCTGGAGTGCGTCCGCCTCGACGGCGTGCTGGAGCACCTTGACGCCTTCCAGGACATCGCCGACGCGAACGGCGGCAACCGCGCCGACCAGACTCCTGGCTACGCGGCCAGCGTCGACTACGTCGTCGAGACGCTCCAGGACGCCGGCTGGTCCGCCGATGTGGTCCCGTTCACCTACCTGGCCGGTGACGTCGAGCTCACCCAGGTCAGCCCGGTCAGCGCCAGCTACCCCGCCTACGACGCCGCTGGTGGCGGTGAGGGCGACGTCACGACGGATGTCGTCCCCGTCGACATCAACCTCGGTGGCGACCGCGCCAACACCAGCGGGTGCGAGGCCGCCGACTTCGCCGGCTTCCCCGCCGGCGGCATCGCCCTGGTGCAACGCGGGATCTGCCCGTTCGGCATGAAAGCGGAGAACGCCGCGGCAGCCGGCGCGGCCGCGGTCATCATCTTCAACCAGGGCGACGCATCCGGCGGTGACCGGTTCGGCCCGGTCAACCCGACGCTGCTCCCCTCGGAGGTCGACATCCCGGTCGTGGGCACTTCGTTCGCCGCGGGTGAGTCCCTCGCGCAACCCGGCTCCATCGCCCGGGTGAAGGTGGTCTTCACCGAGGTGACCTCGTACAACGTCATCGGCGAGCTGACCGGCCGGACCGACGGCAATGTCGTGATGGCCGGCGCCCACCTGGACTCCGTCCCGGCGGCGGCGGGCATCAACGACAACGGCAGCGGATCGGCCGCGCTGCTGGAGGTCGCCGAGCAGATGAGCAAGTCCCGGCCGCACAACACGGTCCGCTTCGCCTTCTGGGGCGCCGAGGAGCTCGGCCTGATCGGATCCACCGAGTGGGTGGCTCAGCGCACCCCCGAGGAGCTGGACGAGATCGCGCTGTACCTCAACTTCGACATGATCGGCTCCCCGAACTACTACTTCGGGGTGTATGACGCGAACGAGTCCAGCTTCGTGGCGCCGGTCGTGGTGCCGGACGGCTCGGTGCACATCGAGCGCACCTTCGAGTCGTTCTACACCTTGCGCGGCGAGCCGTACGACGACACGGAGTTCAGCGGTCGCAGCGACTACGAGGCGTTCATCAACAACGGCATCCCCTCCGGCGGCCTGTTCACCGGTGCCGAGGTCGTCAAGACGCAGCAGCAGCAGCTGATCTGGGGAGGCGTCGCCGGCGAGAGCTTCGACCAGTGCTACCACCAGGCCTGCGACGACATCGACAACGTCGACGAGGACGCGCTGGAGGTCAACGCGGACGCCGTCGCGTTCGCGGTGTTCACCTACGCCGCGTCCACCGAGGGCGTCAACGGGGTCAGGGGCGTCAAGATCCCGGGCAACTTCCGGATCCCGAGCCCGGCCGGACCGGAGCACACCTTCGCCGGTCCTCTCGGCGGCAGCGACCATCACGAGCACGACCACGAGGCGCTGACCGGATGAGTGCCTCCCGCCGCGGGGTGGTGCAGACCGACGGTCTGCCCACCCCGCGACGGGATCTCGGTCGCTCCGCCTACGACAGAAGGGCTACCCCATGAGCACGCTGCTGTACTTCGAGTTCCCCTCCGAC
>CAYSIP010000362.1:0-1821 GCA_964431055.1 uncultured Corynebacterium sp. | reverse complement strand
TCCGTGAGGCGCAGCAGCGACGACGACATTCACGACGCGCTGTCCGCGGCCCTGGGTCAGCGGGTGAGACTGTGCCCACGCCACCCGGTGGACGATCTCGATCACTATCGCCGACTCCCCGTCGACGAGGAGGGCGTCCGGTCCCAGCTCGGCCTCGACCCGGACGACCCGTTCCCCGAATTCGCCGGGATGCCCGAGGACCTGCTGGACGAGCTCGACGATTTTGTCACGCCGCGGGGCACGTACTTCGATGCCCTCCCCATCTCGCTGCTGACCACCACGGCGATGGCATCGCTGCAGACCGCACTGCCGGATGCGGTGATCGACCCGCGTCGGTTCCGGAAGAACGTCATCGTCGCCACGGAATCGGACCTGGATGGTCACCCCGAGTTCGACTGGGTCGGACGGCAGCTGCGACTCGGCCAGGCGACCTGCGAGGTGGTGATGCGAATCTCGCGGTGCAGGATGGTCACGCTGCCGCAGGCGGACCTGCCCCACGACCGCACGATCCTCCGGTCACTGGCCCGCGAGAACGGCTCGACGTTCGGCGTCTACCTCCGCGTGGTCGAGCCGGGCACGATCCGCGAGGACGACGAGGTCCGGCTCCTGTGACCCTCCGACGGGTTACCGCGACCGGCCCGGCACGCCCCACGCCCCCAGCCAGATCGCCTTGACCGACTCCAGCATCCGCGCCGATTCGGCCTCAGGGGGCTTGAGCGACCGGTCCTTGTAGAAGGCCATGACAATCATGTCGGTCAGCCTCTCCACGATCGCCCCGTGGTCATCGGACAGCGGGGTGATCAGCCCGGCCGCCACGTCCTGCCCCATCTGCTCCGAGAGGAGACTGTTCAGCCCGGTCACCAAATCGGTCCAGCGAGACCTCACCTTGTCGTCGTATCCGGTCGCCTGGACACCCGCGACCATCACCTGGTCGTGTTCGACCCACGCGGCGTAGGACTGGCCGAACAGCCGGTCGAAGTAGTCGGCGTGCGCTTCCCCCGCCCGTCGGTGGTAACCGCCGATCGTCTCCACCCAGGCGTCCCAGGCCCGGCCGACCAACTCGCCCAGGACATCGTCCTTGGACTCGAAGTAGAAGTAGAAGTTCGGTCGCTTGATCCCCGCGGCCTCGGTGATGTCCTTGACCGAGATGTCGAGCGCCGGCATCCGGCCGAGAAGACTCTCGACGCCGTCGAGGATGAGTTGGCGCTGCACCTCGCCCCGCGGGATGCGCCTCCGGCCCCCACTGCGTGCATCGGCGGGCGCTGTTGCTGGGGGGCCGGAGACCATATCGCCGATCCTAGAGCCGACTCAGGCGACTGGCGCGGCGGCGCGGGTGGGCTCGAAGACCAAGCCCTCGAACCGGCCCGAGTTCCACCAGTCCTCGATCATGTTCCAGAAGTCGATCTCCGAGGAGTTGTAGACGTCGCGGAACACGGCCTTCGACACCTCGCCCTGCCCGTTGTAGTAGCCCGGGGTGCACGCGCCCCAGTAGGCCTCGCGCGGCTCGTTGGACCGGCGCACCTCGGCGACCCAGTCGGCCTCGGCCTCGGCCGTCGGTTCGAAAGTGCCGAGATCGTTGTCCAGCAGGTGCTTGACGAGCCGAGCGGCGTGCCGGGCCTTGCGGTCGAGCATGTAGACGAAGTTGACGTAGTAGGCGGTCTGCGACATCCCCAGCTCGACGAAGTTCGGGAAGCCGTGCGTGAAGAACCCGTGGAAGGTCCGCGCGCCCTCGGAGAAGTGCTCCTGCATCGAGTGACCGTCGCGCCCGATCACGTCGTACCCGTAGATGCCCGCCGGACCGGACCCGGTCTCGAAGCCGGT
>CAYSIP010000361.1:0-1836 GCA_964431055.1 uncultured Corynebacterium sp. | reverse complement strand
TTCGGCAGCAAGGTGCCGTCATACAACTCGACGATGCACCTCTACCCGATCAACGGCGCGGTACACAAGCTGGAGCAGGGCGACACCGCGTTCAGTTATCGCGACGTCACGTGGGCCGAGGTCGTGGTCGGCGTCTCTGCGCGAGCAGAGGACGCCCCCCTCACGACTGCCTGGGCACGCGACTACTGGGAAGCGCTCCATCCGTATTCGGCCGGAGGCGCCTACGTGAACATGATCATGGAGGAGGGCCAGGAGAGAATCCGCGCCGCGTATCGCTCCAACTACGATCGGCTCCGCGCGGTGAAGGCGATCTACGACCCGGACAACTTCTTCCACATCAACCAGAACATCGAGCCGGCAGGTGCCTGAACGGCCTTGTCATCCCCTGACCCGCATCCCAGCCAGCATCCTGCCACCTATCAGGGAGACGCAACCATGAACGGCATCCGAACGAGACTCAACATATTCCTGCTTATCGTCGTCTCGATGGCGGTGACCCCAATCGCCATCGCGGCGCAATACGGGACACCGGACGACGGCGACACCGCCGGCGCGGAGAGCGTGACGGTGATCGCCAACGGCCTTACGAATCCACGGGGCTTCACTTGGGGCGCAGACGGCTCGATGTTCCTCGCGATGGGCGGCACCGGGGGTGACACCCAGGTCGAGATCGAGGCGACGCCCTTCCCGTTCTTCGTCGGTCCAACTGCGAGCATCGTCACCGTCGATCAAGGCTGCACGACGGCACTGAGCGATGGGATCGCGTCGCTTCACTGGACTGACGCCAATTGGACCTGGGGCGCCATGGACGTCGCTATCTTCGACGGTGAGCTCTACGCCCTCCTCGGTGGCAACGGCGGACCGGATCAACCGAACGGCATCTACCGTCTCCTCGCCGATGGCTCGTTGGAGCTCGTCGCGGACCTCGGCACATGGAACGCCGAGAACCCGACTGCCGAGCTCGCCTGGGACGACGATCCCGCCGGTTCCTGGTTCGACCTCGAAGCCGGGCCGAACGGCCTCTGGGCCACGGAAGCTGTCCGTGGTCGCGTCGTGACGGTTACCACCGACGGCCAGATTTCACAGGTCGTCGACCTCTCGGAAGGTCACATGGTGCCGACCGGCCTTGCGTTGGACGGTCAGGGCGGCGCGTACGTCGGCTTCGAGACCGTGGTCCCCTTCCCGGATGGCGCATCGAAGGTCGTCCACGTCACCGCCGATGGTACGGTCACCGATCACTGGACTGGTCTCACCGCCGTCACCGACGTCGTCATGGGCCCGGACGGCGTGCTCTACGCCGCCGAGATGGCCACCAATAACACGGACGAGCCGCCCCACCTCAACCCAGGCACCGGACGGATCGTGCGCCAGACCGGACCGGATAGCCTCGAGGAGGTCGTGACCGGCATTGACTACCCCGTCTACATGGGGTTCGACGCGAGTGGCATGCTCGTCATCACGACCCCCGCCTTTGGGCCGGACCTGGGAGTCGGGCACGGCATGGTCGTCCAGGTCGATCCGGCCAACGCGCCGGTCTCTATGGAAGGTGTCTCCGACACCGCGCCGACCTGCGACGCACCCGCAACGGGTGGGCAGGACGGGACG
The DNA here is from genome assembly GCA_964431055.1 of uncultured Corynebacterium sp. Taxonomy (GTDB): domain Bacteria; phylum Actinomycetota; class Actinomycetes; order Mycobacteriales; family Mycobacteriaceae; genus Corynebacterium. The sequence goes on along the minus strand of CAYSIP010000361.1, from coordinate 231 downwards.
ACGGCGGATACCAGTACCTCCGTGGAACCGGTGGCCGACGCGGCGGTGTCTATCCAGGACTTCGCCTTTGTCGACGGCACGATCGAGATTCCCGCAGGTACGACCGTCACTTGGACGAATGACGACGCCGCGCCACACACCGTGACAAGCGCCGACGGAGTCTTCAGCTCCGGAAGCCTCGATCAGGGCCAGACCTTCAGCTTCACGTTCACCGAGCCCGGCGAGTTCGCT
>CAYSIP010000360.1:0-1847 GCA_964431055.1 uncultured Corynebacterium sp. | reverse complement strand
AGGACACCGCCTCCGGTCCGTCGCAGCGGATCGGGTGAAGCTGAGGGCAGCCTGAGTCCCCGGGACGGGGGTGAGGGTGGAAGCAGCCCTGACAACGACGGGACGGGCCAGAACTGCCAGATGGCCTGGGTCCGGCAAGCATGACGGAAAGGCGTACGTGAGGAACCAGCGACTGAACGCCCCTCAAGAGAGCCACCAGCTCGAACCTGGCGGATCTGGGCTGGATAGCAGCGCGCACCCCGGCCACGACACCACCGCCGGTGGTGTCGGTGTGGTCGGGGGAACTCCTGGACTGGGTGATGTCGCCGGTCGGGAGGCCACGGTGAAAGCCTGCGGCGTAGCCGTGGCGATGCTGCAGGGGCATAGTTGGGCGCCGACCCCGTCGAACGGTTCGACAGTGAACGTGGGAACCATTCCGGCGGTCCCCTCCCCGGCCAGCATCCTGCTGGCCGGCGGGAAGGCCCGTCGCCGGCTGATGCCGCCGGGATGGGGCGGAGGACCCGTAGTAGTCCGAGGCCGGGAAAGCCGGTCACATGGCGAAGGGGTCCAGCGTGTCCGCAGCAACCAAGCAGCCTCAGGAGGGCGCTGGTGAATACCGGCGAGCCGTGGCTCGACCTGTTCCCCGAGCGGGAAGAGGCCGAGTGGCGGGTACTGAGCATGCAGAAGAAGCTGCACCGATGGGCGGTGGCCGAACCTGGCCGTCGCTTCGATGACCTCGCCAACCTTGTCTATGACCCGGCGTTCCTGGTCGTGGCATGGCACAGGGTGGCGGGCAACAAAGGCGCACGCACCGCCGGTGTCGACGGGGTCAGCCCCCGCGAGGCCGGCTGGGCGGCCATGGACCTGCTGGCCCGGATCCGGAAGGATCTCAAGGCCGGTGAGTTCGTACCGCAACGGGTACGGGAGAAGACAATCCCCAAGGCGTCGGGCAAGGTCCGCGCCCTGGGGATCCCGACTACCCGTGACCGGGTCGTGCAGGCTGCGTTGAAACTGGTGCTCGAGCCGATCTTCGAGGCGGACTTCAAACCATGTTCCTATGGCTTCCGTCCCAGGCGCCGAGCACAGGACGCGATCGCCGAGATCCACTACCTCGGATCACCTTCTCGGAACTACGAGTGGGTGTTCGAGGCGGACATCAAGGCGTGCTTCGACGAGATCGACCACACCGCCCTGATGGGCAGAGTGCGACGTCGAGTCGGGGACAAGCGCGTCCTGGGCTGGGTGAAGGCGTTCTTGCGTGCCGGAGTCCTCACCGAGGACGGCCGCAACCGCGAGACGATCACCGGCACACCTCAAGGCGGGATCCTCTCACCGCTGCTGGCCAACATCGCCCTGTCCATGCTGGATGAGCACTTCGCCTCCAAGTGGGAAGCGCTCGGACCGGAATGGACGCGTGCCAAGCACCGGCGCGCCGGGGGTGCGGCCATGAAACTCGTCCGCTACGCGGACGACTTCGTGGTCCTCATCCACGGACGACGCGCTGACGCCGAAGCGCTGTGGGACGAGGTCGGGGCGGTGCTCGCACCGATGGGCCTACGCCTGTCGGTAGAGAAGACGAGGATCTGCCACATCGATGAGGGGTTCGACTTCCTCGGCTGGCGCATCCAGCGCCGAGACTGGCGGGGTCGGACCGGCAAGAAGGCGGTCTACACCTATCCATCGAAGAAGTCGTTGGCTTCTGTGGTGGGCAAGGTACGGAATCTGACTCGCCGTGCGAAACATCGAACGCTTGCTGACCTGCTGCGCCGGTTGAACCCGGTGCTGCGGGGATGGTGCAACTACTTCCGTCACGGCGTGTCCTCGCGGACGTTCGGCTATCTCGATCACTTCGCCTTCTGGCGGATCGT
>CAYSIP010000359.1:0-1852 GCA_964431055.1 uncultured Corynebacterium sp. | reverse complement strand
ACCGGGGACAGGGACGGGGGCGCGACCGGTTCCACCGCAACCTCTGGAGCAGCGGACTCTCCGGCATCGACGGAGCACAGGGACAGGTGAGCGGCAGTTGACGCCGTCCACCGCAGGGGTGCGATCTGACTAGGGTGGGGGCCAGTCGTCTCCCACCCACTGGAAGGTCGCCCCGCACATGACACCGAACGCATCGGCAGAGTCGAACGTAGAGAAGCTGGACTGGAGCACCTGGAAGCGCGTGTTGGTGGTCGTCGCCCACCCCGACGACGCCGAGTACGGGCTCTCGGCCGCCGTGCACCGGTGGACGAACTCCGGTGTTGAGGTCTCCTACCTCCTGCTCACCAACGGTGAGGCAGGCATGCAACGTCCGCCAGAGGAGGCGGGGATGGTGCGGGCGGAAGAGCAGCGCCGCGCTTGTGACACCGTCGGGGTCAGCGACCTGATGATGCTCAACCACCCGGACGGTCACCTGGTCTACGGACTTGATCTGCGCCGTGACATCGCCCGGCGGATCCGCCGGTTACGCCCGGACGTTCTGATCACCACCAATTTCGACGTCGACGCCTCCTGGGGACTCGAACAGGCGGACCACCGGGCCGCAGGGCTCGCAGCCCTCGACGCCTCACGGGACGCCAGCAACCGGTGGGTCTTCCGCGAACAGATCGAACAGGAGGAACTCGGGCCCTGGGCCGTGCAGCAGGTGCTGATCGCCGCCCACACCTCGCCGACCCACGCCGTCGGCGTCGACGAGGCCGACTGCCATGCGGCGGTCCACTCCCTGGAATGCCACACCGAATACCTCGCGGACCTGCCCGATCACCCCGCCCCCGGAGAATTCCTGCCGGAACTGCTCACCACGGATGGAGCATTGATCGGTGAGCCCTACGGCGTGTCCTTCCGCGTCTACGACGTCTGATCCGGCACAGCCCGCGCCGGGGGCGGGACGGCGGTAGCCTGACGGGTAAGTCGTCACCCATCGAGAGGATTCCACCATGTCCCTCCGCAAGACGCTCTCATCCCTGGCCGCCGCCACCTTGGTCGCGGCCACCGTCACCGTCACCGCTCCCGTCGCCACCGCCCAGGTCGGCGACCCCGCGGAGCTGTTCCGTCAGTCCGCCGAACCTGTCGCTCAAAGCTCCTTTGAGGTCTACCAGTCGTTGTTCGACAGCCCGGTCACCGCGCCCAGCGCGGTGGGCAGCTTCCTGTCGTCGATGAGTTGGCAGTACCTGATCTATTGTCCGATCGCCCAGCGGATCGGCCTGGAGGAGCCGTACTCGCCCAACTGCACCTTCTGATCCCGGCCACCGGCCACCATCCTGCCCCCACCGCGCCCGCGCGCAGTGGGGGCGTTCCCGTCCTCGCATTCGTTCCCCGCGCCCCATGCTTGACGCCGCACCACAGTGGATGAGGTCTCACGTACCGTGGAAACCAGGCCACACCGAACCTGTCCCCACAAGGAAGGCACGACCATGACCTCGCACACCCCCGCCCGCGTCCGATTCGAACAGGGGTTGAACTTCCTGAGCTCCGGTTATCTGTTTCCCTCCCGGTTGCGGGGAAAAGCCGACCTCTCCCCGGAATCGGACGCCCCGGTCCAGTTCCGCATGCTCGGCAAGAAGGCGACGCTGGTTCGCGGTGAAGACGGTGTGCGACTGTTCTACGACTCCGACCGGATGCAGCGCAACGGCGCCATGCCGATGTTCATCCGGGGCCCGCTCTTCGGCTCCGGGGCGGTGCACAACCTCGACGGCAAGGCGCACGAGACCCGCAAATCCGTGCTGGTCGACCTCGCCTACAACGACGAACACGTCGAACGGTTCAAGAAGCTGGTCGCCGAGGAGATCGAGAA
>CAYSIP010000358.1:0-1879 GCA_964431055.1 uncultured Corynebacterium sp. | reverse complement strand
TGCACGCCGGCCAGTTCGCGGGCGGAGTGCATGGACAGCAGCGGCACGCCGACGTCGACGGTGGGGATGCCGAGGCGGGCGGCGGTGACCGGGCCGATGGTGGAGCCGCAGGGGACGTCGTTGTTGCCCACGAAGGACTGGGAGGGCACCCCGGCGGCGCGGCAGGCGCGTTCCCACACCGCGACGGTGGTGGCGTCGGAGGCGTACCGCTGGTTGCCGTTGATCTTGACCACCGGGCCGGCGTTGATCAGCGGGTGGTGTGCGGGGTCGTGTTTGCCCGCGTAGTTGGGGTGGACGGAGTGGGCGGCGTCGGCGGAGACGCAACTGGAGCGGGTGAGCATGCGGCGACGCTGGTCCTCGTCGGCGCCGAGGGCGCGGGCGGTGCGGGTGAGGACGTCGGCGAGGACGGGGCCGGCCGCGCCGGTGGTGGAACCGGAGCCGACCTCCTCGTGGTCGAAGGCGGCGAGCACCAGGATGTCGTTGCCGGTGTCTCCGGAGGCGATGGCGCGCAGCAGGGCCGTCAGGGAGGCGTGCACCGAGCTGAGGTTGTCGAGTCGGCCGGCGGCGAGCAGGTCGGCGCCGGCGCCGAAGACCTCGCCGCGCTGGGTGTCGGTGGTGATGAGGTTGTGGGCGAGGATGTCGTTCTTGTCGACGCCCGCGGATTCCGCGACGACGTCCATGATCGACAGGTCCGGCTCGCCGACGGCCATGACGGGCTGCATGTGCTGCTGTCGGTCGAGGGAGAGTTCCTTGGAGCGGTCGAGGTGGATGGCCAGGTGAGGGATGCGCAGCACGGGGCCGGTGTTCACGAGTTTTTCCGCGCCGTCGGCCAGGACGACGCGTCCGGCCAGGGTCAGTTCCCGGTCGAGCCAGGAGGCGAGGATCGGCCCGCCGTAGACCTCGACGCCGATCTGTTGCCACCCGGCGGCGGTGAAATCCGGTCGGGGTTTGAGGGTGAAGCCGGGGGAATCGGTGTGGGAGCCGATGATGCGGAACCCGGATTCGGGGGAAGCCTCCTCCGGTACCCACCAGGCCATGACGGCGCCGCCGCGGACCATCACGTGTCCGCCGGGGGTGGCGTCCCAGGCATGCGCCTCGTCCTGCCGGGTGAAACCGGCGGCGACGAGACGTTCGGCCACCTCCGCGGCTGCGTGGTAGGAGCTCGGGGAGGCGGCGAGGAAATCGAGGAGGTCCAGCGTCTGATTCATGGCCACCAGCTTGCCACGGATAAGGTGGTGGCCATCATGTCTGCCACCCCCCGCCCGCTCGCCCTGTCCCCCTCCCGCGCCTCCGACTACAACCAGTGCCCGCTGCTCTACCGTCTGCGGGCCATTGACCGGCTGCCCGAGCCCAAGACGGTCGCCCAGGTCAAGGGCACGCTCGTCCATGCCGTCCTGGAGGAGATGCACGGCCGGCCCCGGGACGCGCGCACCTACCCGGCCGCGGTGAAGAAGCTCAAGCCGGAGTGGGAGACGATGTGCGCCAAGGATGAGGAGCTCAACGAGCTGGTCCCCGAGGAGGAGATCCACGGCTTTCTCGTCGAGTGCCGCTCCCTGTTGCGCGGCTATTTCGAGATGGAGAACCCGCAGGGCTTCGACGCCCATGAGGTGGAGATGTACGTGGACACCATCCTGCCTAACGGGGTGCCGGTGCGCGGGTTCATCGACCGGGTCGACGTCGCCCCCACCGGTGAGGTGCGGGTGGTCGACTACAAGACCGGCAAGAAGCCGCTGCCGCGCTATTCGCACGACGCGAAGTTCCAGATGCGCTTCTACGCCCTGGTGTACTGGCGGTTGTTCGGCACTATCCCCCACCAGCTGCGGTTGATGTACCTGAAGGTGCTGGACTCGATGTTCCTGACCCCGTCGAAGGAGGAGCT
>CAYSIP010000357.1:0-1884 GCA_964431055.1 uncultured Corynebacterium sp. | reverse complement strand
CACCCCGGCCACCGTGGGGTGACCGGGGTGCCCGTCTGCGGTGGGGGCTGAACCCGTCTAGATGCCCTCGCGTTCCTTGAACTCGCGGCGACGAGCGTGGAGGATCGGCTCCGTGTAGCCGGCCGGGGAGACGGAGGAGTCGGCGCCCTTGAGGATCAGGTCCTTGGCGGCCTGGAACGCGATGGAGTACCCGTAGTCCTCCGCCATCGGCAGGTAGGACGGGTCTCCCTCGTTCTGGCGGTCGACGACCTTCGCCATGCGTTCCAGTGACTCGATGACCTGCTCCTCGGTGACCACCCCGTGCACCATCCAGTTGGCCAGCAGTTGGGAGGAGATGCGCAGGGTGGCGCGGTCCTCCATCAGGGCGGTGTCGTGGATGTCCGGGACCTTGGAGCAACCGACCCCGTGTTCGACCCAGCGGACGACGTAACCGAGGATGGACTGGCAGTTGTTGTCCAGCTCCTCCTTCTTCTCCTCGTCGCTCCAGTCGGTGGAGGGGGAGACGGGGACGGTCAGCAGGTCATGGAAGCTGTCGCGGCGACCTGCTTTCCTCAGTTCCTCCTGAACCTCGAAGACATTGACCCGGTGGTAGTGGGTGGCGTGCAGGGTCGCGCCGGTGGGGGAGGGGACCCAGGCGGTGTTGGCGCCCTCACGCGGCTGCCCGATCTTGGCCTCGAGCATCTCGGCCATCAGCTCGGTCTTGGCCCACATGCCCTTGCCGATCTGGGAGCGGCCCGACAGTCCGCGGGCGAGGCCGGCGTCGACGTTGTTGTCCTCGTAGGCCTGCTTCCACGGCGCGGTCTGCATGGCGTCCTTGCGGACCATGGCGCCGGCGTGCATGGAGGTGTGGATTTCATCGCCGGTGCGGTCGAGGAAGCCGGTGTTGATGAACGCCAGGCGGTCGGCGACGTTCATGATGCAGGCGTCCAGATTGACGGAGGTGCGGCGTTCCTCGTCCATGACACCCACCTTGATGGTGTAGCGCGGCAGCCCCAGCAGATCCTCGACGCGGCCGAAGAGATCATTCGTGAAGGCGACCTCCTCGGGACCGTGCTGCTTGGGCTTGACGATGTAGATCGAACCGGCCCGGGAATTGCGCAGCGGGTTGCGGACGTTCAGGCCGGGGATGGCGCAGGCCGTGGTGATGACCGCGTCCATGAGTCCCTCGAAGATCTCCTCGCCGTCGACCAGGATGGCGGGGTTCTGCATGAGGTGGCCGACGTTGCGGACGAACAGCAGGGAGCGGCCGTGCAGACGGATCTCGGTGCCGTTGCGGCCGATGAAGGAACGGTCCTTGTTCAGGGTGCGGGTGAAGGAGCGGTCGCCCTTGGCGACCTTCTCCGACAGCTGGCCGGTGTTCAGACCCAGCCAGTTGCGGTAACCCAGGGTCTTGTCCTCTCCGTCGACGGCGGCGACGGAGTCCTCGAAGTCCATGATGGTGGTGATGGCGGACTCGAGGATGATGTCCTTGATGCCGGCCTTGTCGTCCTTGCCGATCGGGGAGGAGGGGTCGATCTCCAGCTGGATGTGCAGGCCGTTGTTGCGCAGCAGGATGCAGTCCGGATCCTCGAGGTTGCCGCAGAAGCCGCGGTAGGCGGTCTTGTCCTGCAGGCGGTGCTCCTGGCCGTCGACGGTGGCGGCGAGGTAGCCGTCGAGGATGCTGTAGTTCTCGACGTCCGCGTGGGAGGCGCCCTCGAGCGGGACGGCGGCGTCGAGGAACTCGCGGCCCCAGTCGATGACCTTGCGGCCGCGGACCGGGTTGTACTCCCGGCCCTTCTCCGCTCCGTCGTCCTCGGGGAGGGCATTGGTGCCGTAGAGGGCGTCGTAGAGCGAACCCCACCGGGCGTTGGCGGCGTTGAGGGCGAAACGGGCGTTGAGAATGGG
>CAYSIP010000356.1:0-1890 GCA_964431055.1 uncultured Corynebacterium sp. | reverse complement strand
AGGATCCGGAGAACGGGTACAACGTCGTCGAGTACGGCTTCGCCCTCGACAAGGAAGACTAGGCACCAGACGCGAGAACGCGGCGTGAGGATCAACTCCTCACGCCGCGTTCTTCTGCCGCCGGCGTCTTATGCGCGGATGACCTTGAGGATCTTCTCGGTCAGCGCGTCGACCTCCTTGGCGGTGGGAGCCTCCACGTTGAGGCGCAGCAGCGGCTCGGTGTTGGAGGGGCGGATGTTGAACCAGGCCTTGGTGTCCTTGAGTTCGACGGTGACGCCGTCGAGTCGATCGACGGATTCGACGCGGTCGGAGAAGGCGTCGAGAACCGCCTGGGTACGCCCGGACTGGTCGTCGACCTCCGAGTTGATCTCGCCGGAGGCGGCGTAGCGGGCGTATTCGCCCATGAGCTCGCTGAGCGGCTTGTCCTGGGAGCCGAGGGCTGCGAGGACGTGCATGGCGGCGAGGATGCCGGAATCGGCGTTGAAGAACTCGGTGAAGTAGTAGTGCGCGGAGTGTTCGCCACCGAAGACGGCGCCGGTCTCGGCCATCGTGGACTTGATGAAGGAGTGGCCCACGCGCGTGCGCACGGCGGTGCCGCCTTCCTCGGCGATGATCTCCGGCACCGACTTCGAGGTGATGAGGTTGTGGATGATGGTCGCACCCCTGTGCTCCGCGAGGTATCGCTTGGCGACGATCGCACAGATCGCCGAGGGGCTCACCGGTTCGCCGTTCTCATCGATGACGAAGCAGCGGTCGGCGTCGCCGTCGAAGGCCAGGCCGATGTCCGCGCCCTGCTCGACGGTGAACTTCTGCAGGTCGACGAGGTTCTTCGGGTCCAGCGGGTTGGCCTCGTGGTTGGGGAAGGTGCCGTCCAGCTCGAAGTAGAGCGGCCGGATGTCCAGGGGCAGCCCCCGGAAGACCTCCGGCACGGTGTGCCCGCCCATACCGTTGGCGGCGTCGACGGCCACGACCAGGGGACGGATCCCGCCCAGGTCGACCAGTCCACGCAGGTAGGCACCGTAGTCGGCCAGCACGTCCCGCTCGGTGAGCGAACCCGTCGGGCCCTCGTGGGAGGGGACGCCGAGGACGAGCATGTCGATGATCTGGGCCAGACCGGTGTCCTGGCTGACGGGGCGCGCACCCGCGCGGCACAGCTTGATGCCGTTGTACTGGGCGGGATTGTGCGAGGCGGTGAACATCGCGCCCGCGCAGTCGAGGGTGCCGGCGGCGAAGTAGAGCTCGTCGGTGGAGGTCAACCCCAGCATGATCACGTCCAACCCCTGGGAGGTGACACCCTCGGCGAAGGCGGCGACCAGCTCCGGGGAGGAGGGGCGCATGTCATGGCCGACGGCGACGGTGGTCTCCCCCTCCGCGCGCAGCAGGTGGGCGAAGGCGGCGCCGGTCTCCCGGATGAACTCGGGGGTGATCTGGTCGCCGACGATCCCGCGGATGTCATAGGCCTTGATAACGGAGCAGACGTCTTCGCGGGTGAGCAGGGATGACATGGGTGCCGGGGTCGCTTTCTACTTCGGGGCCCGGGGATGAGGGCCGGACACTAGGCAGAGAATAATACCCCGCAGGGCTGGAAACTCCCTGCGGGGCCGCCGGACTACTCCTCCGGGCCCTCGCCGTCACCCTCGACCAGGCGCAGGTGCGAGCGGCGGCGCTGGCGCTCATCGCTGACCCGCTTGACCTGGTGCACCGGGTGGAGGGAGGTCTCCGGGTCGGCCGGGTCAACCGGATCGAGCGCGGGCCCCTCCGACTCGACGAGCCCGCTGGTGACGCGGCCGGCCTCACGGACGGCCTCTGCCAGGGCGGTGAGGTCCTCGTCGTCGTCGATGTCGATGTGGTTGACGCGCAGCATCTCCCAGCCGAGCGGGGCGGTGATCT
>CAYSIP010000355.1:0-1891 GCA_964431055.1 uncultured Corynebacterium sp. | reverse complement strand
GACATCCAGGCCCCGGTCTCCCACAACATCAACGCCGTGGCCAAGGCCAAGGGCATCTCGCCCTCCGACGTCACGGTCATGGTGCTCGACCGCCCCCGCCACATCGACCTGATCTCCGACATCCGCCGCGCCGGCGCGAAGGTACGCCTGATCTCCGACGGCGACGTCGCGGGCGCGGTGGCCGCCGCACAGGACTCCACCATGAACTCGGTGGACATCATGATGGGCATCGGCGGCACCCCGGAGGGCATCATCGCCGCCTGCGCCCTGAAGTGCATGGGCGGAGAAATCCAGGGCATGCTGGCCCCAGTCTCCGAGGAGGAGGCAGCCAGGGCCGTCGCCGCTGGCCACGATCTCAAGCAGGTGCTGACCACCAGCGACCTGGTCACCTCCGACAACACCTATTTCGCCGCCACCGGCGTGACCAACGGCGACATGGTCCGCGGTGTCAGCTACCGCGCCAGCGGTGCGACGACCCGATCGATCGTCATGCGCTCGAAGTCCGGCACCGTCCGCTACATCGAGTCTCGCCACCAGCTGGCGAAACTGCAGGAGTACTCCGTCATCGACTACTCGGATCTGAAGGGCTGATCCCCTCCCTGGCTGCGGCCTGTTCCTGGTCTTCCTGGCGACCTCCTGCGAGACCGGCATCAGTCCGGTCCCGGAACAGGCCCTAGTACTGCGTCTTGTCGTCCCGGTCGTTCCATTCCCGGAAGATCTCCAGCGCCCGGTCGTCCGGAATCCGCTCATAGGGAATGCTCCGCTGCGCCGGGGGCTTGTCCAGCTCCTCGTAGATGAGCGAGTCGTCGAAGTCGATTGCCGCGGCATCGTGCCGGGTATTGGCGAAATACACCTTGTCCAGACGCGCCCAGTGGATGGCGCCCAGGCACATGGGGCAGGGTTCGCTGTTGACGTAGAGCTCGCAACCCGAGAGATCAAAGCTGCCCAGGGCCTCACAGGCGCCCTTGATGGCGATGATCTCCGCGTGGTTGGTGGGGTCGTTGGTGGCGATGACCCGGTTGGTGCCCTCGGCGATGATGGTGTCACCGCGGACGATCACCGCCCCGAAGGGCCCACCGTCACCGGCCCGCATCCCCTCCCGGGACAGATGCACCGCCCGGTCCATGAACTGTCGTTTCATTCCCTCTCCTGAATTCAGTTGCCCGTGGACGCTGGACGGGCTTCCCCGTCAAAATTACGGCATGGACATCCAACGCACGGCTTCCCGCCCGCCCCGATCAAGCACGGAAAACACCCGTCTGTCCTGGAACACCCCTTCAGCCCTGGTGACGGGGACCCCGGTATCATCAAGTGAGCACTATCAGCCCTGGGTTTGCTCCATACTGGGAGACGGCTCCTTCGTGCCGAGGTCCGCCCCCGCGGTGCCTCTGCCGGCTTGATCCCCCGGAGTCGGACAACCCCGAAGCATACGGAAGGTATTTCATGACCGAGCAGGAATTCCGCATCGAACACGACACCATGGGTGAGGTCAAGGTCCCGGTCAACGCCCTGTGGCGTGCCCAGACCCAGCGTGCCGTGGAGAACTTCCCGATCTCCGGCCGCGGCCTCGAGGAAGCCCAGATCCGCGCCATGGGCCTGCTGAAGGCGGCGTGTGCCCAGGTCAACAAGGATTCCGGCGCCCTTGACGCGGAGAAGGCCGATGCCATCATCGCCGCCGCCAAGGAGATCGCGGACGGCAAACACTACGGCGAGTTCCCGATCGACGTGTTCCAGACCGGTTCCGGCACCTCGTCGAACATGAACACCAACGAGGTCATCGCCTCCATCGCCAAGCGCGACGGTGTCGAGGTCCACCCGAACGACGACGTCAACATGGGGCAGTCGTCCAACGACACCTTCCCCACGGCCACCCACGTGGCCACCACCGAGG
>CAYSIP010000354.1:0-1897 GCA_964431055.1 uncultured Corynebacterium sp. | reverse complement strand
CGCCGCCGAGGCCGACCTGGTGGCGCTGCAGGAGTTCGTGCCCTCGGCCGTCGCCAAACTGGAGGTCAAGGGCATCGACCGCGACGTCTACGTCGTGTCCGTCCTGCCCGGTGGCGGGGCCGCGCTGGTCCGCGACCCTGAGCACGGCGGCGACGCCCTCGTGGCCCTGCAGACGCAGTCCCGCAGCCACAACCCCGGCCGCGACCTCGCCTACGTCCTGGCCTGGGTGCGCGACGCCCAGCCCGGCCAGACCCTGGACTCCGCCATCGCCGACGGCACGGAGCCGCCCCTGACCGATTTCCTCGACCCCGCCACCACCCTCGACGTGGTTGAGCACCAGGACTTCAACTGGTGGCTGCCCGAGGGCGCCGAGGTCGACATGATGGCCCGCCAGGCGCTGCAGAACGCCAACGACGCCGTCATCGAATCCCACCGCGTGGTCGCCGACGTCCCCGGCTCCGTGTGGTGGGCCAGCCCGGGCGGCGGCAAGGCCTACCTCCGGTGGGTGCGTGTGGACGACAACGAGGACGCCATCCTCCAGGCCCTGGCCCGCGTGGCCGCCCGCGGCGAGCTCAGCCTCGGTGAGGGCACCAAATTCGCCGGAGTGTTCCGCACCCACGGCCTCGTCGCCCCCGTCTTCGACCTCGACCCCGGGCCGGCGCCCGATTCCTACGTCGCCGAGCTTGGGCGCGTCAACGCCGAACTGGAGAAGGAATTGCCCAACGACGCTCAGCTGAACGCCGAAGAGCGCAAGCAGCTGCAGAACATCAAGTCGCGGCAGGTCACCATCCGCTGACCCGTCTTCGGGTTTCAGTGAGGCCGGCGTCCCCTCCGCGTGGTGGGGGCGCCGGCCTTCTGCGTGTGGTGGTGTCTGGCCCGCTGTCTCAACTTCTGGATACGCGACCCGGCTTGGCTCATGTCGTGGTGCGCAGGTTCCTCTGAACACGCGGGCCATTGCTCTCAGGGAGTCGGTGCCTGGTTTTCCCGCGACTCGAGGGGTGCGACGTGGGGAACCGGTGGATTGATCTTTCGTGAGCCCGTACCTCCGGACCGTGGAGACCGCCTCCGGGGCGGCTGCCGCGCAGGTGGCCTTCTCTGAACACAGGGGTGGGGAGAAGATGAAACACATCGATTCCGCTCGGGTCTGGGGGACACCACCCCGATGGCGACCGGCAACACAGAATCATCCGTGCCGGTGACCGTGGAACGGGCAGGCCACTTCATCGACGCCCTCCACACCGCCTGCCGGGCGTGGGGTTTTGAGCGGGCGACCGACGGTGATCGGTGTCGTTCGCAGGAGTCCTCCGGGACCGCGGATGCTTTGTCGGCCCAGCTGAAAACGATAGCCTTCCGCGGCCATGGGCGCTTTTTTGGTCATATGTAATTCGCCCCTATCGTGCTGGGAAGGGCGAATAGGGGGCAGTGAGGTTGCTGTGATAAACACAGGTATACCGTTTTTTATATGGCACTCACCTGCCTGGTGGGTGCCCCGTCGTTGCGCGTGGGATCCCCAGATGGCATCCACGAGGCCAGGGGGAGGATGCGCCCCTTGTCGACCAGACTGCACTCACCCTGGTCCATCCTCCCAGCCGCGCCCCTCTCTGACCATTGACTCTGTAGGACAACCCACCGCATGGACCACCACGCCCAGCCAGCCCCGCTGCCCAGGACACACCCCACCCTGGCGATCTTTGGCCCGGGCTATGATCCCCGGCCGCGGACCCTGGCCGATATCGCGCGGGCGACGATCCAGCGGCATCCCGATGCTGTGGCCATCGACTGCGAGAGCGGTCAGCTCACCTACGCCGAGTTCTCCGTCATCGTCGATGAACAGGTCCAGCGCCTGCGGTTGCGCGGTATCGGCCGCGGGGACCGGGTCGGCATCTACGTTCCCCCC
>CAYSIP010000353.1:0-1899 GCA_964431055.1 uncultured Corynebacterium sp. | reverse complement strand
GAAGACAAACAGAACAGGTAGTGATCATCATGCTTGAACGGACTCTTGTCCTAGTGGATACGTCCTATCTACTGGCTAGTTTTTACAACTCGTGGGAGGAGGGTGCACGCGGGCAGTTGGAGATATCCCTCGCCACGGTCGTGCACCGTTTAGACCAGGTGGCCCACGGTCTGGTGGATCAGCCGGTCCAACGCCAGAACTGGTATGACGGGATCCCGGATTCGGGCCCCCACCGGTACCAACGCACTCTCCGTGTGATCGAGGGCGTGCAGTTGCGCGCCGGGCAGTTGATCGAGTGGGGCGAGCGTCGGACCCAGAAGGCCGTCGACACGCTCCTGGTGGCGGACATGATCCAGGCCGCCTACAAGGGACACTGCTCGGACATGGTCCTGGTCACGGGGGATGCCGACATGATCCCCGGGGTGCGCGTGGCCGTGGACGCCGGTGTCCGGATGCATCTCGTGGGGTTCGGGTGGGATTCCATCTCGTCCGCGCTGCGGCACGCCTGCGACACCACCACCGTGCTCGATCCCCGCACCGACTTTCACGACGCCATGCAGATCAGGGTTCTCGAGGGGCCCATCCCCCCGAAGGTCCGTGCCCCGGCGTCGCCTCCGGTGCACCCCGGTGAGGACGCCCACGAGACCGAGACCGAGGAAGCGGTGGGCATGGCCGACGTGGTCCTGCGCTCGGACCGCGCCGCCGCCACCTCGGTCGCTGACGAGGCCCGGCTGACGGCTGCTGACGAGGAACGCGCCGCCGACGCGGAGGAGCTCGCCGCAGACGAGCAGGAGTGCGCCGCCCGCATCGAGGCCGAGCAGCCCGGGCAGGCGCACCCCACCGATGGGCCGGCGCCCACCCCCACTCCGGCGCCCACTTCTTCTCCGACTTCGCGAAAGAAGCCCAGTGGCCGGACGAGGGCCGAAGAGGGTCCCGCTGTGGGCGCCTCGGCCCGGCCGGTGCCGACTCCGCACGCGGTGCCGACTCCTGCCCAGCTCGCCAGGCAGTCCGAGAAGCCCGAGGCGGCCGGTGCGGCCGGGGCTGCCGAGCCCGCGGGGAAGTCAGGGAAGGGCGGCAAGGTCGACCGCGCCCACCAAGGCGACCGGGAGCCCATGTCTCCGCCCGCCACTACGGCACCCTCCGCGCCGGAGGAGCGCGCGGCCCCGCAGCCGTCGACGGGATCGATCCAGCCGCAGCCCGGCCAGCCCGGTCAGCCCGGCCAGCCCGGTCAGCCCGGCCAGCCCGGGTCGCTCCAGACGCCTCCGGCCCAGGGCGGTGAGGCCAATGGTTCATCGCGGCCGAACCCGTCGATGATGGCTCAGCACCGTCGGCCGTTGCGGTCGAAGTTCGTGCCGCTGCCTGACGAGGTGTGGACTTCCTCGGGGGAGCAGACCCCCTTCGACGTGGGGCAGCAGTACGCCAACTGGTGGTATGAGCGCGCCGCGTCCGAGGAGCAGCGGGACCAGGCGCATCTGTTGTCGGGCGGCGTGCTGCCTCCGGCCATCGACCGCCCCTTGTTGCAGTTCGCCTGCCAGATGCTCAACGAGTTCACCCTGACGGAGGCCCAGCGGGTACGGCTCCGCGACGGGTTCCACGAAGGGATCCGGGCAGTCCTGCTCAAGCACCGCTGATCTGGCCCGGCCGGTCAGAACGGCGGTGGGTCGGGGTCGTGGTCGTGGTCGGGTGGGGCTGGTGGTGGGGTGGTGTTGGCTTTGCGTTCGGCGGCCAGTCGTTGGGCGCGGCGGTACCAGTGGGTGCTCTGTGGGCGGGGGTCGAGCCAGGGGCGGGGTGGGGCGGGGATGTCGGGTCCGGGGTCGGCGGGGGTGTCCCCTCCGGCCGGGGGTGCTGGGGTGGGGGTGGGGTGGCGCCAGCGGGCTAGGGGTCCGTCGGGTGTGGTGG
>CAYSIP010000352.1:0-1924 GCA_964431055.1 uncultured Corynebacterium sp. | reverse complement strand
CGGCCTGCAGGCCGACAGCGCCCCCAATCTCGGAGACACGGCTCCGGCCGCCGAGGACTCGGACCACGTCGCTCAGGGCGAGCCGCGGAGCTATGGCGATGGCCGGCCGGAGGAGGACGATCCGCTCCGCACAGGTTCCGACGATCCTGGTGACCGGCAAGCGCCTTGAGCGGCGGAGGGCCGGAGACCTGGCGGCGCCGCAAGCTCCGCGTTGATCGCCGCCGCGGCCATCGCGCCCTCATCACTGGCGACGGACACCATCGTTGACAAGTCGCTGCCGTCCCGACGCGCCTCGATGGCTTCGTCGGTGATGATCTCGGCGCCGTACGCCTGTGCCTCCTGCCGCCCGAGGGCCAGGAGTTCGCGGGGGGCAATCCCCTCCCGGCCGAGCAGATTGTGGACGGCGTGGGTCGGGGCGTTCCGAGGATGATCGGCGTCCACCACCAGGACGCTGCGCAGGGAACGGGCGAGAGTGACTGCCGCGCTGAGCCCGGCGGCACCGCCGCCGATGACAAGGACGTCGTAGGTGATCATGGCTCCTCCTGTGGACGGTTTCCTCCACAGATAAAGCGGACTTTGCTCGAAAGGCATAGGCTTTTGCGTATGAGGCAAGAACTGGATCTTGATGCAGTGGTGCGGCACCGCATTCGAGGCCTGCGCCAGGAGCGCGGATGGTCGCTCGATGCGCTCGCGCGGCGAGCGGGGCTGACGGCGTCGACGCTCTCGCGGATCGAAACCGGAAACCGGCGGATCGCCCTGGACCAACTCGTTCCGCTCGCGCGGGCTCTGGACACCACCCTCGACAGGCTGGTCGAAGTCACCGACGACTCCGATGTTGTGATCCGTCCAGAGCCCGATCACGCGCCGGGACGTACCACCTGGCTGCTGTCGCGGGAAAGCACGGTGCCCGGACGGGTCGTGGCCAAGCTGCGCATCACCCCCGAGCAGGTCAAGCCGGCAGAGCTGCCGACCCATCCGGGACGCGAGTGGTTCACCGTGCTTTCAGGAACGGCGCGCGTGCAACTGGGCGAGCGGGTCTTCTATGTCCACGCGGGACAAGCTGCAGAGTTCCCCACCACCTTGCCGCACGCCATCACCGCCGAAGGCGGGCCGGTCGAGCTCCTGGCCATCCTGACGCACGAGGGTGAGCGGGCCCACCTGAGCGATTGACCGGACGCCTCTCCCGTCGGTGAGTGACCGCGCGCTGAGGCTGTCCACCGCCGGTTTGCCCGACTGCGCGAGACTGGAAGCACCACTATCAGCGGAGGACATGCAATGAGCGCACCGTACGGGGAACCGAGTTACCAGGATCCACCGCGGCCCCAACCGGCGTACCAGCCGGAACCGCCGCCCTATCATCACGGATACGGCCAACTCCAGCCACACGGCCTGCAGCCCGAGCATCCCAGTGCCACCACGGTGTTGGTCCTGGGCATCCTCGGTTTCATCGTGGGCGTGACCGGTCCCGTCGCCTGGATCATGGGCAGCAAGGCCCGCAAGGAAGTCAAAGCCCAACCAGGCCGCTACCGGGACGGCGGGACGCTGCAGGCCGGGTGGATCCTCGGCATCATCAGCACCGCGCTGATGATCGTCGGCCTGATCTTCGGGGTGCTCTATGTGCTCTTCATCCTGGTGGTGATCGCCGGGGCCGGTGGCTTCTGATGCCCGTCGCGTCCGGAAGGTCAGCTCCCGGGTGACTTGGGCGCCCGGCGCTACGCAGGGTCGGGGCGTACCCGCATCAGCGTTTCCTGCACCACTTCGGCGGCTTTCGCCAGGAGCGGTTGCCCCCTTCCTCCAGCGGCCCAGGCCGGGTCGTGTGGCAAAGGACCCATCGGGTCCGCCGTCTGCGGGTCGATCGGAGTGTCCGTTCTGTCGTCGGCCAAGGATCGACGGATCGCCTCGTCCAGGCCCATCAGTGCATAGC
>CAYSIP010000351.1:0-1926 GCA_964431055.1 uncultured Corynebacterium sp. | reverse complement strand
CGAATAAGCACGATTATTCCCAGGACACCCACTGATTGGAACGTAGGAGCCACTGCCACGGTGCGAATAATGTCGGCTGCGACGAGCAGTTCCAGGCCGAGCAGGATGGAGCGTCCCAGCCACTGCCGGTATTGGTGGTAGATATCGTCTTCTGCTCTTCTGCGGAACAGGGCGCTGGCGGCGATGAGGGTCGCTACCACCACACCGAGGACGATCGCCGCGACCCCGGCAACATCGATGATTTTTCCGGTGATCTCCATACCTTCTTGAAAAGACACGGTCAGTCCTTGTCTGTAATGTCGGCACCCAGCCTCAGAGCCGACGTGATCGGTGGAGGCTGTGGGATCCGCCGTCGAACGGGGGCCGAACTCCGGGACCGACAGGACAATGCCGACAGGACAATGTTGTGGAATGTCTCGGAAGTATCCGGCGTCGGAACTGCGATGAACCACCCGGAAACTGGCGCAGAGCTGTTGTCACCGTGACGACACCATCTGGGTCGTCATGAGCATGATTCTTGGGGAAAAAACCAGGTGTTACCGTCGATGTTACTGCGGAGGCAACGTCACCCACCAGGGTTGGACCGTGGGCAACAACAGTCGCTACATCGTCGTCGGATACGGAGCAACGCCGCCTTGAAGGTGGCACCACGAACCGTGACGAATGGTCGTGAGAAAACCGAATGGTGCCACAGGCCCCTTCGCGTCCCTCCGGGCCATTAGAGTGTCCCGGCAGAAGCGATGGTGGCCAGGGCCACCAGGACGATGTCGATTGGCCCTCCGCTGAGGGGAACGACCGAGTCAATACGAGCCTGCCAGCAAGGATCGGGTCGATGAAACCGGCCGCGACGAGTCGTCCGGTCGCAACCCAGGGAAATTGCTCTTCGCTCCACCGGAGAGAAGCCCATCCCCTCCTCGCCGTACCGGGTTTCAGCCTCATCCGGATGAGGGAGTGGGGGAGAGACGGACGATCCGTGACAGGTTGGGGGTGTCTCAGTTCCACGGAACTGAGACACCCTGCTCCTGCAGGGGTGGGCGGGTATGGAGCCCCACCAGCACCCGAGGCTGACACCAGTGGGCCATCGCGTGACGTCGGGTATCACAGGATACTGGGCACTTGTACCTTAGGCAGACACGCCCTGGCCCTGCGCCACGACGATCCACACTGCCGCCAGGTGAAAGATGGCAGCGATGATGACCGCGGCATGGAAGTACTCGTGGTAGCCGAAGATGCGGGCGTGTCGCCCCGGCCAGCGGAAGCCGTAGATCAGCGCACCGCAGGAGTAGATGACACCGCCGGCGAGCAACAACCACATCACGCCCGGCCCGGCGATCGCCCACAGCTGCGGGATCAATGGGACGACGAGCCAGCCGAGTACCAGGTAGACCACCACCGACAGCCACCGCGGGTGGGTGATCCACACGAGCTTGAGACCCACACTCAGCAGGGCACCCGTCCAGGCGACGGTGAGTATTCCCGCCGCCGTCGCCGGTCCCAGGATAATCAGGCACAGCGGGGTGTAGGTCGCGGCGATGAACACCGCGATGGTGGCGTGATCGGCCCGCCGCCACCATCGCACGGCGCGCGTGCTGCGCCAAGGGCCCCGGTGGTAGAGCGCCGACACAGCGAAGAGCACGAAGGTGCTGACGGCGTAGACCATCACACCCAGTGCCTGCGCCCGGGGCAGGGTCATCCACGCATACGTCGAGAGCACCGATCCTGAGATGAGGGAGAGACACGCGGCGACCAGATGGGACCAGCCGCGCATGGCCGGGCGAGGCCCGCGGTCGAGCACATGGCGGGTCAGCGGGACCAGCGGCCCCGCAGGATCCTCCCTGTGCCTGCTACCGGGGTCTGCCTCGGTGATGGCCGTTCTACCCGTCATAGCTTTCCCACCTGGTGATTCGGTACGTTACGGACGGATCG
>CAYSIP010000350.1:0-1958 GCA_964431055.1 uncultured Corynebacterium sp. | reverse complement strand
CCCGGGCCCTTAGCTCAATTGGCAGAGCTCCGGACTTTTAATCCGTTGGTTGTCGGTTCGAGTCCGACAGGGCCTACACGCACGCGGAGCCCGGACCACCAGGTCCGGGCTCCTGCGCGTGGACCCGCCGAGGCGGCATGTGATCTCGCTTGCAGTGGCAGCCGGGAGCGGCGTCCGGACGGCTCGGCGCACCTAAACTCGAACCCATGTCTGAATCCCCCCAGGGCACCGTCCCCCCGGAGCTCTACGCCTCCTTCACCCAGAGCGTCCGCGACCTCGCCGACGCCACCCTGCGCACCACCGTCGACGCCGACGAGATCGCCCGCGCCCAGTCCGAGATCGAGGCCGTCACCGCCCGGCTCGCCGCCGCCCAGATCCCCGGCACCCACGGCGAGAGCTGCGGGCACGAGGGCGTCGCCGGTTGGGGCAACACCGTCGTGGGCCTGCGCAACGCGGCCGCCCTGCCGATCGAGTTCACGTTCGCCGACGACGGCAACCGCCTCTGGGCCGACTTCACCCCCGGAGCCCTCTATGAAGGCCCTCCCGGCCACATGCACGGCGGCGTCATCGCGCTCCTGCTCGACCAGGCGACCGGTGAACTCTCCGCGAGCAGCGGCCACCCGGGTCTGACCGCCAACCTGAGCATCGACTACAAGATGCCGACCAAGCTCAACACGCCTCTGCGCATCGAGGCCTGGTATGACCGCACCGAAGGCGTCAAGACGTGGACCCGTGGCCACATCACCACCGCCGACGGCACCGTGTGCGCCGAGGCCGTGGGCCTCTTCATCATGCCGAGGTGGCTGCGCGGACGCTCCCCCGAAGAGGTCCAGAAGCAGCACCAGCACGACTGAGTCACCGTCCGGGGCGCGCCCCTTCGCAAACGGACGGAGTCATTGGCCGATTCGGGGCCTTTTCAGGCCGAAAAACGCCATTGACTCCGTCCGTTTACGACGACCGTGTCCGGACGCGGTCAGCGGGTGGCGGATCCGCGCTCGTTGGCGTCGGTCAGTCGCGCTTCCTCGGCGGCCTGGGCCTCGAGCTCGGCGCGACGCTCGGCCTCGGCCCGCGCCTTGTCGTACTCCCCCGGCTCGGAGACCAGGTCGGCCGCGCCGCCCTCGAGCCGCTTCAGGGCAGCACGCGCGAAGATCTGCTGCTCGGTGGTCGTACGTTCCGACCGGCCTCGGCCCAGGAACGAGATCGACCAGTGCAGCAGCGCGCTGATCCGGCCCTTGAAGCCGGTGATGTAGATCAGGTGGACGAAGAGCCACATCAACCAGGCGATCAGCCCGGTGAGCCGCAACTTGCCGACCATGGCCACCGCGCTGAACCGGCTGATGATCGCCATCGAGCCCTTGTCGAAGTATTTGAACGGGCCCTGGGGCGCCTTGCCCTTCAGCCGACCGTCGATCTCCTTGGCGGCGTACTTGGCGCCCTGGATCGCGACCTGGGCGACGCCGGGGAGCTTGTCGAGGTTGATCATGTCGCCGACGACGAAGACTTCGGGGTGGCCCGGCAGGGTGAGGTCGGGGTTGACCGAGATCCGCCCGGCGCGATCGAGCGGGGCGCCCGTCTGCTCCGACAGCGTCTTGCTGAGGGTGGAGGCCTGGACGCCGGCCGCCCAGATCTTGGCGACCGAGTTGATGCGCTCGGTGCGTCCGTCCTTGAAGGCGACGGTCAGGCCGCGTTCGTCGACCTCGGTCACCATCGCCCCGAGGACGACCTCGACCCCGAGCTTCTCGAGCTCGCGCTGGGTCTTGGCGCCGAGCTTGGCACCGAAGGGCGGCAGCACCTGCGGAGCCGCGTCGACCAGCACCACGCGGGCCTCGCGGCTGTTGATGGCGCGGAAGTCCTTCTTGAGGGTGCGGTGGGCGAGTTCGGCGATCTGACCCGCCATCTCAACACCCGAAGGACCGGCGCCGACGACCACTAAGGTCAGGAGGTGATCGACGTTGTCG
>CAYSIP010000349.1:0-2066 GCA_964431055.1 uncultured Corynebacterium sp. | reverse complement strand
CCAACATCGACGGCATCGAGGTCGCCCGGCAGATCCTGCCGGATATCCCGCATGTGGCCGTCTTCGACACCGGTTTCTTCCACGACATGCCCCCGGCGGCCGCGCTGTACGCCATCCACGCGGAAACCGCCGCGGAACACGGACTGCGCCGCTACGGCTTCCATGGCACCTCGCACGAGTTCGTCTCCCAGCAGGTGCCGGGACTGCTCGACAAGGCCCCCGGCGACGTCAACCAGATCACTCTCCACCTGGGCAACGGCGCCTCCGCCTCCGCCATCCGCGGCGGCCAGGCGATCGACACCTCCATGGGGCTGACCCCGCTGGCGGGCCTGGTCATGGGCACCCGCTGCGGTGACATCGACCCGGGCATCATCTTCCACCTGTACCGCCAGGGCCTGAGCATCGACAACATCGACAACCTGCTCAACCGCCAGTCCGGTATCAAGGGGATGTCCGGCGTGAATGATTTCCGCGTCTTGCGCGAGATGATCAAGGAGGGCGACACCGACGCGTGGTCGGCCTACAACATCTACATCCACCAGCTGCGCCGGTTCATCGGTTCCTACATGATCGCCCTCGGCCGCGTCGACGCCATCACCTTCACCGCGGGCGTCGGCGAGAACGCCAACTTCGTCCGTGAGGACGCCCTGGCCGGGCTGGACATGTACGGCATCGAGATCGACCCCGAGCGCAACGCACAGCCCAATGACGGCCCGCGTCAGATCTCCACGGACAGCTCCACGGTCAAGGTCTTCGTCGTGCCCACCAATGAGGAACTGGCCATCGCTCAGAAGGCCACCCAGCTGGCGCAGAAGCAGGCACAGAGCAAGGCGGTTTAACCACCCCGGTCTGTCCTGTTGGCCTGGGGGAGAGGATGCTCAGCAGCACCATGATCGACCGTAGTGATCCACTGTGCGCGGTCGGCGACTCCCGAGTGCACAACCGCGCACTGACACCCCCGGCTCAGAACCAGGTGACCGGCCGGACCTGGTTGGCCATGTCCACCAGGGCGTAGCGGTGGCGGGCGTACGGGGCCTGGCGGGCCTGGCGGCGCAGCGTCTCGGAAAGGCCGGTGCGCAGACCGCGCTGGGTGAACTCGTACTCGAACAGCGGGTTGGCGGAGGCCGCGGATTCCACCCCGGCGTCGCGCAGGAAGTTCAGGCCGGCGGACATCACCGCGATCTTGATCTGCAGGAAACGAGGTTCGTTGGTGGGGATCTCCTCCAACCGGCGGGCGGCCCGGCGGATACGGGATTCGGTCAGGGTGCCCGAGATCAGCTGCAGGATCGTGGTCAGCTGGGCCATCCGGTGGTGGCGGGAGGCCTGCGGCACCTTGTCCAGGGCGGCGACCGCCATCTCGATCTGGTCCTCGGCCATCAGCTGGCGAGCCAGCCCGAAGGCGGAGGACACCGTCGTCAGGTTGGTCACCCACACCAGGCCGTAGAGGCGCATGGCGTTGAAGCGCAGGAACGGCGGGTCCTGGGTCAGGTGGGACCAGGTGGCCGACATGCCGGTGAAGACGTCGTTGTCCAGGTCGGCGAGGCTGCCTCCCAGGGCGGAGGCCGCCCGCGCGGTCTTCTCATCCAACAGGGCGCTGTGGTGGAAACCGAGTTGCTGGAGGATCAGTTCATTGACGGCGGCCAGCGCGAGTTTCGGGGCCGCTTCACCGGGGAGGATGGTGAGGACGTCCGCGAAGTGACGCTGGGCGGCCACGTAATCGTCGAGCAGCAGTGCGGTGACCCCCGAGTACCACTGGAAGCGCCAGTCATGGCCAAGCTCGGATTCGAGGGAACCCAGCCAGGTGCGCGCCTGACCGGTGAAACCGAGGTCGAGCATCGCGCGGACCACACCGAGGGGGATTTCCTCGGATTGCTCGTATTCCTTGGTCCGCATCGCCTGCCGCAGGGTCTCCAGAGCCTCCTGGGGTTCGGTGTAGGAGGAACCGGACAGCATGGCGGCGCCGACGTCACTCCGGTCGATCAGCGGGGAGGGCAGCGCCGCGACGACCTCCGGGGCGGTGATGCGCACGGTGCGGTCAACGCCGTCGATGAGCTGGTCGGTGCGGA
>CAYSIP010000348.1:0-2103 GCA_964431055.1 uncultured Corynebacterium sp. | reverse complement strand
ATGCAGGGCACCTCGATGTCCTCCCCGCACGGCGCGGGCGCAGGCGCGCTCCTGCACGGGTTGCACCCTGACTGGTCGCCGGCGATGATCCGCTCGGCACTGGCCTCGACCGCCGACCCTGACGGCATGCTCAAGGAGGACGGTGCCGCTGCTGCCGACGCCTTCGACGTCGGCTCCGGCCTGCTCGACCTCGAGGCCGCCGGCCGTGTCGGTCTGGTGTTGGACGAGACCCACGCCAACTTCGTTGCGGCCAACCCGGCCCAGGGCGGCGACCCGCGCACCCTGAACCTGCCGGCGATCGTGGACCAGGGGTGTGAAGACACATGCTCCTTCGAGCGCACGGTGACGTCCGTGGCCGACGATGCCGCGACATACACGATCACCGCCAGCGGTCAGGACGGTCTGCAGGTCAGCGTCGAGCCGGCCACCTTCACCATCGAGCCCGGCGCCACCCAGACGCTGAGCATCACGGTCGACGTCACCGGTGACACGAGCAACGACTGGCTGATGGGTTCGATCAAGGTCGCCACGGATGGCACCCACGCCGGTGGCGTCGCGATCGCGAACGTCCACTACCCGGTGACGGCGATGGCCGCCAAGGCGATCTTGTCGGTCTCGCCGACGTCGGTGACCTCGACACTGGGGGTGGACGAGCAGTCCGTCCACGCACTCAGGGTGTCCAACGCCGGCACCTCGGCACTGGAGTGGCAGGTCATCCAGGAGGGGGATATGTGCACCCTGCCCGGTTGGGCGGGTGTCGACCCCTCCAGCGGCACCGTGGCACCGGGAGCGACGGAGCAGGTCGAGGTGACGATCGACTCCTCGGATCTGGCCGGTGGCGACTTTGAGGCGACCCTGTGCCTGGACAGCAACGACCCGTCCGGTGATCTGGCCCAGGTCCAGCTGGCCCTGGAGGTGGTGGAGATCCCGGTCCTCGAGATGGATTCGACCGATGTGGATGTCACCGTCCCCGCCAACCAGGTGGCGACCGAGCAGGTGCAGGTGACCAACACCGGTTACGGGACGCTCGACTGGACGTTCGCCGACCCCGACGCCGGCCCGTCGGAGGAACGCGCCCAGATGTTGCGCGACGGTGTCCTGCTCACGCCGGTCCAGCTCGCGCCGCGGAAGATCGCCGCCTTCGACCCCGTCGACGGCACCCTGCTGGACGACGAGTTCATCCCCAACACCCCGGCAACCGGCCCGCAGAGCGTGCTCGCGATGCCCGACGAGAGTGGCTTCCTGGTGTCCCACCAGAGCACCTTCTCGCCCGCCTCCAACGTCATCCGGAAGTTCGACCTGGCCGGCAACGACCTCGGGGTCTTCGCGCCGCACGGCGGCCCGGACAACGCCATCCTGCAGAACATGCGGGGTATGGCGTGGTCGCCGGAGGGCACCCTGGTGGTCACCGCGGCCTCGGGCGGCAACGCCAACTCCCTGGTGGAGTTCGATCAGGAGGGCAACTACCTGGGCACCTACGTGGAGCCGGGTCTGGACGGGATGAATGGCCCGTGGATGCCGCTCTTCCGCGATGACGACCTGCTGGTCTCGGCCAGCGGCAGCTCGGCCATCCATCGTTTCTCGAGGGACGGGTTCACCGCCCTGGAGCCGTTCAGCACCCGGACCGGCTGGCCGGTGCAGATCTCGGAGACCTCGGACGGCACCGTGCTGGCGGCCCTGTACTCCGCCAGAGGTGGCGACCTGCCGATCGGCCTGCACGAGTTCAGTGCCGACGGCGAGCTGCTCTGGTCCGGTGACGTCCCGGGCGGGACGTTCTACGGCGGTGTCCACCCGTTGGAGAACGGCAACATGCTGGTCACCACGGGTGAGGGCGTCTACGAGGTCGCCCGCGACGGCACGACCGAGCAGAAGTGGGACGGCCGCCGGGGATCGATGATCCACAAGATCCAGATGCCCGATCTGCAGGCCTGCCAGCTGCCGGAAGAGATCCCGTGGCTGGATGTCGACCCGCTGTCCGGGTCCAACGCCCGCCACGAGAGCACCGAGGTCGAGCTCACCTTCGACCCGGAGGGTATGGAGCAGGGCATCCACACCGCCCGTCTCTGCGTCAGCAGCAACGACGAGATGCGGCCCTACGTGCCG
>CAYSIP010000347.1:0-2108 GCA_964431055.1 uncultured Corynebacterium sp. | reverse complement strand
TCATGCTCTCCTTCGGCGGCACCGTCGGCTCCCTGATCTACGGCGCGCTGACCACACGTATCGACGCCCGTCGCCTGCTCATCGTCATCTCGGTGCTCTCCGCGCTCGTGCTCGTGGCCTTCATCTCCGCGACGTCCATCCCCGCGCTGATGTTCGCCGCCGGCGTGGGCGTGGGCATGCTGCTCAACGCGTGCGTGACGGGCATGTACACAGTCACCCCCCAGGCCTACCCGCGCCAGCTGCGCGCCACGGGCGTAGGTTCCGCCATCGGGGTCAGTCGACTGGGCGCGATCTTCGCCCCCGTCGTCGTCGGTTATCTCTTCGACGCCGGCTGGTCACCCGTCGCCCTCTACATCGGGGCCGCCATCATCGTCTCCCTCGCGGCCGTGGCCCTGATCGGGGTGCGCACGCACTCCGAGATTCAGCACCACTCCCCGGCCCCCGGGAAGGAGCGGGAAACCGCCGACGCCCGGTAGACGCCCTGCCCGATGACAGATGAGCCGCACCCGTCCATGACGGGTGCGGCTCATCTGTCTCCGTGGCCCCGGCTCAGGTGGGCCAGGTGGCCAGTGGCTCGACGCTGACCCGCAGGTGCGGGTGCACGGGAAGTGCGGTGATCAGCTCGTGCACGGCGGTGTGGTCGACAGCGTCGACAAGCGCGACGAGCGAATCTGAACCGGCCACCCGCCACAACCGCGCCTGCGGCCAGGCCGCCAGGCAGACCCGGGTTCGGTCGCGCAGGTCCGCACGCACCTCTGGATCCATGTCCCCGGGGATCTCCGGGGACAATCGGACCAGCCAGGTGGACATCAGTCGCGGGTGAAGTGGTTGATCTTGTCCCAATCGGGCTCCAGGCCCAGGCCCGGGCCCTCCGGCAGCTTGACGACGCCGTCGACGTACTCCAGATCCGTGGTGGTGTACGACTCCTTGAGCAGCATCGGGCCGAAGAGCTCGGAACCGTAGGAGATGCCCGGGGTGGAGCAGGCGAAGTGGATGGAGGCGGCGGTGCCGAACGGGCCCTCCAGGGAGGTCGCGCCGTGACAGGCCAGGCCGCCGGCCTCGGCGATGGCGACGGTCTTCTTCGACTCCAGCAGCCCACCGAGCTTAGTGGTCTTGATGGCGATGACGTCGGCGGCCTGGCGCTTGACCACCTCGAGGGCGTCCGCCGGGGAACAGACGGACTCATCCGCCATGACCGGGACCCCGATGCGCGTGGTGATCTCGCGCAGGGTGTCCAGATCATGGGCCGGGGTCGGCTGCTCGAAGAGCTCGAGACCTGCCTCGGCCAGCCTGGGCAGGTACTTCAGGGCCGTGATGCGGTCCCAACGGGCGTTGACGTCCATGCGCAGGCCGACCTTGCCGTCCAGTGCGGCGGCCAGCTCGGAAATGCGCTGGGTGTCCACTGCCGGGTCGCCGGAACCCATCTTCAGCTTGAAGGAACGGTGACCGTGGGAGGCGATGCGCTCCTCGATCTCGGCGACGGCCTCATCCAGCGGCAGCACGCCGAGCGCCCAGGTGACGTCGATCTCGTCGCGGACGCGGCCGCCCAGCAGATCGTGGAGCGGCACGCCCAGGGCGCGTGCCCAGGCGTCGTGCATGGCGATGTCGCAGGCGGCCTTGGCGAAGCGCATGTTGGCCACGGAACGTTCGAAGTCACGCATGATGCCGGCGAGCTCGTTGACCTCGCGACCCTCCATGATCGGCGCGAGGTGACCGTCGATGATGACCTTCATGGTCTCTGCGGACTCACCTCCCCACCAAGGGCCACCCGGCACGACGCCCTCGCCGTAACCGGTGACGCCGCCGTCGAGAATGACGGAGACGAGCAGGATCGGCTGGGCGGTGGCGGTGTAGGTGGCGAAACCGTGCGGACGGAACAGCGGGACGTCGAGCAGACGGGTCTCGACCTTCGCGATCGTGAGATCAGACATGGAATCTTCCTTATTTCGGGCGTGATTGACAACGGCGGGGAACGGGGCGAACAAACACGAAACGCCCCACGCCCCCTAAGAGTCTAGGGAGGTGAGGCGGGACGCGGGGAGAGGACTAGTCCTCCTTGTCGAGGGCGAAGCCGTACTCGACGACGTTGTACCCGTTCTCCGGATCCT
>CAYSIP010000346.1:0-2126 GCA_964431055.1 uncultured Corynebacterium sp. | reverse complement strand
GGGACGCACGGCGTTGCTAGCGTGGGGCCATGGATCCCAAGAGCCACGACCACCGGCAGACCGTGACCTTCTACATCCTCGGCGGCACGGGCGATCTCGTGCGCCGCCTGCTCATCCCCGGCATGGCCGGCTACCTCCGCGAATACGAGGGAACCCGGATCAACATCATCGGCTCCGGACGCTCGGAGATCGACGACTACCCGCAGCTGGTGCGCGACTCCCTCGCCGAGGCCGGCACGGAGGTCGACGACGCCGTGGTTAACAGCCTGGCCGAGCACGCTTCCTATCTGGTGGCGGATGCGACCGACCCGGCCGAGCTGCAGAAGCTGCTCGACTCCCATGAACCCGGCGATCGCGCGGTGCTCTACTTCGCGCTCTCACCCTCAGTGACCGCGCAGGCCGTCGACGCCCTGGCCGAGGTCACCCTGCCCGAGGGCATCGTGCTCGCTATGGAGAAACCCTTCGGCGAGGACGCGGACACCGCCCGCGCACTCAACGAGAAGCTGTGGAAGATCACCGACGAGGAGCACATCTTCCGCGTCGACCACTTCAACTCCGAGACCGCGCTGTCGAACCTGGTCGGACTGATGGGGGCGAACGCCATCTTCTCCGCCGGGTGGAACAACGAGGCAGTCGAGAAAATCGAGATCGTCTATGACGAATCCCTCGGCCTGGAGGGACGCGCCGAGTTCTACGACAGCAACGGCGCCGTGCGCGACATGCTGCAATCCCACCTGCTGCAGGTCATGGCACACGCCCTGGCCGCCGGCACCGACGACACGGTCACCGACATTCTCGCGGCCACCAGCATCGAGCCCGACTCCATCCGCCGCGCCCGTTACACCGAAGGTGAGGCGGGTGGCGAACGGATGCCCGACTACGCGCAGGAGGAGGGTGTGGACCCGGAGCGGGGGACCGAGACGCTCTTCCAGGTCACCGCCCGGGTGGACACCGACCGCTGGCGCGGAGTGCCCGTGACGCTGCGCTCCGGCAAGGCAATCGGAAAGCCGCGCAAGGAGATCGCCATCTCTTATCGACGCCAGGGCTTCCCCGAGGAGACCGAGCTGCAGCCGGGCAGCCGCCTGATCTTCCCCTTCACCGACGAGGTGGTGCTCGAGGCGAACGTCTCCGACCACGGCTACAGCCATAATCTGCAGCGCGCGATCCTGCGTACCGAACTGGTGCCCTCTCAGCTCACGCCCTACGGTCGGGTGGTGCGAGCCATCCTTGACCTGAACGAGGCCGCCGAGGTCCCCGCCGGCGCCCCGGCCCGGGCCTGGGAAATCGTGGAGCCCGTGCTGGCGGCGTTCGAGGACGGCAGCGTTGCGTTGGAGGAGTACACGGCAGGATCTGAGGGGCCGGAGGGCTGGTAGGGGCTTATCGACGATTGCCTGGAAGCTTCTTCGCTAGGTGTACTGACTGGGGAGGTTGGTTAACCGGCTCACCGGTGGCTGGCCTCCGCACGCGGGATGGGGCCGGTGATGATTGTAGTCATGGATCCACCGGCCCAACCCGTCTCTGGGTTCCTGCTCGGACAGGTAATGCTTCGTGTAGGCCCACCCGTCGGCCATCGTGCGGTGGAACCGCTCGATCTTGCCGTTTGTCTGCGGGCGGTACGGTCTGGTCCATCGTGGTCCGATCCCGAGTTCCCCGCAGGTATCGCGCCACAACTTCGACCGGTAGGCGGAGCTGTTGTCACTGATCACCCGGTGGACGCTCACAGCCCGCTGCGCGAACCAGGCGGTGGCCCGACGGAGTACACCGACGGCGGTGACGGCCTTTTCGTCGTCGTGGACCTCGGCATAGGCCACCCTGGAGTGGTCGTCGATGACGGTGTGGACGAAACAGTGCCCCATCTTCGGGTTGCGGTAAGGGTTTTTCGATTTGCCGGCGGTGGCGGCCCGGTGTTTGGTGCCCTGTTGGCGTCCGACAAACCGCCATCCGCCCCCATCGGGGATCTGACCGAACTTGGTGACATCGACATGGATGAGATCACCGGGCCCGTCGTGCTCATAACGGCGGACGACCTCACCGGTGGCCCGGTCGGTGTAGGACAGGCGGTTGATCCGGCAGCGGCGTAATACCTGGTGGGCGGTGGACGGGGCGAGGCCGCACAGCACACCCGG
>CAYSIP010000345.1:0-2127 GCA_964431055.1 uncultured Corynebacterium sp. | reverse complement strand
GCGAAGTAGGTGAGGATCTGGTCGGCGCCGGCGCGCTTGATGGAGATCAGGGACTCCATCATGACGGCGTCCAGGTCGACCCAGCCGTTGCGTCCGGCGGCCTGGATCATCGCGTACTCGCCGGACACCTGGTAGGCGGCCACCGGCACGGGGGAGATGTCGGCGACGGCGCGCAGCACGTCCAGGTACGGCAGAGCAGGCTTGACCATGACGAAATCGGCGCCCTCGTCGATGTCGAGCTCCGTCTCCAGCAGGGACTCGCGCAGGTTGGCCGGGTCCTGCTGGTAGGTGCGACGATCGCCCTGGAGTGAGGAACCGACGGCCTCGCGGAAGGGGCCGAAGAAGGCGGAGGCGTACTTGGCGGAATAGGCCATGATGGCCACGTCGTCGTGACCTGCCTCGTCGAGGGCGTCGCGGATGGCGAGCACCTGGCCGTCCATCATCCCGGACGGGGAGACGATGTGGGCGCCGGCCTCGGCCTGCGCGACGGCCATCTGCTGGTACAGCGGCAGGGTGGCGTCATTGTCGACGATCGCGTTGCCGTGGCGGTCAGTGCGTACCACGCCGCAGTGGCCGTGGTCGGTGAACTCGTCCAGACAGGTGTCGGCCATGATCAGCAGATCATCACCGAACTCCTCGCGCAGCGCCGCCAGAGCGCGGTTGAGCACGCCCTCCGGGTCCCAGGCCTGGGACCCGTCGGCGTCCTTGTTCTCGTCCTTCGGCACCCCGAACAGGTCCACGCAGCGCACCCCGGCGTCGAGAGCCTCGTGGGCGGCGCGCTTCAGGGAGTCGATGGTGTGCTGGTACACCCCGGGCATGGAGGTGATCTCGCGGGGCTCGTCGACCCCCTCCGCGTAGAACATCGGCAGGATCAGGTCCGCCGGGCGCAGCGCGGTTTCGGCGACGAGTTCACGCATCGCCGGGTTCTGGCGCAGGCGGCGGGGGCGGCGGGACGGGGCCGGGAGGGGGAGATTGATGTTATGGGGAGTCGACACGGTGAATGCTGGTCCTTCCTGGACGTGCGGGTACGTGTGAACCCCCATTCTAGGAGGGATCGCGCCCCTGCTGTGGAGAGGGCCGCTGCAGCCCCCGTCAACGCGGACGGACCCCATTCCCGTTGCTGGGAAGGGGTCCGTGTGTCCCGCACCGGTCAGGAGGCCTCCGCCTCCTGACCGGACTCCGACGCCTCGGTGGCGGAGGCGGCCGGCTTGCGTCGGGCGCGGCGCTTCTTGCGCGGCGGCGGCAGTTGCCCGGCGGCGCGCAGCGTGGCGACATGCTCGGCGAGGGCGTCGACAAGCTCCGGAACCTCGGCGATCTCCGGCATCACGTCGACGCGCAGGCCCATCTCCTTCGCCGTGGCGGCGGTCATGGGACCGATGCAGGCGATGATGGTGCGCTGATGCGGCTTGCCCGCGATGCCGACCAGGTTCTTCACCGTCGAGGAGGAGGTGAAGCAGACGGCGTCGAAGCCACCGGACTTGATCATGTCGCGGATCTCGGCGGGCGGCGGGGCGGCCCGGACGGTGCGGTAGGCGACGATGTCGTCGACCTCCCAACCCAGGTCTCGCACGCCGTCGACAAGCACGTCGGTGGCGATGTCGGCGCGCGGCAACAGCACCCGGCCGACAGGGTCGAGGTCCTCGACATACTCGGGGAAGACCTCCACCAGGCCGGCTGCGTTCTGCTTGCGGGGATCCGGCAGCAGTTCAGGGGTGATGCCCAGGTCACGGATGGCCTGTGCGGTCTTGGAGCCGACGGCGGCGATGTGCACGCCGGCGAAGGCACGCGAATCCAGGCCGATTTCGGTGATCTTCTCCCACACTGCGTCGACGGCGTTGACGGAGGTGAACACGACCCACTGGTAACGACCCTCGACGATGCCCTTGACGGCGCGCTCCATCTGGGCGGGGTTGCGCGGCGGCTCCACGGAGATCGTGGGCACCGACTGCGGGATCGCCCCGTAGGAGGACAGTCGCGCGCTCATCGAGGCGGCCTGCTCCTTGGTGCGCGGGACGAGCACACGCCAGCCGTAGAGCGGGCGGTTCTCCCACCAGGAGTACTTGGTGCGGTCGTCGACGCCCTTGCCCAGGGTGACCACCAGCTGGCCCGGCAGCTCGGCATCCAGAC
>CAYSIP010000344.1:0-2145 GCA_964431055.1 uncultured Corynebacterium sp. | reverse complement strand
GCTGCCAAGACCGGCTGGACACCGCCGTGGTCCTCTGCGATGGAGTCCACGAACTCGACCGTCAACGCCGTGGGAATCGGTGCTATCGGCTCGGACGGTCCAGCTCCGCCGCGAAAAACTTGCTGCGGACGTCAGGATCTGATTCGCCCGCCGCAGCTCGCGATTATCCCGTTCTAGCTCCGCGATCCGTTGGGCGTCGCTGGTCGTGGTTCCCTGCCGGATTCCGCCGTCGATCTCAGCCCTGACGTACCCAGGTCCGCAACGCTTCGGGATGTACTCCCAACTGCTCACCGATCCGAGCCCACCGCACCTCTCGCCGCGGCTGAATCCTGCCGGGCCTCCACCACCATCCGAGTCGCCCGCTGCCTCAACTCGGCCGGGTACGTACGCTGCGCTGCCATCTTGCTCTGGTCCTCCAGGTTTCGATGTCTCCATCAAGCCCGTGCGCTTCAAAACGTCTCCCGGGGGCGGCTCACGGACAGATCCGCGCCGATGTTCCGCAACCGCTTAAGACTGAACGGCTCCCTACAGTTGCCAGGCTCACCGCGTGATGCCAACCGCCTCACCGTTGGTGAACTTGTTGTTCTTCAGGTCCGGGTTGAAGGATGTGTCCGGGTTTTTGATCCCACAGGTGGACCATGTTGCGTGGCACCCGAACGTGTTGTCCCAGATCCTCACGCCCGCCGGAGCCGACCGGCCATCCTTATGGAGCTTGAAGTTCACGACGCAGCCACCGTCGTCGAGGAAGTTGTCCTGGATGGTCAGGTTGGTGACCCGTGCCCGGTCCTGGGTCACCATGATGGCGGCGCTGTGCGAGCCGGAGATGTTGTTGTTCTCGATCCAGATGTTCCTGCCGCCCTGGATCTGGATGTTGTCGTCATGGGACGGGCCGTACCTGCCGTCTGGGAGGGGCCAGTTGGGATCCTCGTCGAAGTGGGCGTTGTCGTGCAGCCAGGAGTCGCGGATCGTGACATTGTCACCGTAGATGTGGAAGTGGTCGATGACGTTGTGGATGTTGATTCGCTCGGCGGTGATGTTCATGCCGCGCACACCATCGATATTCCAGTGGGCAGTGTCGGGTGCGAGCTCGGAATCCTGGATAGTAACGCTGTAGTTCGGGGAGCCGACCGTCACGAGGGCGCGGTGTGTCGAGGGCGCCTGGCCGCCGCGGATCCTGGAGTTCTTGATGACTACGTCCGGGGCTTTGATCGTGACAAACCCGCGGATGTCCATCCCGTCGATGACCTGTCCGCTCTGGGTGATCGTCAGGTCACCGTTGTGGCGCTTCAGACTGACCCCGGAGGGCACGCCGGTGGTGTTCGGACCGGGCTTGCCGAGGACAGTCACCGTTTTGGTGGGGAACGTCTTGTTGGAGCCGCCGCCGATGTTCACCGCGGTGGCAGACACTGTGTAGTTGCCCACGCTGACCGGGACGACAACGTCGAAGCCACGCTTGTTACCGGCCTTCGGGAAGACCCTGGGAACGTCGGTGCGGGTCCCGTTGGCGATCACGGTTGTGGTGGTCGAACCGACCGTCACCTTCACGCTGACCGAGTTCGCGCTGTCGGGATCCCAGGCCCAGCCACGAACCCGGATCCCGTTGTCGACGACAGTCGCATGGTCCAGGTTGCCGGTCGGGTCGGAGGCGGCATGGGCCGGGGTGGTCAGGGCCGTCATCGTCGTGGCGAGCATGGCTCCGGCCAGGATGATGCGCAGTGAGTTTCGGATCTTCATCATGATTCTCGGTCCTCCATCAGATGCTTCCTCGGGCTGGTTTCTGCGGACGGCTAATCATGACTTGAGTCGACTAATGAGAGTCGCCATCTTTGCCACCTTTTTGACTCCGTGCAGCGGTTAAAGTAGGGGCCTGGAAAAAACGGGCTCCCCGTCGATCCTGATGCCTGATCGGAAGACACTGGACGGTCAAGCCATTGGTGACCACGGTCAGGCGGCCGCGAGGGTGACTTTGTAGCCGAGTGCTTCGAGTTGGCGGACGTGGTTACGGGTACGACGGGCGGTGTCCAGGCGGCGGGTGTGATAGTCGGTTCCCAGGTCGTGATGCGGGTAGTGGGGTCGGCGAACCAGTGCAGGGCGCCGCTGTAGTTGAGAATGCTCTTGTGCTCGGTGAGTCCGACCACGACACTG
>CAYSIP010000343.1:0-2172 GCA_964431055.1 uncultured Corynebacterium sp. | reverse complement strand
GCCGTGTGCCTGAAGACCCGCCGCGGCGGTTATGACGGCAAGGGCGTGTGGTTCCCCGCCTCGAGGGAGGAGCTGCGGGAACTGGTGACCGATCTCCTCGGCCGCGACATGCCGTTGATGGCGGAGAAGAAGGTGGCGCTGACCCGTGAGCTGTCCGCCATGGTGGCCCGCACCCCCTCCGGCGTCACGGCCCCGTGGCCGGTCGTCGAGTCCGTGCAGCGCAACGGCGTCTGCGCGGAGGCGGTGTCCCCGGCCCCCGGCCTCTCCGGGGAACTGGCCGGCCGCGCCCGCGACCTGGCCGTGCGCATCGCCGCGGAACTGGGCGTCACCGGCGTGCTGGCCGTGGAGCTCTTCGAGTTCGAGGACGCCAACGGTCAGCCCGACATCGCCGTCAACGAGCTGGCCATGCGCCCCCACAACACCGGCCACTGGACCCAGGACGGGTGCGTGACCAGCCAGTTCGAACAGCACCTGCGTGCCGTGCTGGACCACCCCCTCGGCTCCGCCGAACCCACCGCCCCGGTGACCGTCATGGCGAACGTGCTCGGCGCCGACCAGGACCCGCAGCTGCCCATGGCCCACCGCATGGTCGACGTGTGGAAGCGTTTTCCGGCGGTGAAGATTCACCTCTACGGCAAGACGCACCGCCCGGGCCGCAAGATCGGCCACGTCAACCTCTCGGGTGACGAGGTCGCCCGCACCCGCCGGGAGGCGCAGCTGGCCGCCCACTACCTGGTCCACGCCGTGTGGGCCGATGGCTTCGTGGAGTAGCGGACTTCCCCGATAACGCCTCGGGACGCGGTGTGATGGGAGATCATGGGGGCAGGACTCCTGTCGAACTCGCCGAGGGGGCGATTCCCATGACCATCGCTGTGACCACGCCGACGGGGAAGGTCGGTTCCCGGGTGGCGCGGCTGCTGGTGCAGGCCGGCGCCCGACCCGTCCTCCTGCTTCGCGACGCCGCGCGCCTGGCCCCGGACCTCCGCAAACGGTGCGAGGTCCGCGAGGTCGACCAGGGGGACACGGACGCGGTGGTGCGCGCCACCGCGGACGTCGACACGCTCTACTGGGTGAACCCGCCGACCGACGACGCGGATCCCGTCGCCGGTCATGTCCGGATGGGGGAGTCGGCGGCCGCGGCCGTGACGGCCAACCGGATCTCCCGGGTGGTCTTCCAGAGCAGCGTCGGGGCGGAGGCGCGTTCCGGTTTCGGGGAGATCGACGGGCTGGGCCGCACCGAGGAGCTTCTCGACGCCACCGACGCCCACGTCACCCACCTGCGTTGCGGCTACTTCTTCACCAACCTGCTCATGGATCTCGAATCGGTGCGGGAGGGGGTCCTGGTCACGACGCTGCCCGTCGAGCACCGCATGCCCTGGGTCGACCCCCGTGACATCGGGGACGTCGCCGCCGCCCGACTGTTGTCGACCGCCTGGACCGGTCGGCACATCCTCGGCGTGCACGGCCCGGCGGACCTGTCCTTCCTCGAGGTCGCCGACACCGTCTCCACCGCGGTCGGTCTGCCCGTCGCCGCCCAGCAGGTGCCCGAGCCGGTGATCGAGGACGCCCTGCGCGCCGTCGGGTTCACCGAGGCCCAGGTCGCGGGTGTGCTCGGAATGTCACGCGGGCAGGTCGGCTTCACCCCGGAGAATCCCCGCGGGCCCCTGAGCACCACACCGACCCTGTTGGAGGCGTGGGCCTACTCGGTGCTGCGGCCGGCCCTGGACGCCTGAACACCGGCGTGGGCGGGTCTGGCACAATCAGTCCGGACGATCTCCCCCGCTACAGAAGGAGCACCTCCATGCAACCCCTCGTCGGCCTGATCATGGGCTCCGACTCCGACTGGCCCACCGTCGAACCCGCCGCCGAGGTGCTCGCCGAGTTCGGCGTGCCCTTCGAGGTTGGCGTGGTCTCCGCGCACCGCACGCCCGAGAAGATGCTCTCCTACGCCAAGAACGCCCACGGGCGAGGCCTGAAGACCATCATCGCCTGCGCCGGCGGAGCCGCCCACCTGCCCGGCATGGTCGCCGCCGCGACCCCGCTGCCGGTCATCGGCGTGCCCCGGGCGCTGAAGGACCTCGACGGCCTGGATTCCCTGCTGTCGATTGTCCAGATGCCCGCGGGCGTTCCCGTGGCCACCGTCTCCATCGGCGGGGCGAATAAAGCCCGACT
>CAYSIP010000342.1:0-2203 GCA_964431055.1 uncultured Corynebacterium sp. | reverse complement strand
CATGGACGACGGATCGGAACCGGCGTCGGGCTCGGTGAGACCGAAGCAGCCGATGATCTCGCCCGCGGCCATACCGGGGAGCCACCGCTGCTTCTGCTCCTCGGTGCCGCAGTTGTAGATCGAGTACATGGCGAGTGACCCCTGGACCGAGACGAGGGAGCGGATCCCGGAGTCGGCCGCCTCGAGTTCGAGGCAGGCGAGTCCGTAGTGCACCGCGGAGGACCCGGGGCAGTCGTACCCGTCGAGGTGCATGCCCAGCACGCCGAGCTCGCCGAAGCCCTTCATGAGCTCCCGGTAGCCCGGCAGGTCGCCGGCCTCGAACCAGTCCGCGACGTGTGGCATGACGTGCTCGGCGCAGAACCGACGGACGGTGTCGCGGACGGCCAGTTCGTCGTCCGAGAGCAGCGAGTCGATGTTCAGGGGATCGATCGCGTCGAATGCGGGTGGCGTGGTGGTGTTCATGGGGTCAGCTCCTGTGGGCGCAGTCGGTGAACAACCCGGCTGCGTAGTCGTCGGCGGCCTGCTGGGACGCCTTGTAATGGACCTTCTTGCCGGTCGCGGTGACCGGGAGGGACTCGACGAACCGGTAGGCGCGGGGGCGTTTGAAATCCGAGAGCATCGGATGTTCCCGGCAGTGGCGGTCGAGGTCGGCGATGGCGGGCTCATCACCGTCGGCGGCGACGATGAAGGCGACGATCTTGCGACCCCACTTGGGGTCCGGGACCCCCACGACGAGAGAGTCGGCGACCGCGGCGTGCTCGTTCAGCGCCTCCTCGACCTGGATCGGGTGGACGTTCTCCCCGCCGGAGACCACCATGTCGTCCTTGCGTCCGACGATCGTGACGAACTGGTCGGCGTCCCAGGTGGCGAGGTCACCGATGTGCAGCCACCCCTTGTTGAACTTCGCGTTCTCCTGCTCGGAGGCGTTGAAGTACGTGTTGGCGCACTTGGGGGAACGGATGATGACCTCGCCGACGTCATCGGAGTCCATGTCGACGGTCTCGTGGGGCTCGGCGAGGCGGTCAGGTAACAACCGGACCACCCGCACGTCGTCGTCGATGCAGGCGCTGCCGGCGGATCCCGCCTTCTCGGCGACGTCCCCGGGTCGCAGGAAAGTGTTCCAGAAACCCTCGGTGGTGCCGTAGCCGTTGAAGATCCGGGGATTGAGAACCTCCTGGTACCGGAGGGCCGCTTCGCGTTCGAGGGGGGATCCCATCGTGACGATGCCGCGCAGGGAGGACAGATCGCGGGCCGATCGCTCCTGCTCGGCGGCGAGAAGTGCGAGGTTCGTCGGCGCGCCGATGAGGAAGGTCACCCCGTACTTCTCCACCAGGTCGAGGGTCTCGGCGGCGTCGAACACCCGCATCGGAATCACCTGGCCACCCACGTAGAACGTGGGGTTGGGGCCGCCCGAGTACAGGCCGCCACGGTGGAACCACGGTGTCATGTTGAGCGTGATGTCGTCCGGGGCGAGCGGGAACTGCATGATCACGTCGTGGGCGGAGAAGATCTCGATCATGCTGTTCATGGGAACCGCCTTGGGCATCCCCGTGGTGCCGCTGGTGTACAGGCGGGTGGTTTCGTCCCAGACGGTGCGACCGGCGTCCGGCAGGGAGGCGGGCTCCACCGCGAGTTCGGACCAGCGCACCGTCCGTGAGCCCTTGCACTCCACGGGGTCGGTCTCGCCCACGCCCACGATGAGGTGGGGCCGACCGGTGTCCCGGGTGAACGTCTCGGTGATCATCTGGTTGAGCGATGTGTCGTAGACGAACACTTTCGGGGCGCTCCGGCCGAGGATGTAGGCGGTCTCACCCGCCGCGAGCCGGAAGTTGATCGGCGAGCCCACCGCGCCGATGGCCTGGGTCGCCAGGTACAGGATCGCGAACTCGGGCCCGTTGTAGAGCTGGTAGGCCACGACGTCGCCGGGCGCGACGCCGGATCGGACGAGTCCGGTCGCCACGCTGCGCACACGGGCGGCGAGGTCTCCGTAGGTCCAGACCTCACCCGTG
The DNA here is from genome assembly GCA_964431055.1 of uncultured Corynebacterium sp. GTDB lineage: Bacteria > Actinomycetota > Actinomycetes > Mycobacteriales > Mycobacteriaceae > Corynebacterium. Next base: position 194 of record CAYSIP010000342.1, on the reverse strand, counting down.
CCGGGATCGGTCAGCGCAGGGCGCCGCGAGTAGCGAGAGGCGTTCCGCCAGAAGGCGTTGACGTAGGTGAAGTCCTTCTCGAAGAACTCCTTGTACGGGGTCGGGTCGTATTCCATGGTGGTTCCCTTTCCGCGGACGGCGGCTCAGCCGGCCATCGTCAGGCCACCGGAGACGCTGATCACCTGTCCGGTGAT
>CAYSIP010000341.1:0-2247 GCA_964431055.1 uncultured Corynebacterium sp. | reverse complement strand
CTCACGGTCGTCGAATCCGAGGGCAACGGCCGGATGTGCCTGACCCTGCCCGAGACGCTCATCACCGTGATGGGCATCGAGAAACTCGTGCCCACCTACCAGGACCTGGAGGTCTACCTCCAGTTGCTGCCGCGCTCGTCCACCGGTGAACGGATGAACCCGTACACCTCGATGTGGACCGGCGTCACCCCCGGCGACGGGCCCCAGAACATGCACGTCGTGTTGCTGGACAACGGCCGCTCCGCGGTGCTGTCGGACCCGGCGGGCCGTTCCGCGCTGCACTGCATCCGCTGTTCGGCCTGCCTGAACGTCTGCCCCGTCTACGAACAGACCGGCGGGCACGCCTACGGGTCCACCTACCCGGGCCCGATCGGCGCGATCCTCTCCCCGCAGCTCACGGGCATCACCTCGGCGGAGAACGCCTCGCTGCCGTACGCGTCCTCGCTGTGCGGGGCGTGTTACGACGTCTGTCCGGTGAAGATCAACATCCCCGAGATCCTCGTCCACCTGCGCGGCGAGGACGTGCGTACCCAGCACGGTGAGGATCCCTCCGCGGACGCCGATCCGGCCCCGGGGGATGACCACGGTTCGCACGACACCGGGGAGTCGGAAACCGGTCGGCTGGGCAAGCTCCGCGACAAGCTGCCGCAGCCGCCCTCCGAGATGGACGTGATGATGAAGGGAGCGGCCTTCGTCATGTCCTCCGGCAAACGCATGGCGCTGGCCGAACGCGTCCTGCCGCTGGGGCGCGTCGTGGCCGGTCGGGACCGGATGATCAGCTGGCTGCCGGGCATGGCCGGCGGGTGGACCGATGAACGGGACCTGCCCGCCCCGCCGCGCCAGTCCTTCCGCAACTGGTGGGCCGAACACGGTGACGAGACCGAACAACGCGGCGCCGAGGACAGCAAAACCCACCCGGTGCAGGAGGAGGACAAGTGAGCAACGAAGCGAAAACAGAGATCCTGGGCCGGCTGCGCCGCGCGCTCGACGATTCGCCGCCCGTCCCCACCGTCGAACGGACCTACCGGAGGGCCTCGCAGCGCGCGGCCGCGGAGGTGCTGGGGATGCTCGAGGACCGCCTGATCGACTACAAGGCCGCCGTCCACCACGAGACCGCCGCCACCCTTCCCGGGCGCCTCGCCGCGCTGCTGGGGGAGTCCGCCCGCTACGTCATCCCCGAGGGGCTGGACGGTTCCTGGCTGCCGGAGGACACCGCCGCGCGCCGCGCGATCGTCGAATCCCGCGATGAACGCGACGGTGCGATCCTGAGCATCCGCGAGCTCAACGCCGTCGACGCCGTGATCACCTCGTCGACCGTCTCCTGCGCGGAGACCGGCACCATCTTCCTCACCGGTCGCGCCGACGAGGGGCGGCGCGCCATCAGTCTGGTCCCCGACCACCACATCTGCGTGGTGTCCGTGGATTCGGTCGTCGAGCTCATCCCGGAGGCGTTGGAGCGGGTGGAGCCCACCGCCCCGGTGACCATGATCTCCGGGCCCTCGGCCACCTCAGACATCGAGCTCGAGCGGGTGGAGGGCGTGCACGGTCCCCGCAGGCTGGATGTCATCCTGCTGGCGTGACGAGTCTGCCGGACACCCACAACGACTAATCATCAACTGAGCAAGCACCCACGTCCCAGCTGACGGAGCGGGCGCAGAACGGACCAAATGATGTTCAACAAGATCCTGGTGGCCAACCGCGGCGAGATCGCCATCCGCGCCTTCCGCGCGGCCTATGAACTCGGCGTCAAGACCGTGGCGGTCTTCGCGTACGAGGACCGCTACTCCATCCACCGGCAGAAAGCCGACGAGGCCTACCGGATCGGGGAGGAGGGCCACCCGGTCCGCGCCTACCTCGACGTCGACGAGAACATCCGCGTGGCCCGCGAATCCGGCTGCGACGCCATCTACCCCGGTTACGGCTTCCTCTCCGAGAATCCCGACCTGGCCCGGGCCTCGGAGTCCGCGGGCATCACCTTCATCGGCCCGCGCGCGGAGATCCTCGAGCTGGCCGGCAACAAGGTCGAGGCGCTCAAGGCCGCCAAACGTGCCGGGATCCCGACCCTGCGCTCGTCCGCCCCCTCCGATGACGTCGACACGCTGCTGGAGCAGGCCGACGAGATCGGCTTTCCGATCTTCGTCAAGGCCGTCGCCGGTGGTGGCGGCCGCGGCATGCGCCGCGTCGAGACGCGTGAGGCACTGCCCGACGCCCTGGGTGCCGCCATGCGCGAGGCCGACAGCGCCTTCG
>CAYSIP010000340.1:0-2253 GCA_964431055.1 uncultured Corynebacterium sp. | reverse complement strand
TTGCGGAAGTCGAGCTGGCCGTCGTCCATCAGCTTGCGGACCTGGGGCCGGGACATGCCCAGCAACTGCCCGGCGCGGGTCGGGCTGACCTCACCCAGATCGTTCGTGAGCACCACGTCGCGGCCGCTCACCTTGGCATCGACGATCTCGGCCATCCATTCTGCGGTCTCACGTGAGACGGTGACCCGAACCTCGTCACCGTCCTTGGCCAACGCCCGGTGCAACTTGTCGGCGTCTCGGGTCAGGGTCTCAGTCATTTACCCACTCCAGATCATCTGCTCCATCTGCACCAACTGTAGCGACTGAGGGACGGATGGGGGTCCAGAGTTCCGCTCGCTGGCCTCGCACCTTCGCAGAGGGGCTCACAACCGGGGGTCAACGGGTTCGCTCTCCATGGCGAGCACGCCGAAGACGCATTCGTGGACGCGGTGGAGGGGTTCGCCGTTGACGAAGCGTTCGAGGGCTTCGATGCCGAGGGCGAACTCGCGCTGGGCGAGGGATCGCTTCTTGCCGAGGTTGCGTTCGCGGAGCCGTTGGAGGTTATGGGGCGCGAGGTACTCGGGTCCGTAGATGATGCGCAGGTACTCGGGGCCGCGACACTTGATGCCTGGCTGGATGAGGCCGCGCTTGCCGGTCACGATCGACTCGATGGGCTTGACGACCATGCCTTCACCGCCGGCGTCGACGAGTTGATCCCACCAGGCGACGGCGGCGGCTTCGCTCTCGGGGTCGGCGAGATCGACGGTGAGGTTGCGGGTCGGTCGGATGAATCCATCACCGGCGGCGACGAGACGCTCAGCGATCGACATGTGCCAGGCGTGATCGCGCTCCGCGAGCAGTGTTCCTTCGGCGGCGAGGACGACGAAGGGGGCGAGCTGGAGGTCGTCGGGTTTGTCGACGGACCAGCAGTACTGGCGATAGGCGTCGACGAACCGGTCGATGGCGACGACACGATCTTCTGTGCGGCGGGCGAGATCGGAGACGTCGATCCCACGCGTGAGCGCTGAGGCCAGCAGTTCGCTGGCACGTGTGGTCATGGCGTGGCCGGCGGCGCCGACAGCTGCGTACTGGCTGCGAAGGAGCTCCTCCGCCTTGGCGCTCCATGGGAGCAGTTCGGTGTCAAGGGCGACCCAGTCGGTGTCGAGGGCGTCCCAGAGATCCGCGGCGCTGATGGCGCTTTGGGTGCGTTCGATGACCTTGGCCTGCCAGGCCGGGTCCCCGAAGAAGGCCCGGCCGGTGCGGGTGTAGATCGTTCCGCCGGCGGGGTCGTCGATCTTGAACCGGCGGTTGGCGACGTCGGCATCGCGGCACACGACGACGACCGCGCGGGAGCCCATGTGTTTCTCCTCGCAGATCACCTGGTCGATGCCATCGCGTCGGTAGGCGGCGAAGGCCTCGGTCGGGTGTTCGAGGAGTTCGGGGCGGGCGGACGTGGCTGTGGGCGCCATCGTGGGCGGGAGGTAGATCAGCCAGCGAGGGTCGATGGCGAAGCGGCTCATGACCTCGAAGGCGGCTGCGGCGTTCTCGGCCGCGATGGTGATGCGCGGCTGGAGGCGGGTGTCGACGATGCGCTTGCCCAACACGTCGGTGGCGTCGAGCAACTCGGCGGGCCGTTCCGCCTCGATCGCGTCGGGGTGAAGTGGCTTGATCGGTTCCCAGTAAGTGCGGGCAGCCGGCACCGAGACCAGTTCCCGTTCCGGGTACCGCAAGGCGGTGAGCTTTCCGCCGAACCCCGGTACGGGTCTCGGCGTCGACGGCGGGGCGCTGCTTCTTGATCTCGTCCCAGCGGGAGTAGTTGGCCATGGTGGTCTCCTTCACGGGTACCGCTTCGCACATGCGGTAGCGGCTTTGCGAGCCCGGGTGATCTCGCTGCGTTCGTTGTTGCGTTGCTTGCGGAACGTGGTCAGCAGGATGATCCGGCCATCCTTGGTGAATCGATAGATGATCCGACGAGCAGTCGGACCTAGGGCGAACCGAAGCTCGAAGAGGCCACCGCCCGAGACTGCGTGACAGCGGCATGCGAGCCGAAGACCCCAACGCAACGAGCCGATCGGTGACAACCACGACGCAGTCCGGTGATCGCACCAGGGGATGATCACCTGCGACTCCCCGCGGTTCGGTTCCCAAGGGCGATCCGGGGCCACGCTGCGAGGTCTCTGCGGAGTTGTCGATCGTGGGTGACGATGACCACTGCGGCACCTGTGCCATCGAGTGCCTCGGTCAGTTCGTCGACGAGAGCGATCGACAGGTGGT
>CAYSIP010000339.1:0-2269 GCA_964431055.1 uncultured Corynebacterium sp. | reverse complement strand
CTATATAGAGGTATGGGCGGCATTCCTCCGCCAAGGACGGCGGGAGCCGATACCGGGCCGACTGCGCGACGCCCTGACCCTCGGATGCCCCCGAGTGGCCGCTACCGAGACCCCCTCACCCCCCGAAACGGGAGACCCATCACCCCTGAATGGTGGTTGCACAGACAATAAATAACCCCTCATCCACTCAAACCTCCTCAGTGACCGTGGGGAATCGTTAGGATCACCATTATCAGGAGTGTTCCAGGACGGCGCCGGCCGCAACGCGTCGCCCGACCGCGAAAAGAGGATTCCCCACGATGGCCGCCCACCCCCAGCCCCCTGCCGCCCCACTGCTCGACGGAGTACTTGACCAACTCGGCAGCGACATCGTCGCCGGTGTCCTTCCCGAGGGAAAAACCTTCACGCTGCAGGACCTGAGCAACCGCTTCGAGATCTCCCGCACCGTCGCCCGTGAGGCGATGCGCGCACTCGAACAGCTCGGCCTGGTCTCTTCCTCCCGCCGGGTGGGCATCACCGTCCTGCCGCGCAGACACTGGTCGGTGTTCAATCAGTCCGTGATCAACTGGCGCCTCAAGAGCACCGAGGAGCGTCGTAAGCAATTGCAGTCGCTCAACGAACTGCGGATCGCCATCGAACCGATCGCCGCCCGCCACGCCGCCCGCAGCGCGAGCGCGGAAGCGCGCTCCGAGCTCGTCTCCCTGGTCCGCGAGCTCCGTGAGCTGGGTGAGGCCGGGCAGGGCGCTTCCGAGGAGTTCCTTGACGCGGACGTGCGCTTCCATTCCCTGTTGCTGGAGATGTCCGGCAATGAGATGTTCGCCGCCCTGACCCCGAGCATCCTCAACGTCCTCCAGGGACGCACGGCCTTCGGACTCCAGCCGGACGACCCCTCCCCCACCGCCATCGAGGCCCACGAGGCCCTCGCACACGCCATCGTGGACGGCGACGGCGACGCAGCCGAGGAGCACTCGCGCCGGATCCTCACCGAGGTCAGTGCCGCGCTGCTGAAATAGCTTGTCGACGCCCCCTCCGACGGCGCGTCGGCAAGGGCCCGCACCCCCGGTGAACGGGGATGCGGGCCCTTGTACGTTAGCGGCGTTTTACAGCATGCAGCTGACGCAGCCCTCGACCTCGGTGCCTTCCAGCGCGATCTGGCGCAGGCGGATGTAGTAGAGGGTCTTGATGCCCTTGCGCCAGGCGTAGATCTGGGCCTTGTTGATGTCGCGGGTGGTCACGTCATCCTTGAAGAAGAGGGTCAGGGAGAGACCCTGGTCGACGTACTTGGTGGCCACCGCGTACGTGTCGATGATCTTCTCGTAGCCGATCTCGTACGAGTCCTGGAAGTAATCCAGGTTGTCGTTGTCCATGTGCGGCGCCGGGTAGTAGACGCGGCCGATCTTGCCCTCCTTGCGGATCTCGATCTTGGAGGCGATCGGGTGGATCGACGAGGTGGAGTTGTTGATGTAGGAGATCGAACCGGTCGGCGGGACGGCCTGGAGGTAGCGGTTGTAGATGCCGTGCTCCATGACGTCGGCCTTGAGCTGCGCCCAGTCCTCCGCGGTCGGGGTGTGGATGCTCGATTCCCCGAACAGCTTCTTGACCTTCTCCGTCTTCGGCGCGAAATCGGCCGGGTCGAAGCGATCGAAGTACATGCCGGAGGCGTAGTCGGAATTCTCGAAATTCGTGAACGCCCGGCCACGCTCGCGGGCGAGCTGGTTCGAGGCCCGCAGCGCCTGGTACAGCACCGCGGCGAAATAGGCGTTGGTGAAGTCCAGCCCTTCCTCGGAGCCGTAGTAGATGTGCTCGCGGCCCAGGTAACCGTGCAGGTTCATCTGCCCCAGACCGATGGCGTGGGCGGCGTCGTTGCCCTCCCGGACCGACGGCACCGAGTCGATCGCGGTCTGCTCGGAGACCGCGGTCAGACCGCGGATGGAGGTCTCGATGGTCTTGGCGAAATCCGGGGAATCCATGGCCATGGCGATGTTCAGCGAACCCAGGTTGCAGGAGATGTCCTCGCCGATGTGGGAGAAGGTCAGGTCCTCGTTGTACTCGGAGGGGGTGTTGACCTGCAGGATCTCGGAGCACAGGTTGGACATGTTGATGCGGCCCTTGATGGGGTTCGCGTCGTTGACGGTGTCCTCGAAGACGATGTACGGGTAGCCCGACTCGAACTGGATCTCGGCGAGGGTCTGGAAGAACTCCCGGGCGTTGATCTTCGTCTTGTGGATCCGGCTGTCCTCGACCATCTCGTGGTACTTCTCCGACACCG
>CAYSIP010000338.1:0-2269 GCA_964431055.1 uncultured Corynebacterium sp. | reverse complement strand
CCCCTGACCCCCACACTGCCAGTGTGGTGCGCTACCAGCTGCGCCATAGCCCCGTGTTTCAACTCATGTAAATGTACACGGACGCGAACCAAAGAACCAAATCGCCAGCTCATCACCCCCCAAGACCCCGCGACCCCATCAGGGGCCACGGGGCGGGGATGACGCCCGGGCGGACCGACCGCCCGCCGCGGGAGGGAGTGGGTTACTGGCCGACGACGGCGTCGACCCACTGGTTGATGTCGGCGACCTCGACGTCCTGGCCGTTCTGAACCACGCGCGGGGAGGAGATGCTGCCGGTCTGCTCCTCGAGCTTGGCGCCGTTCTCCTGGCCAACCTGGGCGGCGTCCTCCATGTGGGCCCCGTCGCGGATGGCGTCGACCACCTCACCGGGGGCACCGAGCTCCTCCGCGGCGTTCGCGAAGTCGTCATTGCTCCACTTGTTGTAGATGTCCTCCTGCTCCTCCATGAGCATGCCGCGGTAGTTCCAGTACAGGGCCGGGTCCCCGGCCTCCTCGACGGCGAGCAGCGCGGCCAGCGACTGGGTGGAGTGACCGTCGGTGGCTCCACGGTCCAGGAAGTTGAGGGTGTGGACGTTGACGACGAGTTCCCCGCCCTCAACCGCGTTCTTCATGTCCTCGTCACTGTTCTCGGAGAGGGTGGCGCAGTGGGGGCAGGAGAAGTCCTCGTAGAGGTCAACCTCAGGGGTGTTCTCGTCAGTGCCCCCGGCCGCCAGGGTGACCGTGTTGCCCCCGAAGTCAGCCTCGAAGCTGACCTGCTCGAACTCGCGGTCCGCGAGGTGCTCTGTCTTGGCTCCCTGTCCGGAGAAGATGATGTAGGCGATCACCGCGATGGCGATCACCACGACGGCGACGATGGCCCAGAGAAAGCCGCTGCCGCCCTTTGCGTTCGGGTCACTGACCTTGGTGCTCACTATTAAATACCTTGTTCCAGTTTGTTTTTGAGGTTGAATCTGCGAAAGTGCCGGCGGCGCCACGGGTGCGCCCCTGCCCCCTGCCCGGGATCAGGGGTACACAGCCCACTTCCTGAAGGGCCGGTAGGCGACCCACAGCGACGCCGCGAGGAATCCGAGATCACGCAGCACCGCCCACAGGTAGGTCATGGTGTCACCGTCGTCGTTGATGTTCACGCTGAAGCAACCACAGTTGATGGCCAGCCCACGCACCCAGGCCTGGATCAGGCCGATGGTGAACAGCGCCAGGACGAAAGCGGTGATCTTGCCGGTGGGCCGCAGGAAGATGCCCAGCAGGAGCATGAAGCCCGCTGCGATCTCGAGCGGGGGCAGGATCAGGGCGATGAAGTTGGCCACCTCGGGGGTGAACATCTCGTAGGCCAGCACGGACTGGGCCACGCCCATCTCGTTGCCGAGCTTGGAGAAACCCGCCCACAGCCAGATACCTGCCATCCCGAAACGGGCGATGAAGCTGAGGATGTCGAGCGCCACGCGGGACCGGGGGCCCATGCGGGCCCCCGTCGCGGGCGCGGGGGAGGACGTCGGCTCGGTTTCGGCCGCGGGCCGCCGTGCCTCGTCGGTCATTTCAATGGTCGACACAGTGTCCGACCTTATCCCAACTTCCACCCCCGGTACATACTTATTCGCCGTGGCCGCAGGCTGCGCTGACCAGCCGCGGGCCGATTCCGCCTGGCCACCCGGATCATCCGGGGAAGAGCCACCCCGGGTTCGACGGGGGTCGACCACGTCTGGCCCTCCCCGAGCTGGGGTTTCGGTGGCTACTGCCCCAGCACCGCGCTGACGACGGATTGAGCCTCGTCCTGCACCTGCTTCAGGTGATCTTCACCACGGAAGGACTCCGCGTAGATCTTGTACTTGTCCTCGGTGCCCGAGGGGCGGGCCGCGAACCAGGCGTTTTCGGTCGTCACCTTGAGCCCGCCGATGGCCGCACCGTTGCCCGGCGCGTCGGTCAGCTTGGCGGTGATCGGTTCGCCCGCGAGCTCGGTGGCCGTGACCTGCTCCGGGGACAGCGCCTTGAGCGCCGCCTTCTGCTCACGGTTGGCGGCCGCGTCGATGCGCGCGTAGGCCGGGGCGCCGAACTGCTCTGCCAGCTCCGCGTAGCGCTGAGAGGGGGTCTTCCCGGTCACGGCGGTGATTTCGGCGGCGAGCAGGTCGAGGATGAGGCCGTCCTTGTCGGTGGACCAGACGGTGCCGTTCTGACGCAGGAAAGAGGCGCCGGCGGATTCTTCTCCGCCGAAACCGACGCTGCCGTCGATCAGGCCCGGGACGAACCACTTG
>CAYSIP010000337.1:0-2271 GCA_964431055.1 uncultured Corynebacterium sp. | reverse complement strand
TTCCCACGACGAGCACACTCACGTTTTCCTTCACCGCTTTCAGCTTCACGGACATATCAGGTACAGGTCCCCGAGAACGCTCCGTGCAGTCGCCGTCGGGGTGGATCATACAAAAGGATACCCCCGATTCGTGGGAAACCCCCATCGGGTCCGTCAGCTCAGCCGAGGGCAGCAGCCAGTTCGTCATTGTCGACCTCCCAGCAGGCGAACTCCTCGTCATCAATGACGACCACCGGCACCCGGTCGCCGAACTCCATCGCCAGCTCCGGGTCATGGTCGACGTTGAGCACCGCCAACTCCAGTCCGGCCGCCGCCACGACGGGGGTGATCTGCTCCTCTACCCGGGCACATGATCCACAGGTCGTCCGCACCATCAGCTCCACCGTCTGCGCCATCGTCCACCAGTCTCCTTCAACCGGGCATGTCGCCCGTCGCACGCCTACCATGGACACGATACCGCCAGACCCCATCCGCCCCGCACACAGGAAGGCCCGGAACGCGCCGTGAGCCCCTCCCCCAACGACCCCCTCTTCCCGGGCACCCCCCAGGAATTCCTCGCCAGCTGGAGCGCCACCCGCGGTAACCTCCGCCGATTCCTGGAGGACCGCGCACTCCCACCCATCGACGAGCAGTCCCAGCGCGCTGCAGGTGAAGCCGCCGCTGCCGCCGCTGTCGAGGAGACATTCGGAATCGAACTGGACGCCTTCTCCTCCGGAGTCGACTCCGTCAGCGGTTCCATCGAGGCCGCCGGTGGCATCCACATCAGCACCCCCGACCCCGACGTCCCCCAGGACATCGGGGCGGCCGCATTCTTCGACGTGGACAACACCCTCATCCAGGGGTCCTCGCTCATCGTCTTCGCAATGGGACTCTTCCGGAAGAAGTACTTCCGCCTCTCCGAGATCCTGCCCATCGCCTGGAAACAGCTGAAATTCCGCATCACCGGATCCGAGAACGCCGCGGACGTGGCCGAGGGACGTACTCAGGCCCTGGAGTTCATCAAGGGCAAGAGCGTCGCCGAGCTCGTCGAGCTGTGCGAGGAGATCGTGGACTCCTCGATGATCGACAAGGCCTGGCCCGCCACCCGGGAACTGGCCCGCATGCATCTGGCCGCCGGCCACCAGGTGTGGCTCGTGTCCGCCACCCCCGTGCAGCTGGCCCACATCCTGGCGAAGCGCTTCGGCTTCACCGGCGCGTTGGGCACCGTCGCCGAGGTGGAGGACGGACGTTTCACCGGCCGCCTTGTCGGCGACATTCTCCACGGCCCCGGCAAGAAGCACTCCGTGGCGGCCCTCGCCGCCATCGAACAACTTGACCTGGCCCGCTGCACCGCCTACTCCGATTCGATCAACGACATCCCCATGCTGTCCATGGTGGGCACCGCCGTGGCGATCAACCCGGACAAGAAACTGCGCGAGGAGGCCGAGCAGCGGGGCTGGGAGATCCGGGACTACCGCAGCGTCCGCCGCGCCGTACGCACCTGGGGACTGCCCGCCGTGGTCACCGCCGCAGCGAGCCTGGGCAGCTGGCGGGTGTTCCGCCGGGAGAAGCAGCCGCAGTAGGCCTGCTCCGTCTGCCGCAGGGCTGACACCTGGCCTGTGCCAGGAAAGACCGGAGGCCGCCGTCCCCTCCCCTTCGCAGGGGTGAGACGGCGGCCTCCGGCGCACCGGGAGAACTACTTGCCCAGTTTCCTACGCTGAACGCGGGTGCGTCGCAGCATCTTGCGGTGCTTCTTCTTGGACATGCGCTTGCGGCGCTTCTTGATGACTGAACCCATGGGGTCTCCTCAGATAGTGAGTGAGTACGTACGTAACCTGCCGACAGACCTCGAGGTGCACTCTCGACTGCGCTGGCTGCGCGTCCGGACCGTCGGCACGAATGGGATCCATCATACCGACCCCCGAGCTGTCGGCCAAAAAGACCCGCGGCGCCCACCACTCATACCGAGTGACGGGCGCCGCAGGCGGAGGGGGAGACTTATCCGGCGTCGTAGTACGAAGAGTCGAGGTAGTCGTTGACCGCCTTCTCGTGGACCCTGAACGAGCGTCCCACGCGAACGGCCGGCAGGTCACCTGCGTGAACCAACCGGTACACGGTCATCTTGGAGACTCGCATGATCTCTGCGACCTCCGCGACCGTCAGAAAAGTTCCTTTGTCTGCATTAGCCATATTCATCAACCCTTCAGCAGGTGGCGCGCTGCAGGCTTCCCCTCCCGCAGATCGGACACGCACGTGCTTGGACAAGCTTAGCGTGAATTGTGTGACGGTTGC
>CAYSIP010000336.1:0-2280 GCA_964431055.1 uncultured Corynebacterium sp. | reverse complement strand
CGTCGTAGGTCTGCTTCTCCATCTCCGCCTCGATGGCCTTGCGCAGGTCGATGCGGGTCAGCGCGGCGTCCCGGACGCGGCGCTCCTCCTCGGTGGTCGGCTCGAGGGTCGGGACCTCCTGCGACTTTCCGGTGGCGGTGTCCTTGGCCACGAAGATGACCAGGCAGTCACACGCGCGGGTGAACACGCCCTCGCGCGGATCGGCGGAGAGCACCTCGTTGACGATGTGCATCGAGGAGCGGCCCGTCATGACGATGCGCGACCGGACCTCCACCATGTGGCCGGAGGGGATGGGGCGGGTGAAGTGGATGTGGCCGACGTAGGCGGTCACGCAGTAGGTGCCGGACCACTGGGTCGCGCAGGCATAGGCGGCCTTGTCGATCCATTCGAGGACGCGGCCGCCACCCACACCGTGGGAACCGGCCATGAGGACGTCCGTGGGGGCGGCGAGGAAACGGAGGGTGACCTCCGGGGACTTGGTGACGTTCGTCATGCGGACAGACTTTCTCAGGGCGAACAAACAGGGCAATTTCCGCTAACCATAACGCACCATGCAACCCCGCGTAACTAGGATCGGCGGACATGGCCACCTCTGCTGACCCCGCCGCCACCCGCGCCGCCGTCGACGCCGTCGCCGACTGGATCCGAGACGCCGACGGTGCCGCGGGCGTCGAGAAGCCGTCCCGGAAGATGCTTGCCGACGCCGTAAAACTCACCGCCCGCACACTCGCCGGGGACGCGCCGGGCAACAGCGTCGAGCTGCGGATCCCCCCTTTCGTGGCGGTCCAGTGCATCGAGGGGCCCCGCCACACCCGCGGCACCCCTCCCAACGTCGTCGAGACCGACGCCCGCACCTGGCTGCGGCTGGCCACCGGGCAGGAGGACCTGGCGTCCGCGACGGCCGCCGGCCGGGTCGAGGTCTCCGGCTCGCGGGCAGGTGAGGTGGCCCGTTGGCTGCCGGTCATTAGTTTGTAGGGGCGCGACGGACTAGGGTTGTGAACGTGGTATTCAAGGACCGTTCCCGGACCGAATCGACCAACGCGCCCGCAGATCACCTCCCTCTGGATGACCGCGGTGAGCAGGAACCCCGCGAGGAGTGCGGTGTCTTCGGTGTCTGGGCCCCAGGTGAAGACGTCGCCAAGCTGACCTACTTCGGATTGTTCGCCCTCCAGCACCGCGGTCAGGAAGCCGCCGGCATCGCCGTCGGTGACGGTGACCGGATCGTGGTGTTCAAGGACACCGGGCTGGTGTCCCAGATCTTCGACGAGCCGTCCCTGGGCGCGCTGCAGGGTGACATCGCCATCGGGCACACCCGCTACTCGACGGCCGGCGGGGCGCACTGGGACAACGTGCAGCCGATGTTCCGCACCTCTCCCACCGGCACCGACGTGGCCCTGGGACACAACGGCAACCTGGTGAACTTCCAGGAGCTGCGCGACGAGGCGATCGGCCTCAAGCTGCTCAGTGGCAGGGACGCGACCTCCGACACCGCCGTGATGAGCGCCCTGCTGGTGAACGCCGTCAGCGAGGACGTCTCCGTCCTGGAATCGGCACGTCAGCTCCTGCCGCGCGTCCGCGGCGCGTTCTGTCTCACCTTCACCGACGGTCACACCCTCTACGCGGCCCGCGACCCCCACGGGGTGCGTCCGCTGGTGCTCGGCCGCCTTGAGCGCGGCTGGGTCGTCGCCTCCGAGACCTGCGCCCTCGACATCGTCGGAGCCTCCTTCGTCCGCGAGATCGAACCCGGTGAGCTCGTCGCCATCGACGAGGCCGGCGTGCACACCGAACGCTTCGCAGAGACCGCCCACAAGGGTTGCGTCTTCGAGTACGTCTACCTCGCCCGCCCGGACTCCGTCATCCGCGGGCGGAGCGTGCAGGTCGCCCGTATGGAGATCGGCCGCCGACTGGCCAGGGAATACCCGGCCGAGGGTGACCTGGTCATCCCGGTGCCCGATTCCGGCACCCCCGCGGCCGTGGGTTACGCCCGTGAGTCCGGCATCCCCTTCGGCCAGGGCCTGGTCAAAAACGCCTATGTCGGGCGCACCTTCATCCAGCCCTCGCAGACGCTGCGGCAGCTGGGCATCCGCCTCAAGCTCAACCCGCTGCGCGAGATCATCGCCGGCAAGCGGCTGGTCGTCGTCGACGACTCCATCGTCCGCGGCAACACCCAGCGCGCGCTCATCCGCATGCTGCGGGAGGCCGGCGCAGCCGAGGTGCACGTGCGCATCGCCTCCCCGCCGGTGAAGTGGCCGTGCTTCTACGGCATCGACTTCGCCAGCC
>CAYSIP010000335.1:0-2317 GCA_964431055.1 uncultured Corynebacterium sp. | reverse complement strand
GACCTTCTCATTACGAGTGAGACGCTCTACCGACTGAGCTAAGGCGGCGTGGTGCCGAAATTAACATGTGCACCGAGCAGACACCTTACCGCACACCGACAGTCGCAGGAAAACAGCAGCTCAGGACACACCACATGCCTTGCGGATCCGGCCGACCATGCCGTCGAAAGCGATGACCGGGGTGACGTTCTGCCCGATGTGTTCCCGGCAGGCGGCGATCGCGTCGAGGCAGGCCACGATGCCCTCTTCGCTGACCCGCCCAGCCAGGTCGCGGGCGAGGCCCTCAAAGTCGGGGTGGGTGAGCTGGACGTCTGCCCCGACCTTCACCATCAGCGCGTCGCGGTAGAGGCTGGTGAGGTCCACGAGCGCGAGGTCGAGGGGATCACGGATCCGGCGGGTCTTGCGAGCCTTCTGCCGCTTTTCCAGCTCGGAAATGACGCCGGCGCTGCCCTGCATGGCCTTCTGGGTGCCTTTGCCGCGTCCCCCCTTACCCAGGGCGCGCTCCAGTTCCGCGAGCTCGACGGCGTTCTCCTCCTCCAGGACTTCCTTGACGTCCTTCTCCACCTTCTTGACGAAGGCCTGGGAGGCCTTGAACGCCTCGTCGCGGTGGAAGATCATCTCGGCGAGATTGAGGATCTGGGCGCGGCGTTTCTGGTTCTCCGGGTCAATGACCAGACGGCGGGCCCGGCCGACGTGGCGGAGGGAGGCGACGGCGGCCAACCGGGCGTCGTCAATGCCTGCACCGGTCTCCCGGGTGAGGATGCGGACGATCTCGTCGACGGAGGGCGAGGGGATGTACAGGTGCCGGCAACGGGAGCGCAGCGTCGCCGAGAAGTCCTCGGGGTCGGTCGACGGCGCGCACAGGAGGATGACGGTGTGCTCCGGCGGTTCCTCGACGGTCTTGAGCATCGCGTCCGCGGCCTCGTCGGTGAGCCGGTCGGCGTCCTCGATGATGACGACGCGCCAGTCGGAGACCGTCGGCATCTTCGCCGCCTCGCGGCGGATCTCACTGATCGCCTCGACGCCGATGGACAGTTCCTTCGGCACGAGATGGAGAACGTCGGTGTGGGCGTCGGCGAAAACTGCCCGACAGGATTCGCAGCGGCCGCAACCGGCCACCTCCTGATCCTCGCACTGGAGGGCGGCGGCGAAGGCAATGGCCGCGACGGAGCGTCCGGACCCGGGCGGGCCGGTCAGCAGCCAGGCGTGGGTCATGGCGCGGCCGAGTTCCATCGAGTCGTCGCGGACTTTCGCCCGGGCTGCGGTGGCGGCGGCCAGGACCGTGTCGCGGACGGTGGGGGTGTCGGCGAGGCGGTCGGCCACGGTGAGCGCTGGGGTGTTCACCCCCATCAGCCTATCCACCGTCCGGGTGGACCGCCCACGCGGGATCCGGGGGAAGGGATAAAGTGGTGAACCATGAGTCGATTGCTGCGTGCGCTGAAATGGCTGTGGGGCACATCCTGGCCCCTGTATGCCGCGCTCGTGCTCGGTTCCAACGTCATCGGCGCGTTGGCGATCATGACGTTCATCCGGTTGCTGATCCCGCTGCCGGAGCTCAGCGCCTTCTCCACGGACATCCCCTACCTGACCACGATCGGGGTGGGGTATCTGATCTTTGCGGTGGTCATCGGCATCGTGGTCACGTTCTTCCTCTTCCGGCCCGTCCTCGACTGGCAGCGGAGTCCCGAGGAACATGACCCGAACATGGTGCGCAACCTGGTCATGCGCATCCCCGGTTACCAGGCCTTCGTGTGTGCGGTGGTGTGGATCGTCGGCATCGCGATCGCGGTGGTCGTCGTGGCGCGGGACAGTTGGCGGGTGGCGCTGGTCATCGCCATCGGGACGTCGCTGGCGGGCATGGTCGTGGTGCTGCTGACCTACCTGCAGGCGGAGCGGCTGGTGCGCCCCGTCGCGGCGGAGGCACTGGCCCGCAGGTTCGAGGACTCGACGCTGGAGCCGCCGATCAAGCAGCGGTTGCGCATGACCTGGACGATGACGACGGCCGTCCCGGTCCTCGGCATCCTGCTGCTCATGGTGGGACAGGCCCAGGGATTTTTCACCGACGACGCCAGCGACCTGATGCCCGCGATCACGGCATTGTCGATCACCGCACTGGTCACCGGTTTCTTCGGCACCACGTTGGCGATCATGAGTGTGGTGGATCCCATCCTGGAACTGCAGGGGGCCATCAACAAGGTCCGGCGCGGGGAGACCGACGCCGAGGTCGACATCTACGACGGCTCCGAGATCGGCGTGCTCCAGGCCGGCTTCAACGAGATGATGCGTGGACTGAAGGAACGCCAGCGGGTGCGCGACA
>CAYSIP010000334.1:0-2323 GCA_964431055.1 uncultured Corynebacterium sp. | reverse complement strand
GAGTCGAGGACCATCACGTTGGAGACGTGGATCGGTGCCTCCTGGGTGACGATGCCGCCGGACTGTGCGCCACGCTCCTGGGAGGAGTCAGCGACGTGCTTCTTGATGCGGTTGACGCCCTCGACGAGGACCTTGTCGGTCCTCGGGAACGCCTGGATGACCTTGCCCTTGGCACCCTTATCGGGGCCAGAGATGACGAGGACCATATCGCCCTTGTGGATCTTCAACTAGATCACCTCCGGTGCGAGCGACACGATCTTCATGAACTTCTTGTCACGAAGCTCGCGCGCGACGGGGCCGAAGATACGGGTGCCGCGGGGCTCATTGTCGTTCTTGATGAGGACAGCTGCGTTCTCGTCGAAGCGGATGTAGGAGCCGTCTGCACGACGGGTCTCCTTCTTCGCGCGGACGATGACGGCCCTGACGATCTCGCCGGACTTGACGTTGCCGCCCGGGGCAGCTTCCTTGACAGTGGCGACGATGGTGTCGCCAATGCCGGCAAAGCGTCGGGTGGATCCGCCGAGGACACGGATGCACAGAATCTCTCGTGCACCGGTGTTATCGGCGACCTTCAGACGCGATTCCTGCTGAATCACTGTTGGTCTCCTGACCTGGAGTTGATGTGCGCCGGATTTCCGTCCCGGACGCACGCGGTCGATGTACTCAATCACCTGGCTCTGAAACTCAGCGACGAACACCGCGGTACGGGCGATGTCGAAGGGTCTCGGACCGGGTTCGGAAACGCACTCCGGACCGACCTGCTCAGGTAACCCAGGAATTAAACCATACATGCAGGCAGGAATCCAAATTCTCTGAGGCACGTTCAGTAGCGTTCGAGGAGCTCCCTCAACTGTTTTTCGAGCTCGCCTGGGCCGACTCGTCCGAGCATCCACCCGGTTGCGTGCGGGCCGTCTGCTACCGCTGTCCGACGGGGAGGTCCGACACATGGGAGAGCTGTTGACGTCCCTCAATCTCCACCCTGCCCCAGAAGCGGGTCGGCTTGCCCTTGCCTCCAGTTCAGGTCACGGCCTTCCTGAACCCAGCTTCCCCGCCTGCGCCTTGAACCGCGGGATGAGCGGGGCCGGGTCCGGGGACCCGCAGGAGACGTACGTCGACGCCAGGGCCACCGCACCCGCTAGGCCGGCCCATCGGCGACTGACGCGGGGACACCCGAGATCAATGCGGGCGGGCACGACACTACCGTAGGGCCGGGCGAGTTGGAGACAGGTCAGATGAACAGACCGGCCGCCTTGATCGCGGTCTGCACCAGACCGAAGATCAGGCTCGAACCGATGAACAGCGCCAGAATCAGGGACACGGTGGAATGGATCCGGCTGGCGTTGGCCATGTTCTTCCCCGCCTCCGCGGCCGCGGCCTCCACATCGAGGGCGGCCTGGCGGTCGGCGTCGATCTTGGCCTGCACGACCGCGTCGTCCTCGAAGTGCTTCCGGTTCACCTTACGGACCAGTGCGTTCGCGATGAATCCGATAGCCAGCACCCCGGCCATGATGTAGAGGCTCAGCTGGTAGAGCTCCGGGCCTTCCCGTCCTTCCGACGCCTGTGACTCGACGACCATGTTGACGATCAGTGGGCCGGCGATGCCCGCCGCCGACCAGGCGGTGAGCAACCGCCCGTGGATCGCACCCACCTGATAGACGCCGAAGAGGTCGCGGAGGTAGGCCGGAACCGTCGCGAAACCGCCGCCGTAGAACGACAGGATGATCAGCGCGGAAATCACGAAGATGACCATCGAGCTTGAACCGACCGTGGCGATCACCAGGTAGAGCAACAGTCCGACGCCCAGGTAGATCATGTAGATGTTCCTGCGGCCGATCCAGTCGGAGACGGTCGACCACACGAAACGACCACCCATGTTGGTCAGGGACAACAGACCGACGAAGCCGGCGGCGGCACCCGCGGTGATGTGCGGGAAGTAGTCACCGATCATGGGCGCGGCGTTCTCGAGGATGCCGATTCCGGCGGTGACGTTGGTGAAGAGGACGATCCAGAGCAGCCAGAACTGCGGGGTGCGGATGGCGTTGTTCGCCGAAACGCTGCCGGTGGTCTGCATCGGTTTCTCATTCGACCTGGTGCGCGGGGTCCACCCCTCGGGCTTCCAGTCCGGGTGCGGGAGCCGGATGGCGTAGGCGCCCAGGGCGATGACGATGAGGTAGAGCACCGCCAGGGTCAGGAAAGTCTGGGAGAGTCCGTTGACCAGGTTCTCCGGCTCGGAACCCCCGCCGAAGAAGGACATCAGCGTGTTCGAGGCCGGACTGGCGATCAACGCACCGCCGCCGAAACCCATGATCGCCAGGCCCGTGGC
>CAYSIP010000333.1:0-2325 GCA_964431055.1 uncultured Corynebacterium sp. | reverse complement strand
CCAGACCCGCCACGGCCGCGAGGGCGGCGCCGACGGCGAAGGCCACCATGATGACACGGTCGACGTTGATGCCCATCAGCCGCGCCGTGTCGGGGTCTTGGGAGGTGGCCTGCATGGCCCGGCCCATCGTGGTCCGGTTGACGAACCAGCCGAGGAAGACGGTGCAGATGATCAGTGCACCGATGGTGAACAGGGCGGACTTCTGCAGATGGAGCACACCGAGGGTGACGGACTCACCCGTAATTCCCTGGACGCGCGGGAAGGGGATGGCACTCTTGGCGTTCGGAAAGCCGGGGATCTCGCCGTAGAATAGGCGGACGGCCTCCTGCAAGGCGATCGAGATGCCGATCGCGGAGATGAGCGGAGCAAGCCGCGGTGCGCCGCGGAGTGGACGATAGGCGAAGCGTTCCATGAGCACCGCCGTGCCGACGGAGGCGATCATGCCGCCGAGCATCATGAGCGGCAACATGACGAAGATGGCCATCGGCCACGACCAGTCCTCGGGGGCGCCGAGCGCCAGCCAGGTGGTGAAGGAGCCGAAGGCACCGATCATGAAGATTTCACCGTGGGCGAAGTTGATGAGCTGCACGATGCCGTAGACGACCGTGTACCCCACAGCGATCAGGCCGTACAGCGCCCCGAGGGACAGCCCATTGACGAGCTGCTGGAAGAAAAGGTCCATCTTAGGCCTCTCGCCGAAGCGCGTGCGGGGAGGGAAACCCCCACCGCTCCGAGGCGGCGTCGGCACGGGCCCCCACCGGACCATGTGTCCGGACAGGGGGCCCGTGCTAGGTGGTTATGACTGGAAGTCCTCAGTCGCGGACGTGACCCACTTGCCATTCTCGACCTTGTACGCAGTCAACACCCGCGCCTTCGAGTCGCCGAACTCATCGAAGGCCACCTCACCGGTCGCACCAGTGAAGTCCACCTTGCCGATCTCCTCGATGGTCGGCTGCCGTGCCGAGCTGACGTCCTGCGCATCCGCGAGGGAGGTCTTGAGCGCCTCGATGATGGCATTGGCGGCGTCGTAGGCATACGCGCCATAGGTCGAATAGCCGTCGGGGAAGTTGGCCTGCTCGTAGGCTTGCACGAACTCCTGGGCCGACGCGAGAGTTTCGACCGGGGCCCCGACCGAGGTGGCAAGGTCGCCGTTCGAGTTGGGTCCCGCCAGCTCAATGAACTGCTCGACATAAATGCCGTCGCCGCCCATGAGCGGCACGTTGAGACCGGCACCCTTCATCTGCTGGGACAGCGGGGCGGCCTGCGGGAACTCACCACCGTAATAGACAGCCTGCGGGTTGGCCTCCCGGATCTTGGAGATGACGGCGGAGAAGTCCTTGTCCTCCGGGTTGATGGTCTCCGCCGCGACGACGGAGCCGCCGTTTGCGGAGAAGTACTCACTGAAGGCGGTGACCAGGCCCTGCCCGTAGGCCTTCTTGTCGTGGATCGTCGCGACCTGCCTGATGTCGTTGTCCAGCAGGTACTTCGCGGCGAACGGCCCCTGCACGTCATCGGTGGCACAAGTGCGGAAGTAGTTGTCGTAGGTTCGCTTCGGATTGGCCAGGTCCGGTCCCCTGGTCAGGGACGGGTTCGTGTTCGCAGGGGACACGAGCGCGATTCCGGCCTGGCTGAGCACCGGCTGCAAGGCTTGGCCCACGGACGAGTTGAGTGGTCCGACCACCGCAATGACGTCACTATCTGCTGCCAGCTTGGTGGCCGCGTTCCGGCCCGGGTCCGCCTGGCCCTGATCGTCCTCGGCTGCGACCTCGAGAGTCCAGCCGTTCAGATCGCCCGCCTCATTGGCCTGACGCACCGCCAGTTCCACCGAGTTGCGGATGCCCAGACCCATGGCGGACAGGTCGCCTGAAAGGGGCGCGATGACGCCAATCTTGGCGACTTTGGATGTCTCTCCACCGGTGCCACCACCCCGGGTGCCGGGCTCGGTGCGCGTTCCGCACGCGCTCGCGGTCAGTGCGGCCGCCACGAGGGATGCCCCCGCGATGATGAACCTGCGACGATCCACGTCAGTCCTCCCCTGTTGACCCGCGACTGTGCGGGAGCCCGCAAAGCGTGGGGCTGTGACACAGTACGTCGCAAGGAGGGTGCCACGTCGAGGGCGGACACGCGGTTGATACGAGACCGTTATCTGCCGGGACCGTCTCCGTTCGCGACCCTCGGGAAGGACCTATTTCTTCGCGTTCTTCTTGGCCAGATCCACGACGCCCTCGGCCACTTCACGCATCGACTTGCGCATGTCCATGGCCGACTTTTGGATCCACCGGAAGGCTTCGGGCTCCGTCATGCCGAACTGCTGCTGCAGCAGGC
>CAYSIP010000332.1:0-2340 GCA_964431055.1 uncultured Corynebacterium sp. | reverse complement strand
GTGGCCGGTGCGCAGTGGCGCCGGCCACGGTGGCAGGATCGTCGACCGTGACGATCATCGCCGCCGCGGACGGCTCCGCCCTCGGAAACCCCGGCCCCGCCGGCTGGGCCTGGTACATCGACGACTCGACGTGGCGCTGCGGCGGGTGGAAGCGTGGCACCAACAACCAGGGTGAGCTCTCCGCCGTCCTGGATCTGCTGCGCCAGACCGCGCACGTCGATGAGCCGCTGCACGTGCTGTGCGATTCGCAGTACGTCATCAACTCCATCACCAAGTGGATGGCCGGCTGGAAGCGCAAGGGCTGGAAGAAGGCCGACGGCAAGCCCGTGCTCAACGTCGAGGTGATGAAGGCCCTCGACGAGGCGATGCAGGGCCGCAAGGTCACCTTCGAGTGGGTCAAGGGCCACGCCGGTCACGAGCTCAACGAGAAGGCCGACGTCCTCGCCAACGGCGCCGCCAAGGCCCACGCCGCCAAGAAGTCCCCTGAGCCCGGCCCGGGCTTCCCGGGCGCTCAGGCGGTGGGCGCGGGTGAGGATCCGGCCGTTCCCCCGGCCGCCGACGGGGGCACCGGGTCCGCGGGCGCGCGGCGGTCGAGCGGGGCGGCGAGCACGACGACGACGACGAAGCCCGCCGATACGTCCGAGCCCGACCTGTTCTCCGGTGCCGAGTCCGCCCCCACTGGCGCCGCGGATTCCGGGTCCGCTGCGCCCGCCGCAGGTCCCGCCGTCGAGGATCTGGTGGTGGACCTCGAGCAGGCGCTGCTCACCGACGCCGTCCGCCGGGATCGCAGGCAACTCACCCGGTTACTCGATGTGCGGTGGCGGCAGGTCGACCCGGCGGGCAGGACGTGGACCCGCCGCGAACTCGGCGATGCCGAGACCTCGCTGGCGGGCGTCGAGCTCGAGGTGCTGGAGACGCGTCGCCTGTCCGACGATGTGGTGCTCCTGCTGTGGCGCGCCGCCGGCCCCGGCGGGGCATCGTCGCTGCACAGTTCGATCTGGCAGCGCACGGGCGGGGACTGGAAGCAGGTCTATCAGCAGGGCACGCGCGAGGCCTGACGCGGCGTCGGCACGCCCGTCGGCCGGCGCCCGGACGCCGCGGCGCCCCTCACCGCGTTCGGTGAGGGGCGCCGTCAGCTGGCGGGGTGGGCCGCCTACAGACCACCCAGAAGTAGATGGAGGAGATCGCCGACGATTCCGATGAGACCGGCAACTAGACCCATGCTGTGACTCCTTGTCAGGTGGTGGGATACGACCGCTCGCCGGGATTCCTCTCCCGATGAGCTGGAGCCGACTCTAAGGACGTAGTGTGACGACGGCGTTTCGGTCGCACTACAGCTGTTGTCCATCCTGCGGCCGCGTGGGCCGCCTCCGTCAGCCCCGGCGGGGCGCAGTGAAGCCGACCGCCTGATAGACCTGCGAGAGCACCGGCCCGGCCACGGCCCGGGCGCGGTCGGCGCCGTCGGCCAGGATCCGCTCGAGCTCGGCCCTGTCGGACATGAACTCGTCGAAGCGACCGCGCAACGGGGTGACGAACGCCTCCAGGGCGTCGGCGGTGTCGGTCTTCAGCGCGCCGTAGCCCGCGCCCGCGGACTGGTAGTCGGCCACGATGTCGGCGATCGCCCGCCCCGAGAAGGCCGACTGGATGGCCAGCAGGTTGGACACGCCCGGCTTCATCTGGCGGTCGAAGCGGATGTCGCCGTCGGAGTCCGTCACGGCGCTGCGGATGCGCTTGGCGGACACCTTGGGGTCGTCGAGCAGGTTGACGATGCCCTTGGGGTTGTCGCCGGACTTGCTCATCTTGGCGGTGGGGTCCTGCAGGTCGTAGATCTTGGCCGATCCCTCGAGGATCTTCCCCTCCGGGACGACGAAGGTCTTCTTGTACCGGGAGTTGAAGCGCATCGCGAGGTCGCGGGTGAGCTCGAGGTGCTGACGCTGGTCCTCGCCGACCGGAACCAGGTGCGGGCGGTAGAGCAGGATGTCGGCGGCCATCAGCACCGGGTAGGTGAACAGTCCCACCGTGGTGCCGTCGGTGCCCTGCTTGGCGGCCTTGTCCTTGAACTGGGTCATCCGGGCGGCCTCACCGTAGCCGGTGATGCAGCTGAGCACCCACGACAGTTCGGCGTGCTCGGGCACGTGGGACTGCACGAACAGCACGGAGCGGGCGGGGTCGACGCCCAGGGCGAGCAGCTGCGCGCACCCGCGGAAGACGCGCTCGCGCAACTCCTTCGGATCCTGCCGGACGGTGATCGCATGCAGGTCCGGGATGATGTAGTACGCGTCGTAGTCGTCCTGCAGCTCGAACCACTGCCGCACTTCGCCGATGTAGTTGCCCTGATTG
>CAYSIP010000331.1:0-2367 GCA_964431055.1 uncultured Corynebacterium sp. | reverse complement strand
CAGCAGTTCGACGGCCACGGCAACTACACCTTCGGCCTCACTGAGCAGACCATGTTCTACGAGATCGACGTCGACAAGATCGACCGTCCCCGTGGCATGGACATCACCATCGTCACCTCCGCCACCAACAACGAGGAAGGCCGCGCGCTCCTGCGTGAGCTCGGCTTCCCGTTCAAGGGCGAGGACGGCACGATGCAGCGCTAGTCGCTGACTCTGCCTGACAGACCGTCCCGGAGCTTGATTGCTCCGGGACGGTCTTGTTGATTCTGCGCACCCGGCTTGTCGACGCCCCAGTCAGTCACTGACCACCGGGCGCCGCGCGGGGCGGCACGCCATCCCCGGCGCCAGCTTCATCCCGGTGTCCGGGATGTCCCATAGCCCAGGAACCGGAGGGCCGGCCAGCCCTGTGTCGGTGGGGACCGCGCCCTTCCCCGTAACTCTTGACGGCCGCCCCGGCCTTCGGGGGAGAGGGAAGGCCGGGGCGGGGCCGGCCCGGTCAGACTGCCTGGCAGGGCAACCCCGGAGGGGGGCATGGGGACAGGTCCCACCCGGGAACGACCACGCCCCCGGGTGAACGAATGGTGCGTTCAGCCGGGGGCGTGATGGTCGGGCTCTGCCGGAGTGGGGTCAGTTACCTCGGGTCGATGGGGTCGTCCTTGGGCCCCACCCCATCGATATCGACGGCCGGGGTGGGGACGACCGGTGGGGTGAGCACCGTCGCGGTCAGCACCTCCGCGGAGTAGTTGAGGAACCCGATGTGGGCCTCGAAGCGGTCGAGGACGTCGTCGATGACCTGGTCGCGGGACACTCCGTAGAGGTCGTATCCCTCAGAACCGGTCACGGTGAAGACCTCCAGGCGGTGGTACTCATCCACCTTGGGGGACGGACGGGCGCCGAAGGTCGGTCGCGCGGTGGACACGGGGGCCACCCGGTAGAGGAACGTACGCTGCTCCGGGATGTAGACGTGCAGCGAGTACTCGGGAATCTCGGTGGGCGTCTCATCGTCACGGGACAGCGAGACGTCGTAACCCTGTTCGCGGAATTCCTCGGCGATCTCGTCAAGCGCGGGGGCGATGGTCTCATCGACGTAGCGCAGGACGGCCTTGTCGGAGGGGTAGTTGCGCATGCTGGACAGGCGCTGTCGCCAGTTCCTGGCGGGCGCGCGTCCGCCTGTGGCGGCCTCGGTGCGTCGGCGCAGGATCTGTCCCTCCCGGTCGGCCTTCTCCATGCGCAGCGCCTTGACGAAGGAGAACATGACCAGGTAGGCGACGATCGTCACGGGGAGCGCGAAGATCAGGGTGGCGTACTCCATGGTCACCACGCCACCGGCGAGCAGCATCGCAATGGTCAGCAACGCGGTGAGGATCGCCCAGTAGATGCGCAGCCACTTCGGCCCATCCTCGGAGGGGTTCGGGATCGAGGAGGAGAAGTTGGACATGACCATGGCGCCGGAGTTGGCGGACGTCAGATAGAACAGCAGGCCGGACAGGGTGGCCAGGCCGACGAGGAACATAGCGCCCGGGAACATCTCGAGCAGGGCGTACCAGCCGCGCTCGGGGCTCTCGATGGCCAGCTGACCGAAGGCGGTGTTGCCCTCGAAGACGACCTCGTTGATGGCGCTGTTACCGAACAGGGACACGATCACCAGGTCACAGAGCACCGGGATGGTGATCGCGGCGATGACGAATTCCCGCAGCGTGCGGCCGCGGGAGATGCGTGCCAGGAACAGGCCGACGAACGGGCCCCAGGCGAGCCAGAAGGCCCAGAAGAACAGGGTGGCGCCGGACATCCACTCGGCGCCACCGGGCTCGTAACCCATGGTCTGGGTGATGCGCTCGGGCATGGTCCAGAAGAACCGGCCGATGTTCTCCACCAGGGCGTTGAGCAGGAAGGCGGTCTTGCCGGTGATGAGGATGTAGAGCATCATTGCGGCGGCGACCCACAGGTTCAGCTCGGAGATGATGCGGATGCCCTTGTCGACGCCCGAGGTGCACGCCGCGATCGTCATCACGACGGCGACGGCCACGAGGGCGACCTGCAGGCCGAGGCCCTGCGGCAGGCCGAAGAGCAGCGAGAAGCCGACGTTGAGCAGGACGACGCCGATGCCCATCGAGGTGGCCACGCCCATGACGGTGCCCACCAGGACGATGATGTCGAGGATGTCGCCGCTGACGCCGCGCACGCGCTTGCCCAGCAGTGGATACAGGGCGGCGCGGATGGACAGCGGCATGCCCCAGCGGTAGGCGAAATAACCCATGGCCATGCCGAGCAACGAGTACATCGCCCAACCCGCCATGCCGTAGTGGAACATGGTCCAGATGACGGAGTCCTGCAGGGCGGCGGCGCTCTGCGGATCGGCGCTCGGCG
>CAYSIP010000330.1:0-2420 GCA_964431055.1 uncultured Corynebacterium sp. | reverse complement strand
CGGGCCAGGGCGAGCTGACCTACCTCATGCCGCAGGACCAGGAGTCCGCCGAGGCTGCCGGGCTCAACGTCGCACCCTCCCGCAGCAGCAACATCTTCGGATTCACCTTCAACGCTGACAAGGAGCCCTTCGACGATCCCCGCGTCAGGAAGGCGGCGGAGCACGCGATCAACCGACAGGCGCTGATCGACGGGGTCTTCTTCGGCGCCGGCGAGCCGCTCGCCCAGTTCTTGCCTCCCGACCACTGGGCCTACCACCCCGAGGTCACACCGGATGACCCCGAGTACGGCTACGACCCGGAGAGGGCCAAGGAGTTGCTCGCTGAGGCTGGCTACGCCGACGGCGTCGAGTTCGAGCTGCTCATCCCCGGTCTGGACGACCACAGGGCGCTCGCGGAGGCGATGGTGCCCATGTTCGCCGAGGTGGGGCTGAAGGCGGAGACCCGTGTCATCGAGTCACCGACGACGGCAGTCACCTTCTACTCCCGTTTAGAGGGGCACGCCTTCCCGGGTCTCAGCGCTCCTGTCGTAGACCCGACGAACCAGTACCAACGCAACCTGTCGGGTCAGTTCGCCAATCCGTGGGAAAACACCTCCGAAGAGTTCACGGCAGCGTGGAACGCCTCCCTAGAAGGTACATCACGTGAAGACCGAATCCCCGGGATTCACGCGATGATCGAGGCCGAGAAGGAACTGCTGAACGGTTTCCCGGTCATGCTCTTCACCCCACCGTCAGCCTGGACCGACAACGTCGTCCTGCCCGAGGGATATACCCCCGCCTATGCGCCGCACTTCCGCGGCGTCGGTGTGACGGGTGACTGATTCCTCGGACCGTCTTTGTCCATCCATTTTCACACCTCGTCACCACAAGGAGAATCCCCCATGGGAGCACTGACCGGAAAGGTCGCCCTCATCACCGGCGGCGCCAGCGGCATCGGAGCGGCCTGCGCCGTGCGATTCGCCCGTGAAGGCGCTGACATCGTCATCGCCGACCTGCAGCCCGGCGACGACGCTGTCGCCCGCGTGGAGGCCGAAGGCCGCCGCGCCGTCTATGTGCAGGTCGACACCACCAGCCAGGAGGACACCGACCGGATGCTTCAGGTCACGGTGGACACCTTCGGGCGCCTCGACGTGGCGGTGGCCTCCGCCGGCGTGACCGTCGCCGGAGCTCCGCAGGAGCGGGTGGAGCGGGTCGAGAAGGACACCTTCCACGTGCACAACCTCGACCCAGCCATCTTCCGCCGGGTGATCGACATCAACGTCACCGGCGTGATGCTCACCGGCCAGGCGGCCGCCCGGCAGATGCTCAAGCAGGGCAGCGGTGGATCGATCATCAACATCGCCTCCTCGGCCGCCAAGATCCCGCTGGCCGGAGCCTCGCCCTACTGCGTCTCCAAGGCTGGTGTGCACATGCTGACCAAGGTCATGGCCCTGGAGCTGGCCAAGACCGGCATCCGGGTCAACGCGGTGGGCCCCGGTTACACCACCACCCCCATGTGGGACGTGCCGGAGGACAGTCCCGCCCACGCCCAGGCGATGAGCATCACCCCGATGGGTCGCAACGGCACCCCGGAGGAGCAGGCAGCAGCCTGCTTCTTCCTGGCGACCGATGAGTCCTCCTTCATGACCGGCCAGATGCTGCACCCGGCCGGCGGTCAATTCACCGGCTGACCTGGGACGGCTGCCTGCGTCCCGGGCACAGGCAGCTCAAGGCCCCGGCCACGCGGTGGATTCATGACTACAGATGCTCGCGACCTTGTGTGCTTCTCCCCATTGGCGTCGCGGGTGATCCGCGCTGTACTCGCAGAACACCGCGTGGCCCGGTCGGCCACCTGATGACCCGAGGTAGACAGTCCGGGTCCCGCACGAAGGAGTGTGTGTCTTGACGTCACGACGCAGGATAATGAGTGTGGTGCTGGTCGGCACCCTGGCCCTGACCGCGTGCGGCGGGGGCAACGGCGGAGGGTCCGAGGAGGGCGCCTCGACGGGCGGGGTGACCGGCGCGACCGGAGAGATCAACCCTGACGGCACGTTCCGCTACATCTTCGTCCAGAACCCCTCCACCATGGATCCTCACCGCTCGGGGAACGCCTGGGACATGATCTTCTTCTGGCTGGCCTATGACCAGCTCATCTGGAAGAACGAGGCCGGTGAGCTGGAGCCGATGCTGGCGACCGAGTGGGAGTTCGTCGACGACGGCACCGCGCTGGAGATGTCGCTGCGGGACGACGTGACCTTCATCGACGGCGAGCCGTTCAACGCCGAGGCCGTCAAGGCCAACATCGAGCGGGCGATGACCCTGGAGGAGTCGGCCATCAAGGGGTCCCTGGCCCGGATCGAGTCCGTGGAGGCACCGGAGGAGTTCAAAGTCCGCATCAACCTCAACGGACCCGGCGCCAACCTGCCCACGGTCCTCACCCA
>CAYSIP010000329.1:0-2428 GCA_964431055.1 uncultured Corynebacterium sp. | reverse complement strand
CAGGAGTACAAGGACGTGACTGCCACCGTTGGCCAGAACGCACCCACAACCCATGCCGGTCTCCTGGCGTGGGTTGACGAAATAGCCGCGCTCACGAAGCCCGACGCGATTCGCTGGTGCGACGGATCCGACGCCGAGTGGAAGGAACTCACCGACCACCTCGTCGACCGAGGCGTCGCCATCCGACTCAACGAAGAAGCGAAGCCCAACTCCTTCTATTTCCGCTCGGACCCCTCCGATGTCGCCCGCGTCGAGAATCAGACGTTCATCTGCTCCGAGACCGAGGCCGGCGCCGGCCCGACCAACAACTGGATGGCGCCCGCCGAGATGAAGCAGACGATGACCGAGCTCTATGACGGGTCCATGAAGGGCCGCACGATGTTCGTCGTGCCGTTCTGCATGGGCCCGATCGACGCAGCGGACCCGAAGTTCGGTGTCGAGATCACCGACTCGGAATATGTCGTGATCTCCATGAAGATCATGACCCGCATGGGCGCCAAGGCGCTGGAGGCCATGGGCGAAGACCGGCCCTTCGTCAAGGCCCTCCACTCGGTCGGCCACCCCCTCGCCGAGGGCGAGGAGGACGTGCCGTGGCCGTGCAACTCGACCAAATATATTTCCCACTTCCCGGAGACCCGGGAGATCTGGTCCTACGGGTCGGGTTACGGCGGCAATGCCTTGCTCGGCAAGAAGTGTTATTCCCTGCGCATCGCGTCGGCGATGGCCCACGACGAGGGCTGGCTCGCCGAGCACATGCTGATCCTGGAGCTGACGTCTCCGGAGGGAAAGAAGTACGTCGTTTGCGCCGCCTTCCCGTCCGCCTGCGGCAAGACCAACCTCGCGATGCTCGAGCCGACCATCCCCGGCTGGACCGTCAAGACCCTGGGCGACGACATCGCCTGGATGCGTTTCGGTGAGGACGGTCGCCTGTACGCCGTCAATCCCGAGAACGGCTTCTTCGGCGTCGCCCCCGGCACGGGTTATCACACCAACCCGAACGCCATGCGGACCATCGAGGCCGGCAACTCGCTCTTCACTAACGTCGCCCTGACTCCCTATGGCGATGTCTGGTGGGAGGAGATGACCGACTTCGAGCCCGATGAGCTGACCGACTGGCACGGCAAGCCGTGGACGCCCGAGTCCGAGAGCAAGGCCGCCCATCCGAACAGCCGCTTCACCACCCCGATCGAGCAGTGCCCGATTCTGTCGGACGACTTCAACAACCCGAAGGGTGTCCCCGTCGACGCGATCCTCTTCGGTGGGCGCCGCGCCTCGACCATCCCCCTGGTCGCCCAGTCCCGCGACTGGAACCACGGCACGTTCATGGGTGCCACCTGCTCGTCGGAGACCACAGCCGCGGCCACCGGCGCGGTGGGTGTCGTCCGTCGCGACCCGATGGCGATGCTGCCGTTCATCGGCTACAACGCCAACGACTATCTCCAGCACTGGATCGACATCGGCAAGAAGGGCGGCGACAAGCTGCCGAAGATCTTCTTCGTCAACTGGTTCCGCAAGTCGCCCGAAGGCAAGTTCCTGTGGCCGGGCTTCGGTGAGAACAGCCGCGTGCTCGAGTGGATCGTCCGCCGTCTGGAGGGCCAGGCCGAGGCCATCGACACCCCCGCCGGCGCGATTCCGGCCGAAGGTTCGCTGAACGTCGAGGGTCTCAGCATGGATCCCGCCAAGCTCGAGGCAGCGACCCGATTCGACGCCGAGGAGTGGCAGAAGGAGATCCCGCTGATCGAGGAGTGGTTCGACAAGCTGGGCGACGTCCCCGCGGAGGTCCGGGCCGAGCTGGACAAGCTCAAGGCCAACCTCGCCTGACACCCACCAACACAGGAGCCCCGGTCGATCGGACCGGGGCTCCTGTCGTTGTGGCGGAGGCGGCGGGATTTGAACCCGCGATGGGGGTTAAGCCCCAAACCCGCTTAGCAGGCGGGCGCCATAGACCTGACTAGGCGACGCCTCCTCAACAGCACGCCATCATAGTGGAACCATCGAGGCTCACACCAATCAGCCGCCTACTGACCGGCCTCGGCGTACATGGCCTCGATCGCCTCCTTCTGCGGGCGCCACCACGCCTCGTTGTCGCGATACCACTCAATCGTCCGCTCCAGTCCTGCCCGGAATGAGTCGTACGCCGGCCGCCAGCCCAGCTCGTCGCGCAACCGTGTCCAGTCGATGGCATAGCGCAGATCGTGTCCCGCCCGATCGGTGACGTGCTCATAGGCGTCGCTCGGCTGTCCCATGAGCTGGAGGATCAACTCGATGACGGTCTTGTTGTTCTGTTCCCCGTCCGCGCCGATGAGGTATGTCTCCCCTAGCTGGCCCGCCTCGATGATCCGCAGCACCGCGTCGTTGTGGTCGTCGACGTGAATCCAGTCCCGCACGTTGAGCCCCTCGCCGTACAGCTTCGGCCGGCGACCATCCA
>CAYSIP010000328.1:0-2433 GCA_964431055.1 uncultured Corynebacterium sp. | reverse complement strand
AATCCGTTCAGTGTCGGTTCGAACCCGACTGGGGGCACTTTTCGTGGGGGCGTCCGCCTCACCGCGGAGATTTCGCGAACAGATCCCTCACCCGTTCCGTCAGTCCTTCGTCCGGTCCGTCGACGACGATGTCGGGAACGATCTCCTGGACGGGGACCGGGGCGACGGGTGCCACCGGGCGGCCCAGCTCCGCGCGCCAACCGGCGATCTGCTCCGAGGATGCCGCGTAGACGATGCGGCCCAGTCCCACCCAGCCATGCGCCGCGGCACACATGGGGCAGTGTTCGCCCGAGGTGTAGACCACGGCCCGGGACCGTCCTTCGGGTGTGAGGTTTTCGACGGCCCAACGCGCGATGGCGAATTCGGGGTGGCGGGTATCATCGCCGCCGGCGGTCTGGTTGTGATCGGCGAATATTTCGGTGCCGTCGCCGGCGACGAGGACCGAGCCATAGGGGTCGTTTCCGGTTTCCAGGGCCTGTTCTGCCAGGTCAACGGCTCGGGCCAGCCACTGTTGATCAAGATCAGAGATGCTCATGCCCGCCAGCATAGGTCGGTTGTTCCCTAGCATGGGCGGTATGCGTATTTTCGGCTTCAACTCCCATGGTGGTCCCGAGGTTCTCCAGCACCTGGAGGTGCCTGCCCCGACCCCCGGCCCCGGCGAGGTGCTCATCAACGTGCATGCCACCTCCGTCAACCCCGGTGACCTGAACACCCGCGAGGGCACCAACGATTTCGAGGTGATCTTCCCCATGGCCTTCGGCCGGGAGGCGGCCGGCACGGTGGTCGCGGTGGGGGAGGGCGTGGAGGGGGTCGAACCCGGTCAGCTGGTCTTCGGATCCTCGGCGGCCGGGCACGGTTCCTTCGGTGAACAGGCGCTGCTGGCCGGTCCCTCGGTCACCCCGGTCCCCGACGGGCTGGAGGTGCAGCATGCGGCGTGTATCCCGGTGGCCTACGGAACGGCCCTGGACCTCATTGACATGCTGGAGCTGAGGGCGGGGGAGCAGTTCGTGGTGCTCGGCGCCGGCGGTGGGGTGGGTACCGCAGTGACGTCGCTGGCCACCGCGCGGGGCATCGATGTGGTGGGGGTGGCCTCGGCTCGGAAGAAGGAACTGGTGGAGTCCCTGGGCGGGCGCCATGTGGAGTCCGGTCCCGGCTGGGTGGAGCGGGTCCGTGCGGTGGCTGACCGCCCGGTGGCGTTGTTTGACCTGGTGGGCGGGGACGTTCTGCGGGAGGGGGCGGAGCTCAGCGACCGGCTCGTCTCGGTGGCGGACAAACCGACCGTGAAGGGGCTGGGCGGCACCGATGTCCCGCGGCGTCGCACCCGCGAGGTCTTCGGGGAGGTGGCCCGGATCCTGGCCACCGGGGAGGCGGAGGTCACCGTCAGTGGTGTCCTGCCGTTGAGTGAGGCCGCCCGTGCCGTGGCCGTGGTGGAGGACGGCCACGCCGCGGGCAAGGTCGTGGTCACCGTCCCTTAGTGCGGTCCAGTTCCTCGCCGATGCGCGGCCACAGGCGCCGGAGGATGTCGTCCCAGGTGATCACGCTGACGCCCTCGCGGTCGTCGACAACCACTGCGACCTGCTCGTTGCAGAAACGCATGCGGTTGAGGGCGTCCGACAGGGTCATCGATTCCGGCAGGACCAGGCTGGGACGCGAGAGCTCGCGGGCGGGCTGATCCGGCCGGGCGAGCAGGGTGTCGCGCACGTGCACGAGGTGGGGGACGTCGGTGCCGTCGTCGATCAGGGCACGCATGTGGCCGCTGGAACGGGACCATTCGTGCACGTCGGCGACGGTGGCCCCGGCGGGCAGGACCGACCGCGGACTGACGGCGTCACCGAGGGTGAGCACGTCCAGGTCGATGAGCCCGGCGATCTGCGTGGCGTCGGTGGCGTCGAGGGCGCCCTGTTCGCGGGAATGTTCCACGAGGTGCTGCAGTGTCTCCACGTCGTAGCCCTTGGCGGCGGCACGCTCGACCGGTTCTTCCCCGGCCCGGGCGACCAGCCGGTTGGCGATGGTGTTGATCCACATCAGCAGGGGACGGAAGACCGCGATGAAACCGCGGGCGGGCCGGGCGATGAGGGTCAGGGCCTTCTCCGGGTGGGCGATGGCCCAGGACTTCGGCGCCATCTCACCCACGACCAGGTGCAGGAACGTCGCGATGAACAGCGCCAGCGCAAAGGCCACGATGTTGGAGGCGAGGGGTGGGAGGGGGGTGTCGTCGAGAAGCACGACCAGCATGTGGTGGATCCACGGCTCCGAGATGGCACCCAGCGCGAATGTCGCCGCGGTGATGCCCAGCTGCGCGCCGGCGAGCATGATGGTCAGCTCGTTGAGGCTGCGGAGTGCGGCGCGTGCCGACGCCGAGGTCTCCGCCGTCTCCTCGAGACGGTTGCGGCGGGCAGCCAGCAGGGAGAATTCGATGATGACGAAGAAAGC
>CAYSIP010000327.1:0-2439 GCA_964431055.1 uncultured Corynebacterium sp. | reverse complement strand
ACTCCGGCCCGGCCTCCGGTTACGGCCAGTGGATCCGCATCCAGCACGACGACGGCTCCATCTCCGTTTACGGCCACATGTCGACCCTGGCGGTCGGCGTCGGCGAGCGCGTCACCGCCGGTCAGTACATCGCCGGCATGGGCAGCGAGGGCTTCTCCACCGGTTCCCACCTGCACTTCGAGATCCACCCGAGCGGCAACGGTGCCGTGGATCCGGTGCCGTGGTTCGCGGCCCGCGGCATCTACATCTAGTTCTCGCGAACATCAACCGTCGGCCCCGGGGGCCGACGGAGCTGGAGACCCGGTCACGTCGTGGCCGGGTCTGATTCATTCCCGCTCCCGCCAGTTCCGGGCGGGCTCCCACTCCTCGGTGCGGATGCTGCCCCCGGGAACGCCGCCGGCGAGCAGCGTGTCCACGGTGCGGCGGACCCGCGGGCCGTCGCCGGCGACCAGCACCTCGTAATGTGGCCAGGGACCGTCGCCAAGCACCACGTCGCCGACCTCCTCCGCGACGCGGATACCGTTCCCGCGCCACCGCAGTGACTCCTCCGGGACGGTGGACCTCACCCACCAGGCGTCCGTCGCATGCTCGACCACGGGGATCACCGTCAGCCAGGACAGCGCCTTCGACAGCTGCCACAACGTGGAAAGGTCATAGAGTTCCCCGGGATACTCGGCGCCGAGGAACAGGTGCACCTGCGGTGGGTTCTCCATCCTGAGCAATTCAAAGAGGATCGAGCGCAGCGGGGCCAACCCGGTGGCGTGCGCGATCATCACCACCCCGCGGGCGCCCTGCAGGCGCAGTTCCCCACGCGGGGCGCCGAGGGTCCAGTAGTCGCCGGGACGCGGGGTGGCCAGCAGCTGCGAGGCGGAACCCGTGTCCCGGATGCTCACGTGGAACTCGATCTGCCCGTGCTCGTCGGAGGGAAGCGCCGGGGAGAGCAACCGCCAGGTGCCCGGCAGATAGGAGGCGCTGACCGGCATGTGCTGGCCCGCCCGGTAGGGCACGGGCAGCCCCGATTCCAGCCGGATGACGGAGATCCTGCGTGAGCGGCGCTCCACGGTGACGACCTCCGCGGCCGTGGCCGGTATCTCGCCGGCCAGGTCCGCCTCGCGGGCGGCCTCGCCCATGGCCGAGCAGACCCGGGCGAGGACCCGCCAGGCGGTGGCGACCTCCCTGCCCTCCAGCTCACCCTTCTTGACCGGCTCGTCGGTCACCGCGGCCAGCCCGGCGCGCAGCGCGGTGAGGAAGACGGGGTAGACCTCGGCGGGGAAGCCGTGGCGGCGGTGGTCCAGGCCGAGCCGGCGCAGGCGGTCGAGAACGTCGTCGGGCACGGCGCCGTCGACCGGGGTGTTCTCGAACACCCAGGCCAGGGCGGGGGCCAGTTCCACGTGGGTGTCGCGCATGGCGATGGGGAAGACCTGGCGGGCCTCGAGCACCTCAAGGTAGAACCGCCGGTGGACCTCATCACGGAACTCGGTGGACCGGGCGCGCAGCACTCCGCCGACGGCGGACAGGGTTGACGGGGGCATGACACCCATTGTGCACGCGGGCCGAGGTCGGTTGTAGTCGCCCACCCATGCGCGGCCCACCCGGCGTCCCGGGTGGGTTTAGACTGGTTTCGCCCGTAGGGGAGCCGTTCACCGGAAGGACCCGCATGATTGAATTCGACCGCGTCGCCAAGACTTACCCGGGTTCCGCGCGCCCCGCCGTCGCCGGTTTCAGTCACCGGGTCGAGCCCGGATCCACGACCGTGTTCGTGGGCCCCTCGGGTTGCGGCAAGACCACCCTGCTGCGCATGGTCAACCGCATGGTGGAACCCGACGCCGGGCGGGTGCTGGTCCGCGACCGGGACGTCGCCGATGGCGACGCCGTC
Organism: uncultured Corynebacterium sp.; assembly: GCA_964431055.1. Lineage (GTDB taxonomy): Bacteria > Actinomycetota > Actinomycetes > Mycobacteriales > Mycobacteriaceae > Corynebacterium. The sequence continues at coordinate 563 of CAYSIP010000327.1, read as the reverse complement.
GCGTTGCGCCGGTCCATCGGTTATGTCATGCAGCATTCCGGGTTGTTGCCGCACCGCACGGTCATCGACAATGTCGCCTCCGTCGCCCGGCTCAACGGGGTAGGGCGGACGGACGCCCGCGAGCGCGCCGGGGAGATGCTGCGTCTCGTGGGCCTCCACCCCGATCTGGGCACGCGCTATCCGATGGAGCTCTCCGGCGGGCAGGCCCAGCGGGTCGGGGTGGCCCGCGGGCTGGTCGCCGACCCGGACATCCTGCTCATGGACGAGCCTTTCGGCGCGGTGGACCCGGTGGTGCGCCGCGGTCTGCAGGAGGAGGTGCTGGGCCTGCAGGAACGCATGGCCAAGACGATTCTCATGGTCACCCACGACATCGACGAGGCGTTCCGGCTCGGCGACGAGATCGTCCTGCTGAGCATGGCCGGGAGCGTCGAGCAGATGGGCACGGCGGAGGATTTCGTCACGGTGCCCGCCAATGAACGGGTCCGTGAATTCACCGGGGCCGACACGCGCCGGCTGCGGATCGTGGAACGCGCGGGCCGTCGCCTGGTCGTCGACCGGTCCGG
>CAYSIP010000326.1:0-2443 GCA_964431055.1 uncultured Corynebacterium sp. | reverse complement strand
CGGCTCAGCCGGCCATCGTCAGGCCACCGGAGACGCTGATCACCTGTCCGGTGATGAACGAGGCCTCGTCGGTGGCGAAGAACAACACGGGGGCGGCGACCTCCTCCGGCTGCGCCAGGCGCCGAAGGGGGATGGCCTTGATGAGGGCCTCCTGGAGGCGCTCATCCTGGGAGCGGAAGAGCGGGGTGTCCGTCGGTCCCGGGCAGACGCAATTGGAGGTGATGCCGTAGCGCGCCATCTCGCGGGCCAGGGACTTGGTCAGCGCGATGACGCCGCCCTTGGCGCCGGCATAGATCGTCTCGCCGGAGCTACCCACCCGGCCGGCGTCCGACGCGAGGTTGATGAGGCGGCCGCCGCTGCCGGCCTCGACGATCGCGGGAAGGAACACGGAGGCGATGTGGACCGGGCCCATGTAGTTGATGGCCACGACCTTCTCGGCGAACTCGGCCGTCGCGTTGAGGAACTTGTCGGTGCGGTCCCACCCGGCCGCGTTGACCAGGACGGTGGGGGAACCGACGGTGTCGGTGACGGCGTCACGCAGGGCCTCGACCTGCCCGCGGTCGGAGACGTCGCAGGTGAAGGCGTGGATCGAACCATTACTCGCGGAGGCGACCGCTTCCACGGCTTCGGTGTTGAGGTCGACCGCGACGACGGTGTCGCCGCGCTCTGCGAACTTCTGGGCGATCGCGCGGCCGATACCCGAGCCGGCGCCGGTGACGAGGACGATGTTGGTGGTCATGGAACGGTCTCCTGTGGGGATCAGTGTCCGGCTGGGGCTCAGACGAAACGGGTGAAGTCGGCGGGACGCTTCTCCGCGAACGCGGCGGCGCCCTCCTTCGCCTCGTCGGTCTGGAGGAAGAGGTCGAGGGCGGTCATGGCCATGTTCGACAAGCCGGCCTGGTGGTCGGTGTCGGCGTTGAACGACTGCTTGAGGTAGGCCAGCGCCGTGGGGCTCTTCTCTGCGACCTCGGCCACCCAGCGCTTGGCCTCGGGCAGGAGCTCTTCCGGGGCGACGACCTTGTTGACGAGGTTCATCTGGAGGGCCTCGGAGGCCGAGTACAGGCGGCACCAGAACCAGATCTCGCGGGCCTTCTTCTCACCCACGACCCGCGCGAGGTAGGCGGAGCCGAAGCCGGCGTCGAACGAACCGACCCGGGGGCCGGCCTGGCCGAAGCGCGCGGTCTCCGAGGCGATCGAGACGTCGCACAGGACCTGGAGGACGTGGCCACCGCCGACCGCGACGCCGTTGACGGCGGCGATCACGGGCTTGGGGATGTCGCGGATGAGCTTGTGCAGGTAACCGATCTCGAACATGCCCGAGTCGGAGGGGCCGTAGTCGCCCGTCTCGGCCCGCTGCTTGACGTCGCCTCCGGTGCAGAACGCCTTCTCGCCGGCGCCGGTGAGGATGACGGCGGAGGCGTTCGAGTCGGCCCAGGCGCGACGGAACGCCCAGGTGAGTTCCTCGACGGTCTTCGACCGGAAGGCGTTGAAGCGGTCGGGCCGGTTGATCGTGATGATCGCGGCGCGGTCCTCCACGACGTAGGTGATGTCCTCGTAGTTGGTGTTGGGAGTGCTCATGATCTCTTCCCTTCGGGTCGGGTACTGCGGAGGTGGGGTGGGGATTGCTGATGGGCTCAGACGAACGCGTTGACTCCGGTCTCGGCGCGTCCGATGAGCAGCTTCTGGATCTGGCTGGTGCCCTCGTAGAGGGTCATGACGCGTGCATCGCGCATGTACTTCGCCACGGGGTACTCGTCGATGTACCCGTAGCCTCCGAAGATCTGAATGGCGTCGTTGGCGGCGCGGACCGCGGCCTCGGAGCAGAAGAACTTGGCCTTGGAGGCCTCGACGTCGTACGGCTCCCCGCGTTCGATGAGGTCGGCGGCCCGCCAGGCGAGGAGACGGCCTGCGTCGGCGTCGACCGAGATCCGCGCGATCATCTCCTGGATGAGCTGGTACGAGGCGATCGGTTTGCCGAACTGGCTGCGCTCGGTCGAGTACTTCACGGACTCCTCGAGGCAGCCCTGGATGATCCCGACGCAGCCTGCCGCGACGGAGACGCGGCCCTTGGCGAGCGAGCTCATGGCGATCCCGAAGCCCTTGCCCTCGCCGGCCTCGCCGCCGAGCATCGCCGAGGCGGGGACCCGCACATCGCTGAAGGAGAACTCGGCGGTCGCCTGTCCGCGCAGACCGAGCTTGCCGTGGATCTCGTTCCGCTCGAACCCGGCGGTCTCGGTGGGGACGAGGAAGGCGGAGATCCCGCGGGCCCCCGGGCCGCCGGTGCGGGCGAAGAGGAGGCAGACGTCGGCCCAGGTGCCGTTGGTGATGAAGACCTTGGAGCCGTTGATCACGTAGTCGTCCCCGTCCCGCACGGCGGTGGTCCGCAGCCCGGCGGGGTCCGAGCCGTTGCCGGGCTCGGTGAGACCGAAGCAGGCCAGCGATT
>CAYSIP010000325.1:0-2444 GCA_964431055.1 uncultured Corynebacterium sp. | reverse complement strand
AGGAGCCGGTGACGATGTTGCCGCGCACCTGGATCTCACCCTGGTTGCGGTCCGTCGCGGAGACGACCTTCCCGTCATTGACCACTCGGTAGTCCAGCAGGGAGGAGAACCGTCCCTGGCTGACGCGGTAGGTCCAGCGGGCCTCACCGGAGGACCCGGAGGGCGGGCGGGCGACCGTGCCCACCGAGGAGGTCTCCGTCATGCCCCACACGTGCACGATATCGACGCCGTAGCGCTCCTCCCACAGCTTGATGAGGATGGGTGGGGCGGGGGATCCGCCGACGTAGATCTCGGTCAGCGACATCCGCTCCGGCGGGTTGTGGAGGTAGTGGACGATCAGCTGGATCCACAGGGTGGGAACGCCGTGGGCGACGCGCGGATGGGTGGCGGCGATCAGGCGGGCCAGCGTCGGGGCGGAGACGTCCGAGTCCGGGAAGACCAGGGGGGTGCCCGACATGAATGCCGCATACGGCACACCCCAACTGAGCACGTGGTAGATGGGCACGCAGCACAGGAAGGACTCGCCGTGGGACACCGCCAGGGAATCGGTGGTGCGCAACGCCATGGCCTGCAGATAGATCGAACGGTGCGAATACGCCACACCTTTCGGGGCGCCGGAGGTGCCGGTTGAGTAGGCGATGACGGCTGCGGTGTTCTCGTCGAGGTCGGGCCAGTCGTAGCGGGTGGAGCGACCGTCAAGAAGCGACTCATAGGAGTGCACCGCCACGCCGTCGGGGAGGTGGGCGGCGAGCTCGTCGAGCGGCTCGAGCCCGATGAAGGCGACGGCGCGCACCGAGGGGCAGCCGTCGATCACCCGGCCGAGCTGGCCGGCCATGCGCGGGTCCGCGATGATCACTTCCACCTCGGCGTGGTTGACGATGTGACGGACCTGGTCGTCCATCAGCTGTTTGTTCAGAGGCGTGAACACGGCCCCCATGCAGGAGACGGCGAACATTGCCTCGAGATGTTCGGCGCAGTTGTGGAGCAGGGAACCGACCCGCTGGTCATCGGTGATGCCCAGATCATCATGCAGAGCGTGGGCCAGTGCGGCGGCACGGCCCCCGATGGCTTCGAAGGTCGTCTCCTCCGCCCGGTCGGTCCTCCACGTGGTCACCTTCGTTGACCCGTGGGCCGAGGCGCCGTATTCCAGAATCCGCGCGATCGACAACGGCAGGTCCTGCATGGTGGAAAGCATGTCCCACACTCTAGCCGGGGGAGCGGGCCGGGTTGGAGCTTCCACTGGAGATGGGCCTGTGTCACTATAGCCGCTTCATGGGCTACACTGTTCGATAGATCGACGGGAAGTCTCTCAATCCCGGTCCGCCCGGAGTATGTGGTTCACGGGGATTAGACCCCCTGCACCGGCTCACGCGGCCGACCATCCGACAAGTTCTCGGGTGAGCGTCGCGGGGTATCGCTCCAGCTCGGTCTGAGGATTCCTACACCTGGTCCGCCAGCTGCAGGAACCAACCCCATCTACTTCATGGCTCCGCGTGACCTGGCCGGTGCGCCTCCGCTTTCGGCCCACGTCGTTGAGTCAGTCAATTCCACAGAAGGCTTCCGGCCGCGTGCCTTAACCGCACCCAAAATCTCGGCTGGTAAAGCAACGAAAGGACATCCGTGATCGATACGGACAACGCCACTGCTGCAGGAGGCGCCGACCTGTCCGCCCTCCGGCTGCCTGAACTGCGCAAAATCGCCGGGGAGAAGGGTCTCCGGGGCATTTCCGGGCTGCGCAAGGGTGAGCTCATCACCGCGATCCAGACCGGCGTCGTCCCCGCACGCGCCGGCAAGGCCGCCACTCCACAGGAGACCGCTCCCGCTGCCGTCGACGGTGAGTCTGACCGCTCGAAGCAGGCGGACAAGGCCGCAGCCCCCGCCGGGCGCAAGGACGACTCCGAGGACTCTTCCACTCCTCGGGGCCCCCGACGCTCCACCACCCGGAACGACTCCACCGAGGGATCTTCCTCTGCCAACGAGGACGACACCCGGCAGGAGAACAATCGGGAGGATCGTGGGACCAGGGCAGACAAGGCCTCCGACGGCAACCGTAGCGACCGGGACGGCAGCGACAACGACGGTGACGGCGACGACGACGGTGATGAGCCGCGTTACGAGTCCCGTTCCGCCGCCCGTCGGGCCCGTCGAAACCGTGCCCGCGGCGGCCAACGTGAACAGGACTCCGGCCACGACGGCCGCGACTCCGATAGTTCGGACAACTCCCGCGACGACCGCGATAACCGGGACCGTCAGCAGGACAACCGGGACAACCAGGACCGTCAGCAGGACTCCCGCGACGACCGGGACCGTCAGCAGGACAACCGGGACCGTCAGCAGGACTCCCGCGGCAATCGCGGCCGTCAGCAGGACTCTCGGAACGACCGGGACAACCGGGACAACCGGGACCGTCAGCAGGACTCCGGCCAGGACGACGGCGGTTCCGG
>CAYSIP010000324.1:0-2451 GCA_964431055.1 uncultured Corynebacterium sp. | reverse complement strand
GGATCCGGCGGGCGATCTCCCCGCGGTTGGCCACGAGGACGACGTCGAACATGGTGGTCACCGGAAAACCTCCGAGAATCTCCCCGGCGTCGGTCGTGGGGAGGAGTCGGGCTCAGGCGTTGCGTTGCGACTGGACATACTGCTCGACCACCTCTTGGGTCGCGCCGCCGACGGTGGCGACGAAGTACGAGTTCGTCCACAGTGTCGGCAGCCGGGACCGCAGGATGGAGAACTCCTGGCGCAGCAGCCGGGACGAACGGGCCTTGATCTGCTTGACCAGCCGGTGGATGCCGTACTGCGGGTCGACACTGACGAGCATGCGCACCTGATCGGGCATGATCTCGACCTCGATGATGTGGGTCTCATGTTCGCCGCAGACCTCGTGGATGATCTGTTGCAGGCGACGGTCCACGGAGCCCTCGATGACGGGCCGGCGATACTTCGAGCACCACACCACACGGTAGGCACACCGGTAGACGACATTGTTGTTGGTCCGGACCGTATCGACATCTTCCACCCTGTCAATATACAACGCTGGTCTGTATAATAATGGGCGTGCAAACACGCACCCTGAGATACACCTATCGTCTGCGCCCCGGAGCCGCCGCCGAGCGAGCCTTGGTGGCGGAGTGGGACCGGTGCCGGTGGGTGTGGAACCAGGCCGTCGCCCACCTGAACACCACCCGGGAGTGGGTGCGGGACACACACCTGACCGCCTGGCGGAAGGAACACCCGTGGCTGGCCGCCGGGTCCGTAGTCACCCAGCAGCAGATGCTCCGGAGCTTCCGCGCCAAGCAGGCCAAGGGCCAAGGTCGGCGCAAGTTCAAGTCCGCCAAACGCACCCGCCCGAGCCTCAACTACACGCTGCGCGGGTTTGCCCTCAAAGACGGGCGCCTCCGGTTGGCCGGTGGCATCGTCGCACCCGTGGTGTGGTCCCGGGAATTGCCGTCGAAGCCCTCCAGCGTGCGGGTGTACCAGGACAGCCTCGGGCACTGGTATGCCAGCTTCGTCGTCCAACGAGCCGACGAGCCGTTGCCGGAGGTCGAGAGAGCGGTGGGCATCGACTGGGGTGTCTCCACCCTCGCGACGGCCTCCGACCCCGCCTACGATCTGCCCCACCCCAAGCATGCGCAACGGGCTGCATTTGAGCTGGCCCATGCCCAGAAGGTGCAGGCCCGCCGCCGACCCCAACCGGGAACCCGTGCGTCGAAGGGCTACCGGCGGGCACGCCGAAACGTGGCGAAGATCCACCGGAAGGTCGTCCGGCAGCGCCAGGACACCGCCCGGAAATGGGCGCGCACTGTGGTGGCCGACCACGGGGCGATCGCCGTAGAGGACTTCAAGCCAGCTTTTCTGGCCAAGTCCACGATGGCGAGGAGAGCCGCCGACGGCGCCGTCGGCGCCGCCAAGGCAACACTGCTCGACTACGCCCAGCGGGCGGGCCGGAAGGTGGTGCTGGTGCCGCCCGCCTACACGCCCATGACGTGCAGTACGTGCGGTGCGAGAGCCAAGTCCCGTCTGCTGCTGTCCGAGCGCGCCTTCTCCTGTACCTCCTGCGGGCACGTGGAGAACCGTGACCGCAACGCCGCGAGGGTCATCCTCGCCACGGCTGGTTTCAACCGTGCTGGTGCCGACGCTGTAAGACACTTCTGTCTCCCTTCGGGTGAGGTGCGGGTGCAGGCCGAGCCAGGAATCCCCCGGCTCTAGCCGGAGGGAGGATTCAAATCCGGAAGAGGCCGAAGGACGTCTCGGGCAGCGGGGTGCGGGAGCAGACCTCGAGGGCCAGCCCGAGCACCTCCCGGGTGTCGGCGGGGGCGATCACGCCGTCGTCCCACAGCCGGGCGGTGGAGTACCAGGGGCTGCCCTGCTCCTCGTACCGCCGGCGGATCGGCGCCATGAACGCCTCCCGCTCGGCCGGGTCCCACTCCTGCCCGCGGGCGGCCAGCTGGTCGGCCTTCACCGTGGCCAGCACCGAGGCCGCCTGGGCCCCGCCCATCACCGAGATCCTCGCCTGGGGCCACAGGAACAGGAAGCGCGGGGAGTAGGCACGCCCGCACATGGAGTAGTTGCCGGCCCCGAAGGATCCGCCGATCACCACGGTCAGCTTGGGCACCCGCGTGGTAGCCACGGCGGTGACCATCTTGGCGCCGTGCTTGGCGATGCCGCCGGCCTCGTAGTCGCGGCCCACCATGAAGCCGGAGATGTTCTGCAGGAACAGCAGCGGGATGACGCGCTTGTCGCACAGCTCGATGAAATGCGCGCCCTTCAAGGCGGATTCGCTGAACAGCACACCGTTGTTGGCGACGATCCCGACGGGGTGGCCGTGGATGCGGGCGAAGCCGGTGACCAACGTGCTGCCGTACTCTGCCTTGAACTCGGAGAACTCTCCCCCGTCGACGATGCGGGTGATCACCTCGTGCACGTCGTAGGGAACGCGTGAATCGACGGGAA
>CAYSIP010000323.1:0-2465 GCA_964431055.1 uncultured Corynebacterium sp. | reverse complement strand
ACTCTGCGGAAGTGGTCGTGGATGGGCAGGGCGTCGTAGATCATGGTCGCGGTGGGCACGCCGCGGTAAGTGACCATCCGTAGTCGCGCGGCGGGCTTTTTCGTGGCGACCAGCGGCAGGAAACGTCGCAGTACCCGACCGACCACGGGCTGCTTGAGCAGCCACGTGAATCTCAGCATGAGACGGACGGGGATGACCGCCGGGTTGAGGAAGAACATGCCGCGGGGCCCGTCCATCACCAGGGGGTGAGTGATTTCGGGGCCGTCGAAACGCTTGCCGTGCCAGCCGAAGGCCTCGAGCAGGCCATCCAGCCGATTACCCGTGTGCAGGCCGCGCCCGACCCACGCACCGTGCAGTTCAGTCACTGTGACGGCGGGCAGTGAATCGTAGAAAGCGAGCGCCTCGACGAGTGGGACGGTGGGGGTGCCGCCGCCACCGCGGGCGTCGGCAAGCGGGTTGGGTGGGGTCGTCATGACGGAACCTTCCTCTGCGTGGGCCGGTTGTGCGCGAGGCTACGGGAATCGGCGCGCCGCCGGCGGAGGGCGCCTGGCTACGATGGCGGACATGAGTGCTCTTGAACAGGTGAAGAACTGGCCGGTGGACAACGCGGCGGCCGCATTGATCGTCGACGGCGAGGTGCAGACCGTCGGGGACGTGGAGCGGGTGTACGAGCTCGCCAGCGTGACCAAGCTGCTGGCCGCCTACGGGGTGCTGCTCGCCGTGGAGGAGGGCGTGTTCGAACTCGACTCTCCGCTGGGGCCGGAGGGCTCCACCGTGCGGCACCTGCTGGCGCACGCCTCCGGGGTGGGCTTCGACAGCCGCGAACCGCAGAAGGGCGTGGCGGAACGACGCATCTACTCCTCCGCCGGTTTCGAGTGGCTGGCCGACGAGGTGGCCTCGGAGGCCGGAATGCCCTTCGCCGAATACCTGAAGCAGGCCGTGTTCGAGCCGCTGGGGATGAAGAACTCGGAGCTGCACGGCTCGGCGGGCCACGAGGCGCGCTCCACCGTCGAGGATCTGACGGCCTTCGCCCGGGAGCTGTTGTCTCCCTCGCTGTTGCACGAGACCACTCTGCGCGAGGCGTTCCAGGTGCAGTTCGACGGCCTGGACGGGGTGGTGCCCGGTTATGGCATGCAGAAGCCCTGCCCCTGGGGGTTGGGCTTTGAGATCCGCGGCGAGAAAGATCCGCACTGGACCGGCGCCTCCATGCCCGCCGACACGGTCGGACACTTCGGGCAGTCCGGCACCTACCTGTGGGTGGCGCCCGGCACCGGGCGGGCGATGGTGGCGCTGACCGACCGCGGCTTCGGGGCCTGGGCCAAACCGCTGTGGGCGGAGACCAACGACGCGATCTGGTCGGGGTTCGACGCCAGATGATGTCGCGCAGGGTGCCGCTGGCGGTAACCACGGGGTGGAACGGGCCGGGTCTGCCCTCCGGTCTCATCCGCTACCTCTGCGGCGGTTACCGCGTCCCCGTGCGTCGCTGGCGGCTGCACATCTCCAACCGGCACCCCCGCTACGGCTGGAGTGCGGGACCGTTCACCCTGTCCTCGGTGCGGGTGGGACCCGGTTCGGACGGGCATTTCACGGACACCGCCGCCACCCTGATCCGCGAACCCGTCCGCGCGGAAGAGGACTGGACCTCGGGGTGGCTGACCCTGAACCTGGCGGCCGAGCACCTGATCGAGGTCACCTTCTCCGCCTCCGAGACCTACAACATGCTCGCGCCCTCCTGGCGTCTGCACCGCGACGGCATGTGGGAGCAGCTGGATCACGCGCCGTTGTGGATCTGGATTGAGGCGGAGGTCTCGAGCGACGTGCCCGTGGTGGCCGTGCTCGGCGACTCCACCGGCGCCGGGCAGGGCGCGAACCTGCCGCTGCACGAATCCGCCCTCGCCGTCGCCGGCCGGCAGAAACGGTTCCTGCCGGTGTTTTATGCCCACAGCGGGGACCGGCTCCGGGAGAACCGGAGTCCGGACGCCTACAAGTACACCCGGTGGGAAGGCTTCGACCGGGCGGACGCGGTGATCATCCAGGCCGGATCCAACGACCTGCACATGGGGGAGGAGGTGGGCAGCCTGCAACGCAGCTTCGTCGACGTGGCCGACGCCGTACGGAAGAGGGTGTCGGACCGGGTGTGGGCCTGCACCATCAAGCCCCGCTTCCCGCACTCCGACATCTTCGAGGAGACCCGGATGCTGTACAACTCGTGGCTCATGCGGGTTCCCCGCGGCGTGGAGGACGTGATCGACGCCGCTGCGTGCATCGGGGAAGCACAGACACCCATGGCGTTCGCGGCTGATGAGGGGCACCTCAACACCGCCGGGCACGCCGCGATGGCGGCGGCCTTTGTGGAGGTGGGGGAGAGGCTGCGCTGACTCGGCCCCTCCCCGTGCCGGGCAAAAGTAACCGACTGTCTACCGGGGGTCGCTCTCGCAGCCCACGCCGTCGCTGTTGCCGTCGAG
>CAYSIP010000322.1:0-2467 GCA_964431055.1 uncultured Corynebacterium sp. | reverse complement strand
CGGCGTGCAGCCGGCCCGACAGCTCCTCGAGGTCGGCCATGGAGCCCAGGGAGGGATCCACGGCGTCGTAGTCCATGACCGCGTAGCCGCCGTCGTTGGGCGCGGGCCGGGCGTGCAGCAGTGGCATCAGGTGCAGGTAGGTGACCCCCAGATCGCGCAGGTGCTCCAGGTGCTCGGTGATGCCCGCCACGGTGCCGGCGAAGCGGTCGACGTAGGTGACGTAGCCGACCATCGACTCCGACAGGAACCAATCGGGGTCGACCTCGCGCAACCGGTCGCGGTGGCGCAGCCGAGCCGGACGGGCGGCCGCGGCCCGCCGTGCGACGGCTACGGCCCGGTCCAGCAGATCGGGATGGTCGGGGTAGGTGCGGTGCAGGGCGGCTGCCACCTGCGGCTGCCACCGCCGGACCCGGGCGGTGAGGACCTCCTGGAAGCGGACGTCGTCGGGCACGGGATCGGGGATGGCCGCCACCCTCAGCCCTGCAGGGCGTCCAGCAGCTCGCGGGCGGTGGTCGCCCGTTCGATCAGGTCGCCGATGACGGCCTTGGTGCCCCGCCCCGGATCCATCATGGGGACGCGCTGCAGGGTGTCTGCGCCGGTGTCGAAGATCATCGAGTCCCACCCGGCCGCGGTCACGTCGTCGCGGAACTTCTCCAGGCAGCGGCCGCGGAACCACGCGCGGGTGTCCTCCGGCGGGGTCGTCATGGCCGCCTGGACCTCCGACTCCTCCACCATCGTCTCGATGCGTCCGCTGCGGACCATGCGGTTGTACAGGCCCTTGTCCTGCCGGACGTCGTGGTACTGGATGTCGATCAGCTTGAGCTTCTCATCTTCCCAGCCCAGGCTGTCCCGGTCGACGTAGCGCTGCATGATCCGGTACTTGGTGACCCAGTCGACGACGCCGTCCAGGCGCATCGGGTCATCCTCCAGGACGGTGAGGATGCGTTCCCAGGTCGCCAGCAGGTCCGGCGCCCAGTCGGGTGCCTCGCGCGAGGCCACCCACTTGGCGGCCCACTGCAGGTAGTGCCACTGCAGCTCCGTCGGCCGGATGGTGCGTCCGTCCTTCAACGTGATCGGGACGGCGCACGTCAGGTCGTGGCTGACCGCGTGCAGGGTCTTGACGGGGTTGGCGACCGCCATGGGCGGCGGCAGGAAGCCGTCCTCGACCATGGACAGGACCAGGGCGGTGGACCCCAGCTTGAGATAGGTGCAGACCTCGCTCATGTTGGCGTCGCCGATGATGACGTGCAGGCGGCGGAAGCGGTCGGGGTCGGCGTGCGGTTCGTCACGGGTGTTGATGATCGGTCGCTTCAGCGTCGTCTCCAGCCCCACCTCGACCTCGAAGAAGTCGGCCCGCTGGGTCATCTGGTAGTCGACGCCCGCGGACGGGAACTCGCTGCCGACCCGGCCCGCCCCGACCATTGGCTGGCGGGTGATGAAGAACGGGGTCAGCTGGCGCACGATCTCGCCGAACGGGGTGGCCCGGTCCACGATGTAGTTCTCGTGCATGCCGTAGGCGGCGCCCTTGCCGTCGGTGTTGTTCTTGGTGATGAGGATGCGACCCGGGTTGGCGGCGTCGTGCCCCGGCACCAACGCCGCTGCACGTTGGGCCGCGATCTCGAGGATCCGCTCGCCCGCCTTGTCCCACACGACGGCGTCACGCGGGTTGGACACCTCGGGTGAGGAGTACTCGGGGTGGGCGTGGTCGACGTAGAACCGCGCCCCGTTGGTCAGGATGCTGTTGGCCAGGCCGATGTCGTCCTCGGGTGCCGGTTCGTGCGCGCCGGGTTGGGAGTACCCGCGGGCGTCGCGCGTCGGATCCTCGTCCTCGTAGTCCCACCGGGCCCGGTTGCGCCCGTCGGCGGAGTAGGCGTTGACGACCAGTGAGGAGGCCAGCACCGGGTTGAACTCCGGCCGGCCGATGACGGCGATGCCGAACTCCGTCTCGGTGCCCATGTACTTGGTGATCGACATGCCCCAAGCCTACCGGCGGACGTCCTCGCACCGGCCCGGGACACCCTTCGCACCGATTCACCACTGGCGCCGGGACGGGACAGCGACGAGGCTTCGGGGTTGACGCCCACCCCCGACACAGAGGTCATCCATGCGTGACGAAACGATCGCCCTGCACACCGGCTACGAGCCCGACCCGACCACCAAGTCGGTGGCCGTGCCGATCTACCAGACGGTCGCCTACGAGTTCGACAACGCCCAGCACGGTGCGGACCTGTTCAACCTGGCGGTGCCGGGCAACATCTACACCCGGATCATGAACCCGACGCAGGACGTCCTCGAGCAGCGGCTCGCCGCGCTGGAGGGTGGTGTCGCTGCGCTCGCCACCTCCTCGGGCCAGGCGGCCATCACCTACGCCATCATCAACATCGCCAAGGCGGGCGACAACATCGTGACGGTGCCCCAGCTGTACGGCGGCACGTTCACCCTCTTCAGCCACATGCTGCCGGACCTC
>CAYSIP010000321.1:0-2530 GCA_964431055.1 uncultured Corynebacterium sp. | reverse complement strand
CCGGTGAGCATGAGCACGGCGTTGTCGGCGGTGAACCAGCGGGCGTACCACTCGGCGACGTCGGCAGCGTCGGCCTTCCAGAGCCCGTGCTCGGGAAGGTCGAGCAAGCCCGGGCCATGGAGGCCGAAGCGGAGCCGGAGCAGGAGGTCGGTGATGTGGGGAGTCCGCCGGGACGCTTCGGCCCGGAGGATCCGCTTCTCGCCGTCGAGCCGGTCGGTGCGGGGGTCCGACAGGTTCCGGCAGACCTGCTGGATCGTCGCGGCCACCTGCTCGTCGTTGCCCTGGCAGTAGAGGACCGTCTCGGTGAGCGTGGTGGTCCCGTTGACCGGGTGGGCCGACTCGCCGAGCGCCGCCAGGGCCAGGTGCTCGCACAGGTGGGTGAGCCCCCGGGTGGGCGCCGTCTCGTCGACCACCCCGACCCGGAAGAACAACCCCGCCAGGAGGGGGCCGGGCTGCTCACACCAGAAGGTGGTCACCCCGTCGATCGTGGTCTCCGACACCACCGGTTCAGCCGATGTCGTCGCTTGGTTCTGCATCTCAATCACCTTGTTGTTTCATACATTGGCCGAACAGTCTTACGGCAATGGTTATGGGCGACTTCGTGGCTGCCGACATCCGGCGTAACCTTTGTTGCCACCTTCACGCCGACGTACCGGGTGGACCTTCATAAGATTCATTCGGCCAGTACTTGTCCTTCATCACACCATTCTTGTCCACTGGGATAAGGCCACGTACGTGGCGGAAGTCCACCATCTCATCGAGACGGAAAACGTCATCGAAGTCGAAGACGATCTTGCCGGCCTGCGCCAGAGCCTCTTCGGGAGTGGCCAGGGGAAGGTCACGCCGGAGGCGAGGCGCTGGCTTGTGTCGAGCGATGCGGGCACGCACCTGCTCCTCTACGGTGACGACCTCAGAGCATGGAGTCGGAGCCAAGATGTCGACAAGGTCGTCCCGAGACGGGCGCTTCCCAGGTGTGGCCTTGTATGCGGACCGTCCGTCTCCCATCTGACCAGCCATGCCTGATGGCCACACGTCAGGGCGCGCCCCATTGCAACAAAGCATGATGCCTTCCGACTCCAGATTCTTTCGGAGCGCCAAGAAGGCATTCCACAGATCGGGTCCGTCGGCACGGAAAGACCTTCCGTCCTCGACCAGCACTTCGACGGTGACGGATGTGCTGATCTCGTATGAGAAGAAGAACGTGCGGTCAGCGCTGCCCTCTCGGACTGGTATGGACACCTGCTTCATGTTCAACTTCCTCGGTAGTAGGGATTCGATACCCACGAGCCGTTCGGCAACGTTGCGCCCCTGATGTGTCTCGTGTCGATGTGGCTCTCGAAGGCGATCTCTAGTTCGTAGGAGTACTCCGACATGGTGCCGAGCGCCTCATTGACGTCGGTCCCGCCCGCTGCTCGAATCTCATAGATGTGGGGCAATCCTCCGTGCTCGAACTTCTCGGCTACCTCACGAGATGTCGACGTGGAGATGTAGGCGCTGTCCGATGGATTCGTGAGGACATGCAACTTGAGGTCGTCATTTGTCCCCTTCGCCCAGAACCCGTCGGGGAAGATTTCATCGGGGTGCCGCCCGTCATTGCGGAAGAGGGTGCGGACTTCGCCGGAATCCACGTCCACGTCGTCGAGACCTGCCGTCGGGGCCGGCAGTTCAACCGCCCCACCCGTCCGCCGCGGGATCGGCGTCCCGAGAACGCCTACGCCGCCTCCGACAACGGTGTCGAAGGCGACGGTCCATGGATCGACGTGACCGGTCGTGATGTACTGCGCACCGGCTGAGCTCATGCCGTCGGCACCGGCACCGGCGCCCGCCTGTGCGATGAAGGCCTGGCGAGTGGAGGCGGCAGCGAAACCGGTGCGGGCGGCCAAGGCACCCGCACCGGCACCCGTGCCGCCGGCAAACGAAGACACCCACACCTGGCGGGAATCGACCTCGCCGGTGGTGACGATCTGGGCACCGGTCGAGATGCCTGCGCCAAGCATGAGCCCCATGCCGATGGGCGCCCCGAACCCGGTGGCGACCAACACCCCGCCGGCGACGAAGAGTCCGCCAGCGGCGATCTCGTCGCCGTGGTCCTTCACCCAGCCACCGGGGTCCTCCCTGAAGTCGTCCCACGTGTCGGTGAACTTCTCCCACAGGTTCCGACCCGTGGACTCCCGCATGGCGGTGAGCTCGGCGTCGCTGACCGGGCTGAGGCCGAGCGGGTCGGAGAACGTGGTCGGGTCGTTGTAGGCGAAGGCGTAGGGGTTGGCGATGGTCGGGGCACCGAACGGGGCGGGCAGCGGGTCACGAGCCAGGAACGACCCCGTCTCCGGGTCGTAGAGGCGGGCGCCCATCCACGTGAGCCCGTCGACGAACGGCTCCCCGCCGGGCGTCACCCCGAACGGCACCTCCGCCGCCGGATCACCCACACCCGCCTGCTCTGCAGCTGCGGCGCCGCCGGCGGCCGCACCGCCGCCACCGCCGCCCCCGCCGGCCGGCCCCGCACCCTCGACCGGTCCGAGCAGGTCGACCA
>CAYSIP010000320.1:0-2565 GCA_964431055.1 uncultured Corynebacterium sp. | reverse complement strand
CTGGCGCTGGGCATCCTCGAAGTAGGCGGGGACGGTGATGACGGCGTCGGTGACGTCCTCACCGAGGTAGGCCTCGGCATCGCGCTTGAGCTTCATCAGGGTGCGGGCGGAGATCTCCTGCGGGGTGTACTGCTTGCCGTCGATGTCGACGGACCAGTCGGAGCCGATATGGCGTTTGACGGAGCGGATGGTGCGGTCGACGTTGGTGACAGCCTGGTTCTTCGCGGACTGACCGACCAGCACCTCACCGTTCTTGGCGAAGGCGACGACGGACGGGGTGGTCCGCGCCCCCTCCGAGTTGGCGATGACCGTGGCCTCGCCACCCTCCAGAACAGAGACCACCGAGTTGGTGGTACCCAGGTCAATTCCTACTGCACGTCCCATAATGTTCTTCCTCCTGTTTAAGCGGGCTTCTTCAAGTTGACTGCCTGAGGCTCAACTTCTGGCACCCACACTAGCAGATGCCTTGAGTCGCCTGCACTCAAGCTTACATCCCCTATAACGGCGCTCCCCACAAACTTGTTCCCATCCGACTCAACTTCTTTTTTCCAGCAGTTCGGGGCCGCCAGTCTGCCCCACCCCCGCCCGCGCCGGAGGCAGCCCGGGAACGGGAACCTGGGTACGGCTCCGGGAGCGGGACGACCCCTGTCCGACCAGACGGACAGGAGGGAAGGGGCACATCACAGCCACGGACACCCCTGCGGCCCTATACTGGCAGGGAGAGATGCAAATCACATTCTTCCGTGCCCACCGGATTTCCTGGTGGGCACGTCCAGGAGAAAGGTGCCCGCCAGTGAATCCGCAACTGTCCCGCACCCGTCACGTGAGTGACCGTCCCCCGGTGGCCGTCCGGTCGAACCGACGCGACTGACACCATCCCACCGATCCCAAGGACGTCCCCATGCCTGAGTACACCACCGTCGAAATGATCCTCGAGCCCGCCGTCACCCGCGCCCGCACCTGGCTGCAGGCCAGCGCCGGCGGCGACGGCACCTCCGCCACCGAACGCCTCGCCGACCTGGTCCGCGATCCGGCGGGCGTGTCCTTCACCATGGATTTCGTGGACCGGGTCATGCGCCCGGAGGACAACCGCACCGCCGCGCAGGCCCTGCGCAGCCTGGGCGCTGCCCCGGAGTTCCTCGGCCGGCTCAACCAGACCGCCCTGCGCCTGGGTGGACTGCTGGGTCCGAAACTGCCCGGGATAGTGCTGCCCGCCGCCCGCGCCAGAATGCGGCAGATGGTGGGCCACCTGGTCCTCGACGCAGACGGCAGGGCCCTGAACAAACTGCTGGACAAGGCCGCCGCCGAGGGCAACCAGCTCAACCTCAACCTGCTGGGCGAGGCGGTCCTGGGTGACGGGGAGGCCGACCGGCGCGCGGACCGCACGATGCAGCTGATCGACAACCCACGGGTGACCTACGTGTCCGTCAAGGCCTCCAGCCTCTGCGCCCAGCTCAACCCCTGGGACCTGGAGGGGAATCTGGTCCGGCTCAAGGACCAGCTGCGGCCCATGTACCGCGCGGCGCACGCCAACGGCACCTTCATCAACCTGGACATGGAGGAGTACAAGGACCTCCGGATGACCATCCGCCTGTTCACCGAACTGCTCAGCGAGGCGGAGTTCACCGACCTGCAGGCGGGTATCGTCCTGCAGGCCTATCTGCCCGATTCCTGTGCCGCTCTGCAGGAGCTGGCCGAATTTGCGGCGCAGCGCGTCACCGGCGGCGGGGCTCCGATCAAGATCCGCCTGGTCAAGGGTGCGAATCTCTCCATGGAGAAGGTCGAGGCCGAGACCCACGGTTGGGAGCAGGCCCCCTACGCCACGAAGGCGGAGGTCGACGCCAACTACGTCCGCCTCCTCGACTTCATCCTGAAACCGGAGCACGCCGCCAACGTGCGAATCGGCGTGGCCAGCCACAACCTGTTCACGGTGGCCCTGGCCTGGGAGCTGGCCCTGGCCCGCGGTGTCACCGAGCAGGTCGATGCGGAGATGCTGCAGGGTATGGCACCGGCGCAGCAGAAGGCGGTGCAGGCGGAGGTCGGCCGGATGATCCTCTACACCCCGGTCGTCCACGCCGAGGACTTCGACGTCGCCGTGTCCTACCTGGTCCGCCGCCTGGAGGAGAACGCCGCGGAGGAGAATTTCCTCCACGCCCTCTTCGCCCCGGACATCGAGCCGCCGAGCCCGATGGACCTGCAGGAGCAGGCGCTGCGCCGGGCCGTCGCAGAGCGGGAAAGCACCTCCGCGGATCCCCGCCGGAAGCAGAACCGACAGGTGGAACAGGGCCGCCAGGCACCGGCGACGGGACGTTTCCACAACGAGCCGGACACTGATCCCGCGCTGCGGGTCAACCGGGCGTGGGCCCTCGACGCATTGGCGGCGGAACCGTACCGCCTCCGGGCGGAGGAGGTCAGTGACCCGGCGGTCGTGGACGAGGCCGTCCAGCGGGGGCGGGATCTGGCCACCGCGTGGGCGGGGCGGAGCGGGGCGGAGCGCGCCGAGGTGTTGGACTCCATCGCCGATGAGTTGGCGGATGCCCGCGGTGCGCTGCTCACCGTGATGGC
>CAYSIP010000319.1:0-2575 GCA_964431055.1 uncultured Corynebacterium sp. | reverse complement strand
ATCGACTTGATGAACGCGCTGACCACGTCGTAGTGCTGGTCGCCGTCGCGGTCGTAGCGCACGACGGCGCGGTTGACGTTCTCCCGGACGGTCTCAACGCTTATCGACGCCCCGTCGGCCACCGCCTCGGAGGCGGCCTCCAGGTAGGTCAGCGCGCGGCGGGCGTCACCGCCGGCGAGCAGGACCAGCTGGTCGAGGGCGTCGTCCTCCGCGCCGACGCGTCCGGCCAGACCGCGCTCGTCAGTCAGGGCGCGGACGAGCAGTGCCCGGATGTCGGGGTCGGCCAGGGGTTGGAGCTGCAGCAGCAGCGAGCGGGAGAGCAGCGGGGCCACGACGGAGAACGACGGGTTCTCGGTGGTCGCGGCCACCAGCAGGACGGTGCGGTTCTCCACGGCCGAGAGCAGGGCGTCCTGTTGCGTCTTGGAGAAGCGGTGCACCTCGTCGATGAACAGGACGGTGCGCCGGCCGTGGATGAGATCGCGGCGCGCGGAGTCGATGACCTCGCGGACCTGCTTGACACCGGAGTTCAGGGCCGAGAGGCCGACGAAGTTCTGGCCGGTGGCGGAGCTGATCAGCGAGGCGATGGTGGTCTTGCCGGTGCCGGGCGGGCCGTAGAGGATGACCGAGGCCTCACCGGAGCCCTCCACCAGGCGGCGCAGCGGACGCCCCGGTCCGAGCAGGTGCTGCTGGCCGACGACCTCGTCGAGGGTGCGCGGACGCATCCGCGCGGCCAGGGGCGCGCCCGTGGAGACACGGAAGAATTCCGAACCGCGGGCCCCGGAACCGGAAACCGGCTCCGGTTCTCCCGGGGTGCCGAACAGGGCGTCCTGGGACACTGCGGCCACCGCCTAGATCCGCGGCTCGCCGACCCGCTCGGCGATCTGACGACCGAAGGCCGCGACGATCTCGCAGTACGGTTCGGTGCCACGCGCCGCGTAGCGGGTCAGTGCCTCGAAGGTCTCGTAGAGGTCCCGGCGCACCAGGAGCTCATCCTCGGTGAACGGGCCACGGTCGGCCGTGCGGAGAAGTTCACCGGCGAATTCCAGGTCCGGCTCACGCCCGACCGGGGGGCCGATGATCCTCAGGTCCTCGTCACTGATCAGACCTTCGCGGTGGAAGGTGACCACCGCGTTCGACAACGAGCCGAAGTGCATCAGCGACACGCTCGACATCGCCCAGGCGATCAGTGCGGAGAGCACCCGGGAGTGGAGGTGGGCCTCGTTGTTGACGTTGGGCCACAGGGAGTTGACCTCCTGCGTCCAGGACTCCACGAACACGTCCGACTCGTCGTCGCTGATGGGCCGGGAGAAGACGAACTGGGGGAAGCCCGCGATCACGCACGCCAGGTCAAAGCTGACGTCCCGGAAGCCGGCCCACTCGTAGTCCAGGAAGTGGGTCTTGTCGGCGACGATGATGTTGTCCGGGGACAGATCGAAGGGGGTGAACGCGCGGTGATGGGCGGACATCAGGCGTCCCGTGGACTCACGGGCCAGCTCGGAGACCACCTCGGGAACGTCGAAACCGGCCTGGCGCAGCAGCTCCTCCCCCAGCTGGATCGACTGGAGCAGGGAGCGATCGCGCAGGTGCTGGATCTCGGCGGAACCGGGGTGTTGGCGCAGCATGCGGGTCAGCAGGATCTGGAAGTCCTGCTCACGGCCGGCGGTGCCCGAATGCATGCGCCCCAGGGCGGTGCCCAGGTTGCGCAGGATCTGCATGCGGATCTCGGGGTCCCGCTGGTTGAGCAGGTCCTCGAAGGTGTCGCCGTCACCGGAATCGGTGAGGACGATGATGCGTTGGTCGATGTCGTGGGCCAGCAGCACCGGGCCGGGGCGGACCTCCTCGGGCAGGGAGGTCGTGAACTGGTAGGCCACGACCTCCCGGACCAGTGCCGCGTCGTCGAGGGTCGTGCCCGTGACGGGGATGTATTTGAGGATCACGGAACGCTGCTGCAGGAACGGCGAGGACGCGACCCGGGCACGGAGGACCACGGCGCTGCCGGAGCCGCCAAGCTGCTGCACCTCTGAGAGGCGCTGTGAACCTCCGAACCGTTTCGACAGCAGTTCTTCGGCGATCTCGACGATGGCGTCGATGCTCAGCTCCACGGTCCTTCTCCTTCGGCGCCCCGGCTGGTCAACGAGGGGGTGCCTGACTGTGATTCGGCGGGGTCGCCGGTGCGGCCCCGGTCCTGCCGGACGGCAGACCGCACCGTCGGGCGGCGCGGATCCACGTCCTCCATGTATTGTGCCTGATCTCCGGGGATCCGGAGACGGGTTCGCCCGACTCCGGCGCGCGGGTCGGGGGGTGAAATGGTCCGCCTACTTGGCGGCGGCCGACTCCTTCTGGGCCTCCCCGGACTTCTTCGGCTTGGCGTCGATGCCGGATTCCTTCCGCTGCTGCGGGGTGATCGGGGCCGGGGCGTCGGTCAGCGGGTCAACTCCGCCACCCGACTTCGGGAAGGCGATGACGTCGCGGATGGAGTCGAAACCGCCCAGCAGGGAGACGATGCGGTCCCAGCCGAAGGCGATGCCGCCGTGCGGCGGGGCCCCGAACGCGAACGCGTCGAGCAGGAAGCCGA
>CAYSIP010000318.1:0-2594 GCA_964431055.1 uncultured Corynebacterium sp. | reverse complement strand
CTCGACTGGCTGGAGCAGGCCGCGAGGTGGTCTTCCGGACACCGTCGTATGCAGTCGACTGCCTGGGTCTCCTAGAGCTCGTCGAAACACCGAGCAGCGACCACAGGGAGCCCACGGCGAGGCGCCCTTCCCCTGACGTAGGGCCTCAAGCGAAGAAGCCAAGGGAAGAACTGTTCGACCCTGACTCGTCAACGGCGGCCACCACCATGGGCCAGTGCCCAGATAGCGAAGGAATCTCATGAACACCCCGTCCACACCAGAGCTGCGAGTCGCAGCCGTCCAGGCGTCACCCATCTTCCTCGACACCCCAGCGACCATGGAGAAGCTGCGGAACCTCGTGCGGGAGGCCGCCCAAGGAGGCGCCCGCATCGTGGCCTTCGGCGAATCTTTCCTCTCCGGTTTCCCGGTATGGACCAACGTCCTGCCCCCGGTTGACCAGCACGACTTCCAGGTGCAGATGGTGCGCTCGTCGATCACGGTGCCCGGCCCCGAGGTCGATGAGCTGGGATCCATCGCTCGCGAGAGCAACGTCACCCTGTCGGTGGGTATCAATGAGGTGAGCGACGTCAGCGTTGGGACGGTATGGAACGCCAATCTCATCTTCGGCCCGGACGGGCGGCTCCTCAACCACCGCCGCAAGCTGGTGGCGACGTGGTGTGAGCGCCTCGCCTGGTCCCACGGCGACGGCTACGACCTCCACCCGGTCCACACGTCAGGGGCCAATGTCGGCGTCCTGCTGTGCGGAGAGAACACCAACACCTTGGCGCGATACGCCCTGCTCGCTCAGGGCGAAGAGGTGCACATCTCCACCTACCCACCCGCCTGGCCGTTCGACCGGTCCACCAGCCGCGCCGACTATGACCTCGCCGAGGCCATCCGGCTACGCAGTGCCGCTCACAGCTTCGAAGGGAAGGTCTTCAACATCGTTGCGGCCACGGCCCTCGGAGACGACGCCGTGGCAGCGGTCGCCGGCGACAACGCGGAGGTCGCAGGCATGATGAGGGCTAAGCCCACGGCCTCCATGATCCTGGGGCCGCTTGGGCAGTACCTCGCTGGGCCGCTGGTCGGGGACGAGGGCATCCTCTACGCCGACATCGACCTCGAAGACCGCATCATCCCCAAGCAGGCGCAGGACATCGTCGGCACCTACAACCGGATGGACGTGTTCTCTTTCGAGGTGAACAAGACGCGGCACACTCCTATCCGTGTGCAGGGCAGCACGGGCAACAGGTTCGCCGAGTCCTCCTCGGCCCCCCGCCGATCCGCTGCCGAAGAGGAGATGGCGCAATGACCAGCGGAACCACTAAGCCTGAGGGCGGAGCGGCAGCGTCGGTCGACATGAATGCGCAGGCGCCGGTCGGCGGACCGCCTGAGGTCGTGGATCGGGACACGCCAGAGTTCCGTACTAAGGGTCGGCGCGCCCTGGGCGCCGCCATGTTCGGGTTCTGGGTGGACATGTACGACATCTACCTCCCGGTGATCGTCCTGGCGCCGGCCATGGTGTACTTCATGCCTCCTGAGACGAGCGGTGTAGACGCCGCGGTCTTCCTCACGCTGATCTATGTCGCCTCCATCGTGGGCCGACCATTGGGTTCCTTGATCTTCGGTCCGCTTGGCGACACCCTGGGGCGTCGCAAGACGACGCTCATCGCGGCTGGTGGCTCGTCGATCGCGACAGGCCTGATGACCTTCCTACCGGGCTACACCACCCTCGGTATCTGGGCACTGGTGGCGCTACTGGTGCTTCGGCTGTTCGACGGAATCTTCCTGGGAGGCGAGTACACGGCAGCGAACCCGCTCGCGATGGAGTACACCCGGAAGGAACGGCGAGGGGTCGCTGGCTCGCTCATCAACACCGGGTATCCGCTGGCCCTCGCGACCATCACGGTCGTCACCATCATCACGATGCGGTTCTTCCCGGTCGGAGATGCAGCATCCGCGTATGCCGTCTGGGGTTGGCGGATCCCCTTCTTCATCGGTTTCGTCCTCTGCACGTCGCTCTTCTTTTATTACCTCTTGGCCGTCCCCGAGTCCGAGATCTGGACGAAGATGCCGAAGAGCAGTGGCGTCAACCCGCTCAAGATCCTGTTCTCAGGAGAAAATATCAAGTCCTTCGGTGTGGCCTTCGTGGTGGGCACTGGGGCTTGGCTCACGCTCAATGGTTCAGTCGGAATGTTCGCCGGTCACTTCCGGCGTCTCGAAGTGAGCGACGGCACCATCAATACCGTCATCCTCGTCGCGGCGCTGAGCGGGGCGCTCCTCTTCCCCCTGGTCGGTGCGGCAGGGCAACGGTTCGGAAGACGTCAGGTGATCATGGCCATCGGCGTGCTGATCCTCCTGTTCGGTTCCGTCGGCATGGCTCTGGCCGTGCGTTTCGTCGAGACCAACATGTTCGTCGTCCTAGCGGTCATCGGTCTGATCCCGGGACTGCTCATCTGGGCGATGATCACCGCGTTCCTGATGGAGCTGTTCCCCACCAACGTGCGTGCGTCCGGATACGGCGTGGCCTACAGCCTGCCCAGCATCATCCCGGCCCTCTACGGCTACTACATGGTGTGGCTGGGCAATGTGATGGACTACGACTACACGCCGAT
>CAYSIP010000317.1:0-2621 GCA_964431055.1 uncultured Corynebacterium sp. | reverse complement strand
CTACCGTCCTTGCTGTCATTGGTTGATGACCCGAAGCTTAAGAACGGTTCATGAGAGGTCCGTGAAACGGAAATGAAGAATCTTTCATCTTGAGGGTGGATATACGATCCGTGGTCAGGTCACCGTCCTGATCATCCACCCCCATCAAAGGCCCCCGAAATGGGGCAAGAGACCGTGGGGCAGAAAAAGGTTTTCCACCGCCCGCGGTTACCCCCTCGGCCGTCCCCTCACCACGGTCGACGACAGTTTTGGCCGGTCGGCGGGCCACAGCTTCGCTCAGGCGCCCCGTGGGGGATGTGGGTACCGTGGATGAGAGGGGAACAATCCCGCACGAGAATTCCATTCCCCGGCGGTGCAGACATTCCCGGGTTCACCCGGGCACCGGCGGACAACTGAAAGGCAAGGCGTGACCTCCACGAACCCGGCAGATACCCGGATCGACTTTCTCTACCTGTCCGAACCCGAGATGATCGAGGCAGGTGTGACGGATTCCGCGGCCTGCGTCGACGTCATGGAAGAAACCCTCGTCCTGCTCGCCGACGGTGATTACCGCATGGCCGGCCAGTCGGCCAACTCCCACGGTGCGCAGATCAACTTCCCCGCCGACCCGGAGCATGAGGGCATGCCGGCCGACGGCCCCGACCGCCGCTTCATGGCCATGCCGGCCTACCTCGGCGGGCGCTTCAAATCCACCGGTGTGAAGTGGTACGGCTCCAACGCGGAGAACCGCAAGAACGACCTGCCGCGTTCCATCCACCTGTTCATCCTCAACGACACGGTCACCGGTGCCCCGAAGGCGGTCATGTCGGCCAACCTGCTGTCGGCCTACCGCACGGGCGCGGTGCCGGGCGTGGGCGTCAAGCACCTCGCGGTCGAGAACGCCGAGACCGTCGGCATCATCGGCCCCGGCGTGATGAGCCGCACGATCTTCGCCTCCGCCCTGACCCAGCGCCCGGGGATCAGGTCCCTGAAGATCAAGGGCCGTTCCCCGGAGTCCACCGAGCGCACCGCCCAGTGGTTCCGCGAGAACTACCCGCAGCTGGCGGAGGTCCGGGTCGTCGACACGGAGCAGGAGGCCATCGAGGGCTCCGACATCCTCATCGCCGGCACCTCCACCTCCCCCGACGGTCCGTCCGGTTTCCCGTACTTCAAGCGGGAGTGGATCAAGCCCGGCGCGCTGATCCTGTGCCCGGCCGCCGCCCGCTTCGACGATGACTTCATCGCCTCCGACGAGGCCAACCTGGTCGTGGACTACACCGGCCTGTACGCCGAATGGTTCAACGAGAACGGCCCCGACGTGACCTACGAGGTGTTGCTGGGCATTCCCGGCAACCGCTGGTGGGACATGAAGGAGGAGGGCGTCCTCCCGGAGGAGAAGCTGGTCAACATCGGTGACATCGCCTCCGGCAAGGCCCCGGGGCGTCAGAACGACGAGCAGATCTTCTGCTACTCCATCGGCGGCATGCCCGTCGAGGACGTCGCCTGGGCGCACGACCTGTACGAGAACGCCCTGGAGAAGGGCATCGGCACGAAGCTGAACCTGTGGGACACCCCGGCCCTGTCCTGATCCGGATGTCCGTCCCGCGCCCACCCAGTGCGCGGGGCGGGAGATGTCCCGATACTGGGTGATACTCCCGGCCACGACCATTGTCGCGGCCGGTTGGGCACCGGTGCTCGTGCGGATAGTCCCCGCGCGCGAAACTGCCCCCGACACAATCACCTTCACCGGGCCCCACGACCTGAGGAGTCGATTCCCCTTGTCTTTCACCACCGCCGAAGAAGTGATCGCGCACATCCGCGACAACGACGTGAAATGGGTGGACGTCCGCTTCACCGACGTCCCCGGCACAGAGCAGCACCTGTCCATTCCCGCCGCCGCCTTCGACGAGGCCGCCGCGACCGAAGGACTCGCCTTCGACGGCTCATCGATCAGTGGATACACCACGGTCGAAGAATCCGACATGACCCTCCTGCCGGATCTGGCCACCGCCTACATCGATCCGTTCCGGAAGTCGAAGACACTGAACATGCAGTTCTTCGTCCACGACCCGCACACCCTCGAGCCCTTCTCCCGTGACCCACGCAACGTGGCACGCAAGGCGGAGGAGTACCTGGTGTCGACCGGCATCGCCGACACCTGCAATTTCGGCGCCGAGGCCGAGTTCTACATCTTCGACTCAGTGCGCTACGACTCCGGCAACAACTTCGCCTTCCACCAGGTGGACTCCATCGAGGGCTGGTGGAACTCAGGCAAGGAATTCAACCCCGACGGTTCCCGCAACCTCGGTCACAAGGTGCGCACCAAGGGCGGTTATTTCCCCGTCGCCCCCTACGACCACCTGCAGGACCTGCGCGATGAGATGGGCGAGATCCTCGGCCAGGTCGGCTTCGAGGTCGAGCGCGCCCACCATGAGATGGGTTCGGGTGGCCAGCAGGAGATCAACTACCGCTTCAACACCCTGCTGCATGCCGCGGACGACCTGCAGACCTTCAAGTACGTCGTGAAGAACACGGCGACGCGGAACGACAAGTCCGCCACCTTCATGCCGAAGCCGATGGCCAATGACGGCGGTTCGGGCATGCACGTCCACCAGTCGCTGTGGAAGGGCGGCAAGCCGCTG
>CAYSIP010000316.1:0-2683 GCA_964431055.1 uncultured Corynebacterium sp. | reverse complement strand
CGTCGGCGAAGTTCCACACCACCTCGAGCTCGGTGACCGCACCCACGAACACCACGCAGGTGAAGACCATCCGGTACGGGATCACCCCGCGCGCCCCGACCAGTCGTTCCATGCAGCGCTCGCCGTAGTAGGACCAACCGAGGATGGTGGAGAAGGCGAAGAACGCGATCGAGACCGCCACGAGCTTGTCACCCTCCGGCATCGCCTGCGCGAAGGCGTCGGCGGTCATGGTGCCGGCCCTGTCACCGCCCTGCTGCCACGTGCCGGAGGTCACCAGCACCAGGCCGGTGAAGGTCACCACGATGATCGTGTCGATGAACGTCTGCGTCATCGACACCAGCCCCTGGCGGGTGGGGTGGGAGGTCTTGGCCGCGGCGGCGGCGATCGCCGCGGAGCCCATGCCGGACTCGTTGGAGAAGATGCCGCGCGCGACGCCCATCTGGATCGCGTACAGGATCGCCGAGCCGGCGAAGCCGCCGACCGCCGAGGTGCCGGTGAACGCATCGGAGAACACCAGCGCGAACGCGGAGGGGATCTGCTCGGCGTTGACGACCAGCACCACGAGACCGCCGAGGATGTACAGCAGGATCATGAGCGGGACGAACCCGGCGGTGACCTTGCCGATGGATTTGATCCCCCCGAGCAGCACCGCGCCGGTGAGGATGAACATCACGATGCCGGTGGCGACGGGCGAGATGTCGAACGAGTTCTCCAGCTGGGTGGCCACGGCGTTGCCCTGGGTCATGTTGCCGATACCGAAACTGGCCAGAACGGCGAACACCGCGAAGATGAGCGACAGGACCAGACCGATCCGACCGCCGGTCCGCCCGAAGAGTTCCGCGAACCCACGGTGCAGGTAGTACTGCGGGCCGCCGGATTGTTCGCCGCGGGAGTCGGTGACGCGGTAGCGCACGCCGAGGAACGCCTCGGAGTACTTGGACGCCATGCCGACGAGCGCGGTGACCCACATCCAGAACAGCGCGCCCGGTCCGCCCAGTGCGATGGCCGTGGCGACGCCCACGATGTTGCCCACACCGACGGTCGCGGCCAGTGCGGTGGTCAGCGCCTGGTACTGCGAGATGTCACCCTTGCCGCCGTCGTCCTTCCGCTTGACCAGGCCGAGCCGCAGGGCGGGCACGAGCTTGCGGAACTGCAGCATGCGCAGTCGGATCGTGAGGAACAGGCCGGTCCCGAGCAGCAGCGGGATGAGGACGAACGGCCCCCAGATGACCGATCCGATGTCGGCGAGGAGTGCGTTGAAGTCTTCCACGGGCGGAAACACTAGACGGTCTTTCCGCCCCGTTGTCACACAGTGGGATAATTCGCCCATGAGCACCGACCCCGCCGGCACCGACGACCCGTTGTCCGAGGCCGAGATCCAGGAACTACGGCTGGAGATCGACCGTCTGGACGCCGAGATCCTCGCCGCGATCGTCCGACGAAGCGAGATCTCCAGGCGCATCGGCCGCACCCGTATGCAGTCGGGGGGTACGAAGCTCGTCCACACCCGGGAACTCAAGGTCTACGAGCGGTTCTCCTCCCTGGGCGAGGAGGGGCAGACACTCGCGGGCATGCTCCTGCGACTCGGCCGGGGTCGGCTGGGGCACGGGTCGGCACGGGACGCCTGAGCCGCCGGAACCCTCTTCCCGGTCTAACTCCCTGCCCCGAGCCTGCCGGCGGTCGAGGCGAAGCCCAGCCAGGTGTGGTGGTTGTTCGCCCAGCACCAGCCCACCTTGGGTGCGCCCCGGTTCTCCTTGCCGTCGCGGCCCGTGCCTCCGCTGATCCACAGTGCGGGGGTCCGCGAGTCCAGCCCGCCGCCCGTCTTGGGCCTGCGCGACCCGATGCACATGAAGCACTTACCGGGTGCGAGTGTGGCCGGCTGCTGCAGCAGCCAGCTGATCCCCTCGGAGACCGTCAGCGGGGTGCGGCCCCGGGCTGCCAGCTCGGCGTGGGCGTCGGTCGGGGTCCAGCCGAGCATGTCGTCGCCGCGTGTCACGTCCCCCACCAGGTACAACGGGGCGTCCGGGAGCCGGACGTCGTCGGTGGGGGTGAAGTCGGCCAGGTCGGTCATGTCGACGACGACGAAGCCCGCCTTGCCCTCGCGGCGCATGAGGGTGGCCAGTCGCGCGGCGGGCACCAGGGACGGGTGGACGGCCAGCACGGCTCCGCCACCGCTCCCGCCGTCGCCGGGTCCATGGGGTAGCGCGCGGGCGTGGGCCCGCAGCTGATCGGCGGTGATCCCCGCGAGCGCGGGAACCCCGAGTTCGACGAGTCGCTCGACCTGCTCGGCGACGCGGAATCCGGGATGGACGGTATCGGGATGAACTGTGGGGGTCACATCGCTGGAACGACCGGCGGACAGGCGTTATTCCCGACTAGCCTCTGAAGACATGACCGACATCAGCACGTCAGCGCAGTGGGCAGCGGTGGAGGACCTGGTCCCCTCGATCGGCGAGGTCTCCCTGCGGGAGCTGTTCGACGCCGATCCCGAGCGCGGTCACCGGATGTCGGTCACCGCGGGGGATCTCCACGTGGACCTGTCCAAGCATCTGGTCACCGACGAGATCCTGTCGGCCCTGTCCGAGCTCGCCGACGCCGCCCATCTGCCGGCGCAGCGGGCGGCCATGTTCCGGGGCGACCGGATCAACACGACCGAGGACCGCGCGGTACTCCACACGGCGCT
>CAYSIP010000315.1:0-2686 GCA_964431055.1 uncultured Corynebacterium sp. | reverse complement strand
TCGAGTTCCAGCACGTGAAGCCGGGCAAGGGTCCAGCCTTCGTGCGCACCAAGCTCAAGGACGTCGTCAGCGGCAAGACGATCGACAAGACCTGGAATGCCGGCGTGAAGGTCGAGACCGCCACGGTGGACCGGCGCGACATGACCTACCTGTACAACGACGGCACCGCCTACGTCGTCATGGACGACAAGAACTACGAGCAGGTCGAGCTTCCCCCGGAGGCTTTCGGCGACGCCGCCGCCTTCCTGCTGGAGAACATGCAGGTCCAGGTGTCCTTCCACGAGGGTGAGGCGCTGTTCGCCGAGCTTCCGGTCTCCGTCGACCTCACGGTCGAGCACACCGACCCGGGCCTGCAGGGTGACCGCTCCACCGGCGGCACCAAGCCCGCCAAGCTCGAGACCGGCGCCGAGATCCAGGTCCCGCTGTTCATCGAGACCGGCAACGTCGTCAAGGTCGACACCCGCTCGGGCTCCTACCTCTCCCGCGTAACCAACTAGCAGAATCGCACTGTGACCCACACTCCTGATACCCAGCACATCCCGGGCGAGCAGCCTGACGGCAAGTCCCAGCGGGACTGGCGCCGTCACGGCGCCCGCTACCGGGCCCGCCGTCGCGCGGTGGACATCCTCTTCGAGGCCGAGGCCCGCGACGTCGACCCCGTCGCCATCATCGAGGACCGCGTTGAACTGGCCCGCCAGCCCGAATCGGCCGTGGCACCGGTCTCCGACTACACCCGGCAGATCGTCGCCGGCGCCGCAGAACAGCTCGACGGCATCGATGAGACCATCGAGCGTTACCTCTCGGTGGATTGGGAGCTGAACCGGCTGCCGGCCGTCGACCGCGCAATCCTGCGGGTCGCCGTGTGGGAGCTGCTGCACAACCCGGACGTGCCGAAGACCACGGCCGTGGTCGAGGGCGTCGAGCTGGCCAGCGAGTACTCCAATGACGCCGCGCCGCCGTATATTCACGCGGTGTTGGACGACGTCGCGCAGGCCACCGCCGAGAACAACCCGCTGAAGGACCCGGCCACCGTTGCCCCCGAGGCGGTCGCGGAGGCCGATCCGGCGGTCGCGCCGGACGTGCTTGACTCGCCCGAGGCTCCGGAGGAGCCCGAAGACCGGGCATAGGCACCTGCCCTCCGTGGACACCGACACCGTCCTCCTCCCACCACTGGCCGATCACCGGTGGGGGAAGGGGACGGTTTTTCCGTGACCGGTCAGCGGGCGGCGATCCACTCCAGGACGGCGTGGTTGACCTCAGCGGATCTGTTTCCGGGGCTGCGTGACGGTCGACTCCTCCCCGAGATGAACTGCCACGGGCATCGCCAGGGCGGTGGGCCGCGCGGCATCCGGTATCTTCGGTACCGTACGCCGGACCCGGCAATGCCCGGTGCCCGGTGCGATCATGCGTGACACCGGGTCCGCGCCCACCCTGTCCACCTCCGCGCCGCCGATGTAGGCCAACGCCGCATCGCGCATCGCGCCAGCTCTGGGGGAGAAAGGGAGCTGGGAAGGGATCGAGGACAGGATGATCCCGGTGCTCACGCCGGAAAAGGTGCGTACCGGCTCGATCAGCGTCAGGGTGGCCACGCGGCCGGGGTGGTGGATGGCGAAGTTCCTCGCCAGGGTCCCGCCGAAGGAATGACCGATGACGTGTGCGGCCGGGACACCCAACCCGGTGAGCGTCTCCTCGATCCATGCAGTCTCGTCGGCCGACGAGGCCAGCGGAGGGCGGGGCCATCACGGACGTACGGAAGAAGCAGACTTATCAACAAGAGTGCGCAGCTGCGCACTCTCCAGTCGAACATGCCCGGACGGAGGCGCGCTCAACCCCACCACGCCTAGGCTCGGGGCATGAGCGATTTCACCGTCAAGGACGCACAGGCACTCAGGGTTCGAGAGGGTTTCCGCACCAGCGACGTCGACCCGGCCAGCACCCCCGGATTCAACGGAGGGAGCAAGAAGCTGGACCGGCAGTTCGAGGAACCCGACGGCGAGTTGAAGGACCTGCAACGGATGTTGCACGCCAACGCGTTGCACGAGAGTTTTCCCGGATCGGTGCTGCTGGTGCTGCAGGGAATGGATACCTCGGGCAAGGGCGGGGTGATCCGCAAGGTCTTCCAGGTGCTCAGCCCGCAGGGCGTTGAGACAGTGGCCTTCGGGCGGCCGACCGAGGAGGAGCTGGCCCACGATTTCCTGTGGCGCGTGCGCTCTCACGTACCGGCGCCGGGGCGGATCACCGTCTTCGACCGCTCCCACTATGAGGACGTGCTCGTCCATCGCGTGCAGCAGCTGAGCCCCGCGGAGGAGATCGAACGCCGCTACGGCGCGATCGTCGACTTTGAGCACGAGCTCGCCGAGCAGGGCGTGCGCATCATCAAGGTGATGCTGCACATCTCCCCGGAGTTCCAGAAGGAGAACCTGCTCGAGCGGCTGGAGCGACGCGACAAGCACTGGAAATACGACCCGGACGACATCACCCAGCGGGCGAAATGGGACGAGCACATGGAGGCCTTCGAAATTGCGATGACGCGCACCTCCACAGATCATGCCCCCTGGTACTGCGTGCCCAGCGACAACAAGGACTACTCCCGCATGGTGGTCAAGTACCTCCTGCTGGGAGCGCTGCGGGACATGGGACTGGACTGGCCGGAGCCCCACTTCGACGTGGCGACGGAGCTCCGCCG
>CAYSIP010000314.1:0-2698 GCA_964431055.1 uncultured Corynebacterium sp. | reverse complement strand
CCGAGGCGACCGAATTGAACGTCCTGGCGACCTGGTCGCCGAGTTGGGTGGCCACCCGCGCCGACCCGTACAGGACCGTCCGGGCGACCCCGGAGACCATCACCGGCACCGAGATGATCGCCCGGAGTCCCTCCCGCTCGACCGCGTCCGCGTAGTCGCGGGTGATGGCCGAGCACTCCTCGTAGTCGCGGACCGTGGCGGGACGCCCCGAGGCCATGACATGCCCGCCGAGACCGCGCCCCTTGGCCACGGCCAGGCCCTGCATGGAATTCGTGCGGGTACCGATGAAGCGGGTGAGCTTCGCGGTCTCGCCGTCGGCCTGCCCCGCGAACACGATCGGCAGCCCCGACTCCTGCCGTGCGCGGCGCAGGGCGCCGAGGACGGCGTCCGAATCACTGGGTCGAAGGGTGGTCATGGTCAGCTCCCGAGAGTGGAGACGGTCAGCCCCGCGCGGAGTCGCGGATGCTGGTGATGATGGCGCTGAAGTCCTTGCCTCCGTTGTCCTGGGCGAACTCGTCGTACAGCGCCGCGGCCGCCGCGCCCAATGGTGCGACCGTACCCGTGCTCTCCAACGCCGCCAAGGCCAGGCCGAGGTCCTTGTTCATCAGGGCGGTGGCGAAACCGGGCGTGAAGTCGTTGTTGGCCGGCGAGGTGGGCACCGGGCCGGGCACCGGGCAGTTGGTGTGCAGGGCCCAGCTGTTGCCGGTCGCGCCGGTGACGACGTCGTACAGGGCCTGGTGCTCGAGTCCGAGACGCTCTGCCAGAACGAACGCCTCGCCGATCGCGATCTGGTGGACGGCCAGCACCATGTTGTTGCAGACCTTGGCGGCCTGCCCCGCCCCCGGGGCACCGCAGTGGATGACCTTGCCCGCCATCGGTTCGAGCACCGGCTCCGCAGCCGCGAACGCCTCGTCCTCGCCACCGACCATGAACGCCAGCGTCCCCGCGGTGGCGCCCTTGACCCCACCGGAGACCGGGGCATCCACCTGGAGCATGCCGGCCTCGACGGCCTTGGCGTGCACGGCGCGGGCGTCGTCGACCGAGATCGTGGAGGAGTCGATGAACAGGGTCCCCCGCTCGGCCACGCCCAGGACGTCCTCGTAGGTCGAGGTCACCAGGGCCCCGTTGGGCAGCATGGTGATGACCACGGCGGAACCGCGGACCGCCTCGGCCGGCGTCTCGCACACGGTCACACCCGCCGTGCGGGCGGCCTGCTGCGCGGCCTCGACCGGGTCGAAGCCCCGGACCTCGTGCCCGGCGCCGACCAGGTTGGCCGCCATCGGGCCACCCATGTTGCCGAGCCCGAGGAATGCCACGGTCAGCTTGCCACTGCTCGTATCCACACTGCTCATTCCTATGCTCCCAGTCCCCGCGCGGCGACGGCCCGGCCGACGACCACGCGCATGATCTCGTTCGTCCCCTCCAGAATGCGGTGCACTCGGAGGTCTCGCACGATCTTCTCGATTCCGTATTCGGATAGATACCCGTAGCCGCCGAACAACTGGAGCGCGCGGTCGGCGATGTCGAAGCACCGATCGGTCACGAACAGCTTCGCCATGGCGCAGAGTTCGACGTGATCCGGCTCCTTGGCGTCCAGAGCAGCAGCGGCGCGCCACAGCATGAGGCGACAGGCCTCGAGCTCGGTGGCCATCTCGGCGAGGGTGAACCGGATGGTCGGCTCGTCGATGAGCGCCCCACCGAAGGCCTCGCGGTCGCGGAGGTGGGCCACCGCCTGGGCGTAGGCCTGCTGGGCCCCGCCCAGCGAGCAGGCCGCGATGTTGATGCGGCCGCCGTTGAGCCCCCGCATGGCGATCGTGAAGCCGAGTCCCTCGCCACCGGAATCAGCACCGCCGATGAGGTTGGCGGCCGGCACGCGGACCCCCTCCATGATCACCTGAGCGGTGGGCTGCGCGTTCCAGCCCATCTTCCGCTCGTCCGGGCCGAAGCTCAGGCCCTCGGAACCGGCCGGGACGATGAAGGTCGAGATGCCCTTGGCGCCCGCGTCACCGGTCCGCGCCATCACCACGTAGACGTCCGACTGGCCGCCACCCGAGATGAACTGCTTGGTGCCGGTGAGGACGTATTCGTCGCCCTCACGCACGGCCCTGGTCCGCAGCGCCGCGGCGTCCGAGCCCGCACCCGGCTCCGTCAGGCAGTAGCTGGCGAAGAGCTCCATCGAGGCGAGCTTCGGGATCCACTGCTGCCGCTGCTCGTCGGTGCCGAACTCGTCGACCATCCACACGCACATGTTGTGGATCGACAGGTAGGCCGCCACCGACGGGCACCCGCGGGCCAGCTGCTCGAAGATGCGCACGCCGTCCAGGCGACGCATTCCGCTGCCCCCGACGTCCTCGGAGATGTAGATGCCTCCCATACCCATCTCGGCAGCCTCACGAAGGACGTCCTTGGGGAAGTGGTGGGTCTCGTCCCACTCCTGCGCCTTCGGACCGATCCGCTTGTCCGAGAACTCGCGGGCGGCGTCGACGATGACCTTGTCGTCGTCATCAAGGGTGAACATAGACGTTCCTCTCCTACGGTGAGCCGCGTCAGTCCATCGTGGGGATGTTGAAGTCGGCACCGTCCTTGATGCCCGACGGCCAACGCTGGGTGACGGTCTTGACCTTGGAGTAGAACTTGATCGACTCCGGGCCGTGCTGGTTGAGGTCACCGAAGCCGGACTTCTTCCAGCCGCCGAAGG
>CAYSIP010000313.1:0-2700 GCA_964431055.1 uncultured Corynebacterium sp. | reverse complement strand
GTACTGCACCCGGGAGGGTGTGGGAGAGTAAGTCACCGCCGACCCAACAACTTAAAAAACACAGAACAAGGCGTGGAGCGTCGAGTAGAGAGTAATTTCTCCTCGGCGCTCCACGCCTTGTTCTGTTTCGTCCTGTTTCGCTTGACCCGGGACTAAGGGCCTTTGGCCGGAGGGGTAAACTCAAGGCATTCACGAGAGTTGCCCTGCGCCGGTGTCAGGCTCCGTCGCCGGCCCGAGAATTGGAAAGAGAAACCGCATGTCCGATCGCCCGTCACGTGACCGCCGTTCCGATGACCGCCGCGGAGGAGATTCTCATCGACCCCGCCGTCCCCAGGCCGGGGGCCGCAACGACCGGGGTAACCGTCGCGATCAGGACGAGGGGCAGAACGGTGGCGATCAGCGTCGTCACGCCCAGCGGGGTGGAAACGATCGGCCCAGCCATGTCCGCTCGGGCCCGCAGCGTTCCGGTTTCCGCGAGGAGCGTCTGAACAAGCGGCTTTCCGAGCCGGATCTGCCCGGTGACATCGACATCGCCGACCTTGATCCGATGGTGCTGCAGGACCTTCGGGTGCTGTCCAAGGACAACGCCGATGCGGTCGCCAAGCATATGATCATGGCCGCGACTCTGATGGCGGAAGATCCGCAGCTGGCGTTGCGCCATGCTCGGGCCGCCAAAGAGCGGGCAGGTCGGGTCGCAGTGGCCCGAGAGACCAACGGCATCGCTGCCTACCGGGCAGGCGAATGGAAGGAAGCGCTCTCCGAGTTGCGTGCCGCTCGGCGGATGTCCGGTGGGCCCGGCCTGTTGGCCGTCATGGCGGACTGTGAACGGGGTCTGGGACGTCCGGAAAAGGCCATCGAGTTGAGCAAGTCGGATGAGGCCAAGGAGCTGGACCCGGAGTCCCAGGTCGAACTGGCCATCGTCGTAGCTGGCGCCCGCCTGGATCTGAGCCAGCCGGAGAGCGCGATCGTGACTCTCCAGCGCCAGAACCCGGACCTCAATTCCACCGGTCCCACCGCGGCCCGCCTGTCCTACGCTTATGCGGATGCGCTTGCGGCGGCCGGCCGAACGGAGGAGGCGCGCGAGTGGTTCCGCCATGCGGACAAGATTGACGAGGACGGACTCACGGACGCTGCGGAGCGTCTGACCGAGCTCGGCTAGAGTCGACGACATGAGTTTGTTGACGCACCACGACGCCCTGCTCCTTGATCTCGACGGCACCGTCTGGGAAGGGGGTCGAGCCATCCCCGGTGCCGTGGAGGCAATCCGCGATGCGGGGCTTCCGGGCATCTACGTCACCAACAATGCCTTCCGGGCGCCCGGGGAGGTCGCCGAGAAGCTCGGTGCCATCGGTCTGGACGCCGCCCCCGGTGATGTGCTCACTTCCGCGCAGGCCGCCATCGAGCTCGGTTCCGATCACCTGAACCCCGGGGATCCGGTGCTGGTGGTCGGCTCCGACTCCTTCCGTGAATTGGCCTCGCAGGCCGGCTACGTGGTCGTCGACTCCGCCGACGAGCAGCCTCGCGTGGTCTTCCAGGGTCACAACCCGGCTACGGGCTGGGCACAACTGTCGGAGGCGGCGCTCGCCATCCGGGCGGGGGCCATTCACATCGCCTCCAATCTGGACACCACCCTGCCTTCGGAGCGGGGACTGCTGGTGGGCAACGGTTCCATGGTCGCGGCCGTCGTCTCCGCCACCGGTGTGCAGCCGTTGTCCGCAGGTAAGCCGGGGCCGATGCTGTTTCACTCGGCCGCCGCCCGGTTGGGTGCGTCGCGTCCGCTGGTGGTCGGGGACCGGCTCGACACCGACATCGAGGGCGGCCGCGCCGCCCGCATGCCCACCTTCCAGGTGCTCACCGGTGTCTCGGGACACTACGCTCTACTGCGCGCCCCGGAGGAACAGCGCCCC
This sequence comes from uncultured Corynebacterium sp., assembly GCA_964431055.1. Taxonomy (GTDB): domain Bacteria; phylum Actinomycetota; class Actinomycetes; order Mycobacteriales; family Mycobacteriaceae; genus Corynebacterium. The sequence goes on along the minus strand of CAYSIP010000313.1, from coordinate 793 downwards.
CTGTTCATCGGCGATTCCCTCGCGGACCTGATGAAGGACCCCGTGGACCTGCACCCGGGGGCCCAGGGCGGGTTCACTGCACGGTTGGATTCCGGCGACATGTTGCTGGACAAGGGGCAGCCCGACTCCACTCCCATCCAGGCTCTGCGCACCGCTCTGGAGGTGGCGTGGGCTTCGCCCTACCCGATCCGCCGGGTACGCCCGGTCGGCGAGTACGCCAAGACCGCTGTCGCGGCCTGGTGGTGACCTGACATGACGGTCCCCAGGCCACACGACCCTGGACTTCCCAGGGTGAGCCCCGCGGACGTCGAGAAGCGCCTGTCGGAGATCCTCGGTGAACCGGTGCCGGATCCCGCGGGGGAGGCCGCTCAGCTGGAGCGGGCGCACGCAGTGCTGCATGAGGCGCTGCAGGACAATCAGCCGGGATGATGAGGAGCACAACACATGGTGGCACGCAGACGGCTCGATGCTGAGCTGGTGCGACGCAAGATCGCGCGCTCGCGTGAGCAGGCCGTCGAGATGATCCGGGAGGGCCGGGTCCTCGTGGGCGGTTTCCAGGCGGCGAAGCCGGCCACCGTCGTCGGGCCGGAGGTCTCCATCCGTGTCGAGGAGTCGGAGGATGATGACTGGGCGTCACGAGGCGCGCACAAGTTGCTGGGTGCTCTCGCGGCTTTCGAACCGCGGGGATTGACCGTGGCGGGCAAGAAGGTGCTTGACGCGGGTGCGTCCACCGGTGGCTTCACCGATGTGCTGCTGCGTCGCGACGCCCGCGAGGTCGTCGCCGTCGACGTCG
>CAYSIP010000312.1:0-2737 GCA_964431055.1 uncultured Corynebacterium sp. | reverse complement strand
GCCAGCGAGGAGATCCCCAAGCTGCGCAAGGAACTCAACGCGATCGTCTCCATCACCGCCGGCCGGACGGGCCGCCCCCACGGGGCGATCCACACCGAGGCGCGAAAGGCCTGCGGGGGCCCCCCGACCGCCATGTGCACCGCCGAGCAACTGCGCGACCGCATCGCCTACCTGCGACGCTGGTGACCCCCGGGGTCAGGGGAGCAGGGGGAACTCAGATCCGGGGAAACCCTGATTTCCCGTCTTCCGCCGCTCGCCCCCGCCTGCCCCGATATACCCTGTCCGGGACAGGGACGACGCGCCCGCCCGGACAGCGCGCCGGGCGGGCCACCCCGCGATGTGAAAGGTGACAGACAATGACGAACCCCTCTGACCCGCACGGTTCCGGTCCCCAAGGGCCGAACGGCCCGGGCGGCGCCAACGGCTCCGGTCCCACGGATTACGGCGCCTACCAGTACCCGACAGGAAACCCGGGGCCCGGGTACCAGGGTGGTCCCGGCGCGTCCCAGCCGTACACCGGCTACCCGGGCGGCCAGGGTGAGGCCTACGGAGCCGGGTCCTCCGGCGCCCGGGAGCAGTTCAGTTACGGCGGGGCGGGCGCCTGGGACACCGGGGAGGAGAAGAACACCGTCGCCCCCTGGGCGTTGGGCGTCTCGATTCTCGCGGTCGTCACCGGGCTGACCATCTTCGGCGCCCTCCTCTCCTTCATCCCGGGGATCATCGGTCTCATCCTGGGCATCGTCGCCGTGGTGAAGGCACGCCGCATTCGGGGCCCCCGCCGCCGCATGGGTATGTCGATCACTGCCATCGTGTTGTCCGTTCTCGCCGTCCTGATGACGATCGGTCTCATCGCTGTCGCGGTCATGCTGGCCGGCACCGGCGCAATGGACTGCTTCACCCTGACTACTCCCGAGGCGCAGCAGCAATGCCTCGAGGAGTGGGCGCAGGGTATGAACTGACGGGAAAGGACGAGTCAGCATGAGCCAGCCCGATCCACATCAGACGCCGCCCGCCGATCCCGGGTCTGACGGAACCCCCGCCTCCTCGACGCTGACGCGCAGGGAACAGGGCGGCAACCGGCACACCGCCCACTCACCGCGCATCATCGCGCCCGACCTGGCACGGGGTCTGGCGCTGCTCGGCATCGCCATGGCCAATATCGGCACCGCCTGGACGACCGCTGAGGGAGCGGATGCCGCGGCCAACCTCGGTGGCGTGTATGAGGACAGCCTTCTCGACCAGGTGGCGGTCGTCTTCGGGGCCATGTTCGTCCACGTCCGTGGACTGCCGATGTTCTCCACCCTGCTGGGGTTCGGGGTGGGACTGATCACCATGAGTCTGTGGCGCCGGGGTTACCCGCGGGGCAGCGCCCGGTGGGTGCTGGTGCGCCGGTATGGACTGTTGGCCATCTTCGGCGCCCTGCACATGCTCTTCCTCTTCTACGGCGACATCATGGTCCTTTACGGGCTGTCGGGCATCCTCCTGGCATTGATGTTCGTGCTGCGGGACAGGACGTTGATGTGGATCGCAGGTGTGTTGCTGACACTGGAGATCGTCGCTTTCGCGGCGCTGGGCGTCGTCTCCCTCCGCACTCCCGGACTCACGGATCTCTTCGGGGCGTCGCTGCCGGTCTCCGAGACCTACGGTGGCTGGCTGGGCGTCAATGCCCTGGTCCTGCTGACGACGCCGCTGAGCTTTGTTCCCCAGGTGTTGACGTTGATCCCGGTGATGATCATCGGTTTCGTCTGGGCCCGGCGCGGGGTGCTCACTGATCCGGATGCGCACGCTGGCCTGTTGTGGCGGTGGGTGTGGGCGGGCGTCGCTGTCGTCGTGCTGGTCGGTCTGCCTCTCGGTCTCGCCGAGATCGGGGTCATCGCTTCCGGCACCGTCCCCTTGTGGTCGGCGCTGAACACGTCCCTGGGTCTGCTCACGGGCCCCGCGATCGTCGCGGGCATCGCCTTGGCGTGCCGTGGACTGCAGCGGCGCATTGACGACGCCCACGCCAACGGCGACACCGTGCCCCTCTCCGCGCCGTTGACGGCGCTCACCGCCCTGGGCAAGAGGTCCATGAGCGGTTATATCCTCCAGTCCGCGCTTTTCGTGGTGTTGGTCCTGCCCCTCGGCTTCGGGCTGGGGCAGGACTCGGGGGCCTTCAGTCACATGATCATCGCCGCCGTTATCTGGCTGCTCACCCTGGCGGCCGCCTATGGCCTCGAACTGGTCGGCCAACCCGGCCCCTTCGAGCGGGCCCACCGGCGGTTGAGCTACGGCCGGCAGGGGCTGTACACACGTCATCCGCTCCAGTCGGCACCGTTCGTCGCAGCCACGCAACCTCCTGCGAAAGGCTGACTCCGTACGGACCTGCGAAGGCCCCGCCTCCCGGCCACCGTTGTGATGGTGGGGGAGGCGGGGCCTTCGAGTTAACGGGGGCGAACCGGGGCCGCCGACTAGTCGAGGTAGTCGCGCAGCACCTGGGAACGGGAGGGGTGGCGCAGCTTCGACATCGTCTTGGACTCGATCTGGCGGATGCGTTCCCGGGTGACGCCGTAGACCTGGCCGATTTCGTCCAGGGTTCGCGGCATGCCGTCGGTCAGACCGAAGCGCAGGCGTACGACGCCGGCCTCACGCTCGGACAGGGTCTGCAGCACATCCTGCAACTGATCCTGCAGGAGGGTGAAGGACACGGCGTCGACGGCGACGACGGCCTCGGAGTCCTCGATGAAGTCGCCGAGCTGGC
>CAYSIP010000311.1:0-2748 GCA_964431055.1 uncultured Corynebacterium sp. | reverse complement strand
GGTCGAGCACAGGTCGACGTCTACAAGCTCGCCGAGGAGGTCACCGCCGGCCTGGAGGGACTGGAGTTCCCGCTGCGTGTCGCCGTGATGGGCTGCGTCGTCAACGGCCCCGGCGAGGCGCGCGACGCCGACCTGGGTGTCGCCTCCGGCAACGGCAAGGGTCAGATCTTCGTCAAGGGTGAGGTGATCAAGACCGTGCCCGAGTCCCAGATCGTCCAGACCCTCATCGAGGAGGCCCTGCGCATCGCCGAGGAGCAGGGACTCGAGGAGGTCGCGGGCGCGAAGGCCGAAGTCAAGGTCACCCGGTAGGGGCGCGCCTGGGCGTCGACCGCTCCGCCGCCTGTTAACCTGCCTTCCATGACAGGGAGCGCAAGGGCACTGGCGGGGATGTTGACGGCCTTGGTCACCGGGTTCGCACTGGTCTCCTGCACCCCGAAACCGGTCGAGGCATCTCCCGTCGCCGAGGACTTCCTCGAGGCGCTGGCGACGCGCGACACGGAGACCATCGGCGAGCTCGTCGACATCCCCTCCACCGCCCGGTCGGTGATCACCTCCACCTGGGATGGTCTTCAGGCGGAGTCCCTGACCGCCACCCTCGGGGACGTCGATGTGCGGGAGAACATCGCCACCGCGCAGTACACCCTCGACTGGCAGCTGCCGCGCGACCGCAACCTCACCTATGACACCACCCTCACCCTGACCAGGACGGGGGAGGAGTGGACCGTCCGCTGGCAGCCCACCCTCCTGCACCCGAGTCTCGGCGCCAACCAACACCTCGAGCTGCACCCCGTGCCAGCGGAACGCGCGAGCGTGGTCAGCTCCGACGGTGTGGAGATCCTCCAGCCGGGCACCATGTGGCGCGTCCTCGTCGACACCGACCAGGTCGATGACGTCCGCCCCGTCGCCGCGGACATTGCCGCCGCCGTCAACGCCGCCCACGGCCGCGACGGGACGGTCCCGCGTATCGACGCCGCCGAACTCACCGAGCAGCTCGACCGCGCCAGCGGCATCTACTCCGTCACCATGGTCAACCAGGTGGAGGGCGCGCGCGTCGCCGAGGAACTCGCCGGGGTGGAGGGGGTCATTGTCAACGACGAGGCTGCCATGGTCAACCTCGACCCCTCCTTCGCACCCGACATCATGGCCCGTGTGTCCGCCATCGTCGCTGAGGACCTCGACGGCGCCAACGGCTGGCGGGTCACCGCCGTCAACGAACACGGTTCACCCATCGACGACGTCGAGTACCACCCCGCCCAACCGGCGCCGGCCATCCGCATCGGCCTCGACCACGACATTCAGCGGGCCGCCCAGGAGGCCGTCGACATGCGGGCCGACTCCCAGGCCATGCTGGTGGCGATCCGCCCCTCCACCGGCCAGGTGCTCGCCGTCGCCCAGACGAAGGCCGCCGATGAGAAGGGCGACGTCGCCCTCTCCGGTCTGTACCCGCCCGGCTCCGTATTCAAGATCATCACCGCTGCCGCCGGCCTGCAGCGGCAGGGGTTGACCACCGGTTCCATCGTGCCCTGCCCCGGCTCGATGAACCTGTACGGACGCGTCGTCATCAACTACAACCAGTTCGCGCTGGGCAACGTGCCGCTGGAACGCGCCTTCGCCTCCTCCTGCAACACCACCTTCGCCGACATCTCCACCAACCTCGCCCCCGGGGAACTCACCGACACCGCCAAGCAGTTCGGCCTGGGCATCGACTACGACATCCCCGGCCTGCACACCGTCACCGGCTCCGTCCCCGTCGGCGAGACCCCGCTGGACCGCACCGAGGCCGGCTACGGGCAGGGCCTCGACCTGGCCAGCCCCTTCGGCCTGGCTCTCGTCTCCGCCACCGCCGCCCGCGGTGAAACCCCTGTGCCCGTGCTCATCGAGGGCCACGAGACCACCGCCAGCGAAGAGGTCCCCGCCCCGGAACCGGAGGTCATCGACCAGGTGCGCCAGATGATGCGCTCGGTGGTCACCTCCGGCACCGCCCGGGGCATGCAGGCCTCCGGCGCGCTGCACGGCAAGACCGGTGAGGCCGAGATCAACGAGGGTTCCCACGCCTGGTTCTCCGGCTACCGCGACGACGACATCGCCTTCGCCACCCTCGTGGTCCTCGGCGGCGGTTCCGAGACCGCCGTGGCCATCACCGACCGCTTCTTCCTCACCCTCGACGAGATGCGTGCAGGCCGCGTTCCAGCGATGGCGGGGTAAGAGACTACCATGTCAGGCATGTCGAAACGCGCCCTTCTTGTCCCCGGTAAGCCCACCCCCATCCGCTCCGTCCCGGACCACATCGAGCGTCCCGAGTACGTGTGGAAGGACACGGTCCAGGAGAACATCGGCGAACCCTTCGTCCAGACCCCCGAGGTCATCGAGGCGATGCGCGAGGCCTCGAAGATCGCGGCCAACGCACTCAGGGAAGTCGGCAAGGCCGTCGCGCCCGGCGTGACCACGGATGAACTCGACCGCATCGCCCACGAGTACATGCTCGACCACAACGCCTACCCGTCGACGCTCGGATACCGCGGTTACACCAAGTCCTGCTGCACCTCGGTCAACGAGATCGTGTGCCACGGGATCCCCGACACCACCGTCCTCCAGGACGGTGACATCGTCAACGTCGACGTCACCGCCTACAAGAACGGCGTTCACGGTGACACCAACGCCACCTTCCTCGCCGGCAACGTCTCCGAGGAGCATCGCCTGCTTGTCGAGCGCACCGAGGAGGCCATGATGCGCGGCATCCGCGCCGCT
>CAYSIP010000310.1:0-2748 GCA_964431055.1 uncultured Corynebacterium sp. | reverse complement strand
GGCCACGATCTCGGTCTCCGCGTCGTAGAGCGCCCAATTGGCGGCGAGATACCCCCCGTCCTTGTTGGAGTCGGAGTAGCCGAGCATGATCTCCTGGATGTCGCCGCGCTGGGATAGGTAGGCCCGGTAGAGGGGCAGTTCCCATAGCTTCCGCAGGATGCCGGCCCCGGCCGCGAGGTCGTCGATGGTCTCGAACAGCGGGATCACGTCGATGCCGCCGGTCGGTTGATCGCCGTCAGCGCGGATGAGTCCGACCTCCTTGAGCAGCACCATGGGCTCGAGGATGTCGCTGACGGAGGTGGCCATCGAGATGATCAGGTGCGGGATCATGTCCGCGCCGAAGCGTTCCACGCTGAGCGCCGCCTGGTCGAACAGGTCGAGCTCACGCTGGGTGGCCTCACTGAATCCGCGCCAGCCCCGGGGGACCAGGGGACGCGGGGTGCGCAGCTCACGGGTGAGCAGCGCGAGCTTGCCCTCCTCATCCAGGGAGGCGTAGTCGTCGTGGACGCCGGCGGTGGCGAAGACCTCGGTGAGGATCTCCTCGAAGCTCTCGGAGTTCTGCCGCAGGTCGAGGGAGTACAGGTGGAAGCCGAAACTGGCGACGGCCGCGCGGATGGTGGCCAACCGGTCGTCGGCGATGATCTCGTCCTGGGAGGCGCGCAGGGATTCGTCGAGGACCGTGAGATCCGCGTCGAAGTCCTCCACCCCCGGGTACGGCTCGTGGGCCCGGTGCCAGGACCCTTCGACGGCGTCGTCACCGATGAGTGCGGCCGTGGTGGCCAACAACCGGCCCCGGATGCCGCGGATGGCCCGGCGGTAGGGTTCGTCGACGCGGCTGGGCACGTCGTTGAGTCCCCGTTTGGCCAGTGCCACGAGGTCGACGGTCACCGAGGTCATGCGGTCGGACAGGCTCAGCTCGTGCTCGAGGATGCCCAGCTGGGTCTCGTAGTGCCGGAGCACGGTCTGGGCGGCGCGGCGGGTGGCGTAATCGAGGGTGGTGGCGGTGACGAACGGGTTCCCGTCGTGGTCGCCGCCGATCCAGGAACCCGGGCGCACGAGCGCACGGTCAACCGTGCCGGGCCCGAAGTCACGGCCCAGGCGGTCGTGGACCGCCCGGTTGAGCAGCGGGATCTCATCGAGCAGGGAAAGTTTGTAGTAGCGCAGGCCGACCTCGATCTCGTCCTCGATGCGGGGGCGGGCCATGCGGATCAAGGCGGTCTGCCACAGGACCGTCATCCGGCGGCGGATGTGCCGGCCGATCTCCGCCAGCTTCTGGTCCGTCCGGGCGGTGGGCTCGGATTCCTGGAGGCGGTGGCGTTCGGTCATCAGCTCCGTGATGTGCTTCTGGGCGTCGAAGACGGTGCGGCGCCGGGTTTCCGTGGGATGGGCCGTCAGCACCGGGGCAACGAGCGCGTGGTCGAGGACCTTACCGACGGTCGCGGCGTCGACGTCCGCATCGGCGAGCTTGGCCCAGGTGGCCTCCAACGTGGAGTCCGGGGCGGGTTCACCGGCATCCAGCTGTCGCTCACGCTGGAAATCGTCGTGGAGGTCCTCGGCGAGGTTGGCCATCAGCGCGAAGTGGCTGAAGGCCCGGATCACCGGGGTGGCACGCCTGGGCTCGATGTCGCGGAACAGGTCGACCAGGGAGACCAGTTCGGTGTTGCCCTTGGCGACCTCGAAGGCGAGTTGGCGGGCGTGTTCGACGAGGTCGAAGACCTCCTCGCCCTCCTGTTCCGCGATCACCTCGCCGAGGATCCGGCCGAGGTAGCGGATGTCTTCCTGCAGGTGGTCAGCGGGCGTCATGCGTGCCTTTCTCCGGTGTGGGTGCAGCGTGGATCTCAGGCGACGGTGGTCGCGGCGTTGGCGATCAGCTTGGCGAAGTCCTCGCCGTCGAGCGAGGCGCCGCCGACGAGGCCGCCGTCGACGTCCGGCTGGCCGACGATCTCGGCGACGGAGTCGGTCTTCACGGAGCCTCCGTAGAGGATGCGGATGCCGTCGGCGATCTCGTCACCGGCCAGCTCGCGGATGAGGCCGCGGATGGCGGCGCACACCTCCTGGGCGTCGGCGGCGGAGGCCACCTTGCCGGTGCCGATCGCCCACACGGGCTCGTAGGCGATGACGGTCTTCGCCAGCTGCTCCGGCGTCAGGCCCGCCAGGGAGGAGCGGGTCTGCTCGATGACGAAGCCGACGTGCTCGCCGGCCTCGCGGATCTCCAGCGGCTCACCGACGCACACGATCGGGCTGATTCCCTCACCGAGCGCGGCGGCGGCCTTGGCGGCCACCAGGTCATCGGTCTCGTGGTGGTACTCGCGACGCTCCGAGTGGCCGACGACGACCCACGTGCAACCCAGTGCGGAGAGCATTCCGGCGGAGATGTCCCCGGTGTAGGCGCCGGAGGCGTGCGGGGAGACGTCCTGGGCGCCGTAGGTGATCCGCAGCTTGTCGCCGTCGACCAGGGTCTGGACGGAGCGGATGTCGGTGAAGGGGACGGTCAGCGCCACGTCGACCTTCTCGTAGTACTCCTTCGGCAGGGCGAAGTCCAGCTTCTGGACCGTGTTGATGGCCTGACGGTGGTTCAGGTTCATCTTCCAGTTACCGGCGATGAGCGGCGTGCGTGCCATGTGAGGCATTCCTTTCATTTGAGGGGTGTAGCGGGAAGCGAGGGGGTCTCAGGCGTTGAGGACGGCGACGCCCGGCAACTCCTTGCCCTCGAGGAACTCGAGGGAGGCGCCGCCACCGGTGGAGATG
>CAYSIP010000309.1:0-2761 GCA_964431055.1 uncultured Corynebacterium sp. | reverse complement strand
GCTGGATCTGGTCGATGTCCAGGAACTGGCCGGTCTCGACATTGTGGATCCAGGCATCCTCGCCCCAGCTGCCCCAAAGCGCCTGCACGATCTGGATCATCTCGTGGGCACGCTCGTAGCGCTCCTCACGCGGCCGGACCCGCTCGCCGTAGTTGGCCACGGCGTTCGGCGCACTCGTGGTCACCGCGTTCCACCCCACCCGCCCGCGGCTGAGCACATCGAGTGCCTTGAACTGGCGGGCCAGGTTGTAGGCCTCGTTGAAGGTCGTCGACCCGGTGGCGATAAAACCAACACGCGTGGTCTCGTGCGCGAGGACCGAGAGTGTGACGATCGGATCGAGCGTGGACACCGGCGCCTGGGACGCCAGCTCCTCACCAGCCCCCGGGAAGTCCGGGGTGAACAGGAACGCGAACTTCCCACGCTCGGCGGTCTGCGCCAACTTCACCTGAGCTTTGATGTTGGTGAAGTCGCTCCTGTTGTTCTCCGGAGCGCGCCACGCCTGCCCCTGGACGCCGTAGCCGTTGCTCAAGGTGGCGCTGAGCAGCATGGTTTTCTGACTCATGAATAGGTCCTTTGTCGTCGTGATCAGGGCTGCGGGGAGCCGGGCAGGCGGCGGGATCTCAGCTGCCGTGACGCCGGGGTTTAGCAGTGAAGAGCGTATTCGCCCAACGGTTCGAGTGTTCGACGGTGATCCGCCACCTCGAGGGCCATGTTCGAGACAATCGGCTCATCAGCGTTGACGGATTTCCGACATACCTCAACGCCGAGGATCTGGACGGTCCGGTGCATCTGCCGGCTCACATATCCTCGTCTCCTGGGGTAGGGGGTTGGGGTTGAGAGCTAACCGGAGGTAGGCTCCGACTAGAGGATACGGAGGCTTACTCCGGTTATCCAATTCGCTCCGCCCACGAGAAGGACAGATGACAGGACCCCGCACAATGAGGGCAGATGCCCGCAAAAACTATGAGGCCCTGGTCGACGTGGCTCGCCGGCACCTGGCCGACCAGGGGGTGACCACTTCCCTGGAGGCCATCGCCCGCGAGGCCGGGGTCGGGGTGGGCACGCTCTACCGCCATTTCCCCGACCGCGATCACCTCCTCTTTGCCGCCCTCAACGCCCAGGGTGAGCAGCTGCGGGCCGCCTCGGACCTCATCCGGGGATCGGGTCCGGAGGCCACCCGGTTGGAGCGGTGGCTGACCGAGGTGGAGAACTACCTCAGCTCCTATCAGGGACTGCCCGACTCCATCGCCCATGCCCTGGAGTGCGGTGACAAGAGTCCGTTGGCCATCACCTGCCAGGAGATCGTGGCGATCACCGATGAGTTTCTTCTCGACGCGCAACGCCACGGCGGCGTCCGGGATGGGGTCACCGGCCAGGCCCTGTTCGAATCCACGCTCATGGTCGCCTGGCTGGGTTCCCAGCTCCCGGACCAGGACCACAGCCTCGACGGGGTGCGCGACATCCTCCACCACGGTTACCGGACAGAGGGGCCCTGACCTGACTGTTTCCGTGTTTCGGCACCTGTGGGCCGGCACGTCTTCCTCACACAGAGACCGGCCGAAGACAACGCTCTCGACACCCCAGGTGGGGTCGTAGATCACGACGGTCTCACCCGCCCGAGCTACCTCTCGGGCTGATCTACCCGCTCAGTAAAGGAATCATTATGCCCCAGCAGTCGTTTCACCCCGATCAGCCCATCCGCGTCGGCATTATCGGCGCCTCGCAAACCGGATGGGCGTACGCGGCGCACCTGCCGGCCCTGGCCAGCCTTCCTGGCCTGGAGGTGACCGCCGTGTCCACGACGAGGATGGAATCCGCCCGGGCCACGGCCGAGGAGTTCGACATCCCCGAGGCCTACGACAATCCGGATGATCTCATCGCCTCGGACTCGGTGGATCTCGTGATTATCGCCGTGCGCGTCCAGTACCACTATGAGCTACTGACCAAGGTCCTCCGGGCCGGCAAACCCGTCTACAGCGAGTGGCCGTCCGGATCGACCCTGGAGCAGACCCGCGAACTGCGCGATCGTTTCACCGAGGCCGGGGTGTACGCGGCCACGGGTCTGCAGGCGCGTGGCCGTCCCGAAATCCGCTACCTCCGCGACCTGGTCCGCGACGGTTATGTGGGTCGGGTGCTCTCCTCCTCGCTGATCGGCGACGGCACCCCGTGGGGTGGGGTGGTGGAACCGCGCAATGCCTACCTCCAGGACGACACCCACGGCGGGACGATGATCACCATTCCCTTCGGCCACACCATCGACGCGGTGTGCAGCGTTCTCGGGGAATTCGACTCCCTCACCGCGATGACCGGGATTCAGCAACCCGTCGTCCGCATCGAGGGCACCGACGAGACGGTGGAGAAGACCACCCCGGACCAGCTGCTTTTGGCCGGACGATTGGTGGACGGGACCATGCTGTCGGCCCACTACCGGGGCGGGAAAACCGCCGGGACGACGTTGCACTGGGAAATCAACGGCACCGACGGCACCCTGATCGTGACCGCCCCGAACGGCAACATCCAACTCAGCCCGCTGAGCATCCAGGGAGCGACGGCGGGGGAGACCACCGTGCAGGAACTCGAGGTGCCGGCCTCCTATATCCACGCGGATGCCTCACCGTCCTCCCCGGCGGCCACCGTCGCCGAAACATTGCTGCTCGTCGAGCAGGATCTGCGCAACGGCACCCGACTTGCCCCCACCTTTGACGACGCCGTCCGGCGCAAGGAAATGCTCGCTACCCTGCGCCAGGCAGCAGACACCGGC
>CAYSIP010000308.1:0-2868 GCA_964431055.1 uncultured Corynebacterium sp. | reverse complement strand
TGTCACTACCCCTTGTTAGGGGTGACCATGGCCACCTTTGCATGCGTGCTTACGCTAAATCGCCTGTTCATCCGCCCTAATCGGAAGTGCCACCACAACGATACCTAAGATGTCCTGCCGGCCTGAAATGACAAGAGAAAAGGGTTCAAGGGAAGCCGTAGTCCCCTATGGGAGGAAACTAATGAACTTGAATCCCCTCGGATTTATGGGTAAAGCGAACTTTGCTGCTCACGTCTCTGTTCCGGGCTGTCGCATCTGATGACATCTCCGGAAGAGTCAGATCTTCTCGTGCGGGGGACGCTGAAAGGGATATTGGTCCGCGGGGAGGATTGTGGCTCAGTTACTTTCCTGTATCCGGGTGTTTCCCCTGAATACCTTCTCCCTGAGGTTATTTCTTACCTGGAATACCGCCAGGCCCCAAAGTGTCTGCGTCGTGTGCTTTGATCTGCCGGAGTTCGGCAGTTCCCTAGATGTACTGCCCGGTGAGGTTGTGAACGGCCTGCGCGGGGGTTCTACCGCCCAGTGAGCTAGGGGGTCGGTGGTGATTGTAGTCATGCAACCACCCCGGGTACGCGGCCGCCCGAGCGGCCTCGCCGGGGTAGAACCCGGCGTAGGCCCACTCCGTGGCCAGCGTCTTGTTGAACCGTTCGACCTTTCCGCCTGTCTGCGGACGGTACGGTCGGGTGTAGAGATGCTTGACCTGCTGGGCGTCCAGGAGCTTGTTGAACTGCTTCGACCGGTAGCCCGGCCCGTTATCGGTCATCACCGACTCAACGTCGATCCCGTAGTCGGCGAAGAATTCGCCTGCTCTCCTCCAGAACCCGGTGATGGTCTCCTTTTTCTCGTCGTCGAGGATCTCGCTGTAGGCCAACCGCGTGGCGTCGTCGACGACGTGGTGCAGGAAGCTGTAGCCGATACCCCGAGTCGAGTTCTTGCTGCCTGTGGCCCGGCCCAGAAACCTGTGCCCGCCGCCGTCGGGGATGCGCCCGAGTTTCTTGATGTCCATGTGCACGAGTTCCCCGGGACGCTGGCGGGTATACGATCGGGGTGATTGCCGACGTATCGGCAGTCCGGTGACCTGGTCCAGGTGCGCCAGCTTCGGCATGTGGTAGCGGCGTAGCACCCGGTGCACCGTCGACGGGTTCAACCCCAGGTGCCAGGCGATACGGGCCGGTCCCCACCGGCGGGTGTGACGCAGTTTCACGATGCGGCGTTCGGTGCGCTCAGGTGTGCGGTTCGGGTGGTGATGCGGGCGAGACGACCTGTCGGTCATCGGGTGGCCGTCGCGGTGGCGGCGGACCCACCGGGCGACGGTGGCGACCGAGACCTGGAATCGTTCCGCGGCCCGCCGGTAGGTCCAGCCGTGGTGGACGACGGCGTCGACGAGGCGTTGCCTTCCCGTCGGGGTCAAGGGTGCATTAGCGTGAGTCATGGAAAGCCGTTCTGTGTGACTGGTTGGTGTGGTAACCCCAGATCTACACAAGGACGGCTTTCCCCATGGCTTAGACCACGTCATCCCGCCGGCAGCGTTCACAACCTACCGGGACAGAACAACTAGATGTAATGGCCGCGGCACAGTTGATGAAGTGGCCTGTGGGACGGGCGGATGAAGCGGTGGGAATGACCCGCGAAAAACCGCCCGGTGCAGAGCACGGGGCGGTTCTGGTTATTCGCCGGTTGCGGCCTTGTAGGCGCGCGTACCCGCTACTTCTTGGAGGAGAGGGAGAGGGACTTGTGGTCGACGGAGGACTTCTTCGGCTTGTCCTTGTCGCCACCCTTCTTCTCGCACTTGTCCAGGGTGTACTTGACGGTGGTCGTCTCGGTCTTCTTGCCCTTGCCCTTGCCCTTCTCGAAGGTCAGGGTGACAACGTTCTTGCCCGGCTCGCCCGTGGCGATCTTGAAGACACCGCGATCAACCGTGAGGGAGCGGGCCGGCGACTGGGACTCGAGGTCGCGTGCGTCGAAACCACGCGGGATGTCGACGGCGACCTTGTCGCCGATCTTGTGGGTGCCCTCAACGCGCTCGTAGCCCTTCTCGCACTTGTGATCGTGGGCGCCGGCAGTAGCCTGCGGGGCGAGGAAGGCGGAGGTGGCCAGGGCGGCGCCCATGGTCAGGGCGGCGATACGCTTCTTCAGCATGAAAATTCCCTTTCGGAATGTGGTCGGTCCGGACGTGGGTTCTCGGGTACCACCGGGTCCGGTTCTCGAATTGTTTCCGGCAGTGAATGGCACATTAGGTGACGTGGAAAGTAAATGCGGGACAGGGCGGGATTGATAATATCTTTAGTGCCCCCCATTAGGGGTGTTACGTCGGACATAAAAGCACTTTCCTCGACCGGGGCTGCCGGGTGTGGTGGGGACTGTGACCTGATATCACTTTGATACCAGATCGAATTAAAAGGGCGTCGAAAAGCGTGCAGAAGGGGGCGGAGACGCGTTATGCCTCGTTAGGGATAGACTGAGAGGAATTAAAACCCCTACAAGAAGGTGAGTATGAGCGACGACACCACCAGCGGTGGAGGAGACCTCTTCGACCGCATCCTGCCCATTGACATCAATGAGGAGATGCAGACCAGCTACATCGACTACGCGATGTCCGTCATCGTGGGTCGTGCGCTGCCGGAGGTCCGTGACGGCATGAAGCCCGTCCACCGACGCATCCTGTATGCGATGTTCGACAACGGTTACCGCCCCGAGCGGGGCTTCGTGAAGTCGGCCCGCCCCGTCGCGGAGACCATGGGTAATTACCATCCCCACGGTGACGTGGCGATCTACGACACCCTCGTGCGCCTGGCCCAGCCGTGGAACATGCGTTATCCGCTCATTGACGGCCAGGGCAACTTCGGCTCCCGCGGTAATGACGGCCCC
>CAYSIP010000307.1:0-2874 GCA_964431055.1 uncultured Corynebacterium sp. | reverse complement strand
TGGGAACGTTGAAAGCGCGGGCGTATTCGACGCTGCGCAGGACCAGAATCTTCGAGCCGACCGCCGCCAGCTCGAGCATCTCCTCGAAAGAGAGCTTCTCGAGCTTGCGCGCGTCCGGCACGATGCGCGGGTCGGCGGTGTACACACCGTCCACGTCGGAGTAGATTTCCACGACGTCGGCGTGGAGCGCCGCCGCCAGCGCCACGGCCGTGGTGTCGGAACCGCCCCGGCCGAGGGTGGTCACGTCACGGGACTCCTTGTTCACACCCTGGAAACCGGCGACGATGCAGATCTTCCCATCGTCGAGGGCCTCACGCACGCGCTGCGGGGTGACCTCCAGGATGCGGGCGTTGCCGTGCCGCTCGGTGGTCAGCACACCGGCCTGCGAACCGGTGAAGGACTGCGCTTCGGCACCGAAGGACTCGATGGCCATGGCCACCAGCGCGTTCGAGATCCGCTCACCGGCGGTCAGCAGCATGTCCATCTCGCGGGCCGGGGGCACCGGATTGACCTGGTTGGCCAGCTCCAGCAGCTCATCGGTGGTGTCACCCATCGCGGAGCAGACCACCACGACGTCATTGCCCTGTTTCTTGGTGGCGACGATCCGTTCCGCCACCGCCCGTATGCGCTCCGCGCTTTCCAGCGAGGAGCCTCCGTACTTCTGAACGACCAGGGCCACCGGGCGGCCGCCTTTCATCTCGGGTGCAAAAAGTTCCGTTGCCTATCGTACCCATCAACTACCCGCATGCAGCATTTATGCTCACCTGATTCACAGGTTGCCGATTAAGAGGGAAATGGAGCCTTCGCTAAAGTCGTGTCAGTGCCCAACAATCTGTTCGCCGTGCTTTTCGCACTGGCCTCCGCCCTCACCATCGCGTGGGGCACCGTGGTACGCCACCGTATCGCGGAAGAGGCCCCGTCGGACGGATCACTGAAGAGCTCCCCGTTCTGGAACGCGGTGAGCCGCCCCCTGTGGTGGGCCGGCACCGGCACCGCCCTGATGGGTTACGGGTTGCAGGTCGTCGCCCTCGGCTTCGGCACCCTGTTGGTCGTGCAGCCCATCCTGGTCCTGTCGCTAATGTTCACCCTCCCCCTGTCCGCCCGTTACGACGGCCGGCGGATCACCTTCTCCGAGATGTTCTGGGCCGGACTGCTCACCATGGCCGTGGCGGTGCTCGTCCTGCTGGGTCGCCCGGTCGCGGGTGACCCGCAGCCACCCCTGGAACGCTGGGGGCCCGCACTCGCGATCGGCGTCGTGCTGCTCATCGGCATCGAAAGATTCGCCCAGTACCAGATCCGCCGGGAGAAGGCCCTGCTGCTGGGTATCGTCACCGGCGCCCTCTTCGGTTATGTGGCGGTGCTGTCCAAGGCGGTCGTGGACATCTTCCTCCATGGCGGCCCGCTCGCCCTGATCTTCAACTGGGAGGGTTACGCCCTGGTGCTCGGCGCGACACTGGGCACGATCGTGCAGCAGTACTCCTTCAACGCCGGCGCCCTGAAGAATTCGTTGCCCGCCATGACCATCACCGAGCCCATCGTCGCCTTCACCCTCGGTTACGCGGTGCTCGGCGAACAGTTCCGGGTCGAGTCCCCCACCGGCTGGTTCTTCATGGGGCTCGCGCTGCTGGCGATGATCTTCTCCACCGTCATCCTCTCCCGCAAAGGTGTGGGATAGGTTCCGGACGCTTGCCGACGCCCGCGGGATGCGCCCGGGCGTCGTTCTCTCACTGACCCTCCCGGCCCCACGGCGGACACCACACAGGGTGCGCAGGAGTGATATGACCGACACTGAATCAGTGTGTACACTGTGGCCCATGTTCTACCGCGCGAACCTCCTCCTTCTTCGCCGCGGCGGGTATCAGGTCCAGTAACACACGACCGGCACCCCGTCGCGGGGTTCAGTGTCGCCGGTCGTGACCCGCTCATTAGTGAGCGGCCTGTCAGAACCAACCATTACAGTGAAGGCCGATACGGCCCCGTAGTGGCAAGAAACCCGAAAAGGAACACCGTCATGTCCCCGAACGACGCTTTCATCTCCGCTCCCTCCGAAATCCGCACCCCTGCCGGCCCCCGTCCCGACGGCCAGCCTGCATGGAATAAACAGCGCAACTCCGAGATGCCGGTACACCGCTATCTCACCTTCGCCGAAGAGGTCGAGGACATCACCCTGCCCGACCGCACCTGGCCGGACAAGAAGATCACCCAGGCCCCGCAGTGGTGCGCCGTCGACCTGCGTGACGGCAACCAGGCGCTGATCGACCCGATGAGCCCGGAGCGCAAGCGCCGCATGTTCGAGCTGCTGGTGAACATGGGCTACAAGGAGATTGAGGTCGGTTTCCCCTCCGCCTCCCAGACCGACTTCGATTTCGTGCGCGAGATCATCGAGAAGGACATGATCCCCGAGGACGTGACCATCCAGGTGCTGGTGCAGGCGCGCGAGCACCTGATCCGCCGGACCTTCGAGGCCTGCGAGGGCGCACCGAACGTCATCGTCCACTTCTACAACTCCACCTCCAAGCTGCAGCGCCGCGTGGTGTTCCGCAAGGACAAGCCGGCCATCAAGCAGCTGGCCACCGATGCCGCCGAGCTGATCAAGACCATCGCCCGGGATTACCCCACCACCAACTGGCGCTGGCAGTACTCCCCGGAGTCCTTCACCGGCACCGAGCTGGACTTCGCCCTGGAGGTCTGCGACGCGGTCGTCGACATCATGGAGGCCACCCCCGAGAACCCGATGATCATCAACCTGCCGTCCACGGTGGAGATGATCACCCCGAACGTCTACGCGGACTCCATCGAGTGGATGCACCGCAACTTCGCCAAGCGCGACTCCATCATCCTGTCCCTGCACCCGCACAACGACCGCGGTGAGGG
>CAYSIP010000306.1:0-2979 GCA_964431055.1 uncultured Corynebacterium sp. | reverse complement strand
CGAGGCCTTCCTCGCTGATCTGGCCGAGGTAGGTGTAGTCGGGGGCCAGCGGGGAATCCTCGTAGTTGAGGAAGAACTGCGAACCGTTGGTGTCCGGGCCGGCATTGGCCATGGCGATGGAACCGCGCGGGTAGATCACGGCGCTGGAGGTGTCCTCCGCCTCGTCGGTCGGGTACTCGTTGGCGAACTGGAAGCCGGGGCCGCCGGCACCGGTGCCGGTCGGGTCACCACACTGCAGGACGTAGATGCCGGAGGTGGTCAGGCGGTGGCAGACGGTGTCGTCGTAGTAGTCGGTGTCCACGAGGTGCTCGACGGCGTTGACGGTGCAGGGGGCGGTGGAGCGGTCGAGCTCCATGCCGATCTCACCCTGGTTCGTGGCCAGGGTGACGTTCAGGGTGCCGGTGGTGGCGACGTCCTCGGTACGCTCCGGGGGAGTGGCGCCGTTGGCGGCTTCACCGGCCTCGGGGTATTCACAGGTGACGGCCTCCGGCAGGGCGGTCTCGCGTTCCATCGCCAGCGGCTCCGCGGTGGGGGCCTCCGTGGTCTCAGAGGTGGTCTCGTCCTCGGCGACGATCTCCTCGTCGGTGGAGCGGGTGGCGGCGTACCAGATGCCACCGACGATGACGAGGATGGCCACGGCGGAGGCGAGGACCACCTTGAGCGGCTTCGACTTCTCTGCGCGGTCGCGACTCTTGAGCTCGCGCTCGAGCTGCGAGAGGGCCTCCTCGCCCCGTTGCTGGTTACTGGTCACCGTTGGATCATCCTCCCGGTCGCGGATTTTCAGGGTCGTACCTGCGGCACGTCTGCGGTAAGTGTAGCGGTCCGGCGAGTGCCCGGCGCCACCACCACCGGGTGGGGTGAGGGGCCACGCCCGGGCCCTGTCCGTGGCAGGAGGTGGCGGGAATCTCTACCCTGGGGGCATGGCTACCGTAAACTTCCAGAACACCCCCACCACCACCGTCGGCGAGCTGCCGAAGGTGGGCGACCAGCTCCCGTCCTTCACTCTCGTCGGCTCCGACCTCGGCGAGTTCACCCAGGAGAAGTTCGCCGGCAAGGGCATCATCCTCAACATCTTCCCCTCCCTCGACACCGGCGTGTGCGCCGCCTCTGTCCGTCGTTTCAATGAGCTGGCCACGGAGCTCGGCGACGCCGTCGTGGTCGGTGTATCCAAGGACCTGCCGATGGCCCAGGACCGCTTCTTCGAGGCCGAGGACATCGAGAACATCACCTCCGGTTCCGCCTTCCGCACCTCCTTCGGTGAGGACTTCGGCGTGGCCCTTGAGGGTTCCCCGCTCAAGGGCCTGCTCGCCCGCTCCGTCGTCATCGCCGACAAGGACGGCAAGGTCGTCTACACCGAGCTCGTCGACGAGATCACCGACGAACCGGACTACGCCGCCGCCGTCGAGGCAGTCAAGTAGCACCCCCTCCTCCCGCGCCCCGGTTCCGACCTCCCCGTCGGCCGGGGCGTTCGTGTCGTCGGAGCCCGGCACGGCGGGCGAGTGAGCGGCTACGGTGGGAGAGGAACCTGTCCGCCGGTTTCACCTCCGGGGAGGAAGCTATGAGAAATCGTCGAACCATCACTGTCATCCTGGCCGTGCTCGCAGTGCTCGTTCTGATTGCTGCGTTGATCAGTACCGGACCCCGCGACGACCGGACGGTCGTTCCCGCTGACGGGGGACCGCAGGCGGCGGTCGGCCTGGTTCTGTGACTGTCGCGGCAGGGAATGTCGGAGACCACCCACCCCGGCGTTAGACTGCCCACCATGCAGCTGATGGGATTCGCCGCCGGACCGTACAAGACGAACTGCTACCTGCTGGCCAATCAGGGCCGCGCCGTGGTCGTGGACCCGGGCATGCATGCCCATGACCGCGTCGTCGCCATGCTCGAGGAGCAGGATCTGACGCTGGAGGCCGTCGTGCTCACGCACGGCCACATCGACCACACACGCGACGCGGGCCAGCTCGCGCGTCGATACGCGGTACCCGTCCACATCCACGCTGACGACGCCTTCATGCTCGCCGCCGGCGAGGGGGTCTCGGCTGAGTCCCAGGTACTTTTCGACGCCGCGAACATGACGCCCGTCGACGACCGCCGCGACCTCGTCGACGGTGAGACGCTGAGGCTCGCGGGCGTCGAGTTCCGGCTCATGCACGCGCCGGGGCATTCACCGGGGTGCGTCATCCTGGTCGCGGAGGACTTCGCCTTCACCGGCGACGTACTCTTCCGCGGCTCGATCGGTCGCACCGACCTGGCCAATTCTGACCCTGCGGCGATGGAGACCAGCCTGCGTGGTCCGGTCTGGCAGCTTGACGATTCGCTCCAGCTACTGCCTGGTCATGGGCCGACCACCACCATGCGCAATGAGCGCACCACCAACCCCTTCCTGCTCCGCCTGGGTCTGTGAGCCGGAACCGGGCACGGGGGCGGTACTGTAGAGAGCCGTGAGCGACAACCAGAAGTCCGAGAAGTTCCGTGCCCTCTCCGCCCCGAAGGGTGTGCCGGACTACGTCCCGCCGGCCTCCCCGGTGTTCCTCGCCGTGCGGGACACCTTCGTCCGCCAGGCACACCTGGCCGGATTCCAGCACATCGAACTCCCCATCTTCGAGGACACGACCCTGTTCGCCCGGGGCGT
Source organism: uncultured Corynebacterium sp. (assembly GCA_964431055.1). Taxonomy (GTDB): domain Bacteria; phylum Actinomycetota; class Actinomycetes; order Mycobacteriales; family Mycobacteriaceae; genus Corynebacterium. Next base: position 347 of record CAYSIP010000306.1, on the reverse strand, counting down.
GGGCGAGTCCACCGACGTGGTGAGCAAGGAGATGTACACCTTCGCCGACCGCGGCGGCCGCTCCGTCACCCTGCGTCCGGAGGGCACCGCGGGGGTGATGCGCTCGGTCATCGAGCACAACCTCGACCGCGGTCAGCTGCCGGTCAAGCTCAACTATTACGGTCCTTTCTTCCGCTACGAGCGCCCGCAGGCCGGCCGTTACCGCCAGCTGCAGCAGGTCGGTGTGGAGGCCATCGGCGTCGATGACCCGGCCCTCGACGCCGAGAGCCTCGCCCTGGCGGACCGTTCCTACCGCGAGCTCGGCCTGAGCCCGTTCCGCCTGGAGCTGACCAGCCTGGGTGACCGCA
>CAYSIP010000305.1:0-3020 GCA_964431055.1 uncultured Corynebacterium sp. | reverse complement strand
GTTGCGGCGCAGCATCGCCGCGGTGCCGGCAGTGGCCAGCAGTTTGAAGCCCAGGGAGGACAGTCGCTGGATCGGGAAGATCATGTTGCGCTTGTCGCGGTTGGCCACGGAGACGAAGATCGTGCCCTCGGTGGGCAGTTCGCCGAACGCGGCGGCCTCGGCCTTGGCGTAGGCGGCGCCGAAGTTGTCGGCCAGACCCATGACCTCACCGGTGGACTTCATCTCCGGGCTCAGAAGGGTGTCGAGCATGGAGCCGTCCGGGCGACGGAAGCGGTTGAAGGGCAGGACCGCCTCCTTGACCGCGATCGGGGCATCCAGGGGCAGGGATCCGCCGTCGTAATCGGTCGGGATCATGCCCTCCTCCTTCAGCTCGGCCAGGGTGGCGCCGAGCATGATGCGGGAGGCGGCCTTGGCCAGGTGCACGCCGGTGGCCTTGGAGACGAACGGGGCGGTGCGCGACGCGCGCGGGTTGGCCTCGATGACGTAGAGGATGTCGTCCTTGAGAGCGAACTGCACGTTCATCAGGCCCTTGACCCCGATGCCCTTGGCCAGGGCGATGGTGGAGGCGCGCACCTTGTCGATGTCCTCGGCGCCGAGGGTCATCGGTGGCAGGGCGCAGGCGGAGTCGCCGGAGTGCACGCCGGCCTCCTCGATGTGTTCCATGACGCCGGCCAGGTAGACCTCCTCGCCGTCGCACAGGGCGTCGACGTCGATCTCGATGGCGGAGTCGAGGAAGCGGTCGACGAGCACCGGGTGGTCGTCGGTGATCTCAGTGGCGCGCTCGATGTAGTCGGCCAGGGAGGGCTCGTCGTAGACGATCTCCATGCCCCGGCCACCCAGGACGTAGGAGGGGCGCACGAGGACCGGGTAGCCGATGCCGGCGGCGACGTCGCGGGCCTCCTCGAAGGAGGTGGCGGTGCCGAAGGCGGGCGCCGGCAGCTGGGCCTCGGCCAGCACCTTGCCGAACTCGCCGCGGTGCTCGGCCAGGTTGATGGCCTCCGGGGTGGTGCCGACGATGGGCACGCCGGCGTCCGCCAGGCGCTGGGCCAGGCCGAGCGGGGTCTGGCCACCGAGCTGGACGATCACGCCGGCGACGGTGCCGGAGGTGGCCTCGGCGTGGTAGACCTCGAGCACGTCCTCGAAGGTCAGCGGCTCGAAGTAGAGGCGGTCAGCGGTGTCGTAGTCGGTGGAGACGGTCTCGGGGTTGCAGTTGACCATGACGGTCTCATAACCGATGCGGGAGAGCTCGAGCGCGGCGTGCACGCAGGAGTAGTCGAACTCGATGCCCTGGCCGATGCGGTTCGGACCGGAGCCGAGGATGATGACCTTCTCCTTCTCGGTCTGCGGCTCCACCTCGGATTCGGCGGCCGGGTCGAGCTCGTAGGCCGAGTAGTGGTACGGGGTCTGGGCCTCGAACTCGGCGGCACAGGTGTCGACGGTCTTGTACACCGGACGGATGCCCAGCGACCAGCGCAGGCGGCGCACCCCGTCCTCGCCGGCGAACTCCGGGCGCAGGACGGCGATCTGGGCGTCGGACAGGCCGTAGTACTTGGCCTCGCGCAGCAGCTGCTCGTCGAGCACCGGGGTGTCGATCAGCCGCTGACGGAAGTCCACCAGGTCCTGCAGCTCGGCGAGGAACCAGGGGTCGATGCCGGAGGCCTCGTGGACCTGCTCGATCGACGCGCCCAGGCGCAGGGCCAGCTCGGCGTCGTAGAGGCGTCCCTCGGTCGGGCGCTTGAGGTCCTCGAGGACCGCCTCGACGTCCGTGGCACGCTCACCGGCGAAGTACTCGTCCTCGCGGGTCCAGAAACCGGCCTGCTTCTGCTCGAGCGAACGCATGACCTTGTTGAGGCCGGAGATGTAGTTGCGGCCGATGCCCATGGCCTCGCCGACGGACTTCATGGTGGTGGTCAGGGTGTCGTCGGCGCCGGGGAATTTCTCGAAGGCGAAACGCGGGGCCTTGACGATCACGTAGTCCAGGGTCGGTTCGAAGGCGGCCGGGGTGACGCCGGTGATGTCGTTGGTGATCTCGTCGAGGGTGTAACCGATGGCCAACTTGGCGGCGATCTTCGCGATCGGGAAGCCGGTGGCCTTCGACGCCAGTGCCGAGGAGCGCGACACGCGCGGGTTCATCTCGATGGTGATGATGCGGCCGTCCGCCGGGTTGATCGCGAACTGGATGTTGCAGCCGCCGGTGTCGACGCCGACCGCGCGGATGATGGCGATGCCGAGATCGCGCAGCTCCTGGAATTCGCGGTCGGTCAGGGTCAGTGCCGGGGCGACCGTGACGGAGTCGCCGGTGTGCACGCCCATCGCGTCGACGTTCTCGATGGAGGCGATGACCACGACGTTGTCGTCGCCATCGCGCATGAGCTCCAGCTCGAATTCCTTCCAGCCGAGGATGGACTCCTCGATGAGGACGTTCGCCTCCGGGGAAGCGGCCAGGCCACCGCCGGCGATGCGCTCGAGGTCCTTGTCGTTGTAGGCGAAACCGGAGCCGAGGCCGCCCATGGTGAAGGAGGGGCGGACGACGACGGGCAGGCCGAGCTCGGCGACGGTCGCGCGGACCTCATCCATGTTGTGGCACACGGCGGAGCGGGCGGACTCACCGCCGACGGAGGCGACGATGTCCTTGAACTTCTGGCGGTCCTCGCCGCGCTCGATGGCGTCGATGTCCGCGCCGATGAGCTCGACGTCGTACTTCTCCAACGAACCGCGGCGGTCGAGCTGGATGGCGGCGTTGAGTGCGGTCTGACCGCCGAGGGTGGCCAACACGGCGTCGATCGGGTGGCCCTGCGCGGCCTCCTTCTCGAAGATCTTCTCGATGTATTCGGGCTGGATGGGCTCGACGTAGGTGTGGTCGGCGAACTCCGGGTCGGTCATGATGGTCGCCGGGTTGGAGTTGATGAGGGTGACCCGCAGGCCCTCCTCCTTCAACACGCGGCAGGCCTGGGTGCCGGAGTAGTCGAACTCGCTGGCCTGGCCGATGACGATGGGGCCGGAGCCGATGACCAGGACGT
>CAYSIP010000304.1:0-3033 GCA_964431055.1 uncultured Corynebacterium sp. | reverse complement strand
TCGAACTGGTTCGGGCTGATGATGTCCGCGACCGGGACGACCTTGTCGCGCAGCAACGGCGGAATGTCGTCGGCGACGTGACAACCCGACCTGGCGTTGCCCATGACGGGGTCACAGGAGTAGATGGCGTCCGGGTTGGCGGCCTTCACCCGGGCGACGGCGTCGATGATCACGTCGGCGATGTCCGAACCACCCTGGTAACCGGAGAGCACGGCGTCCACCTGACCGAACACCCCGCGCTCCTCGATGCCGCGGATCACGTCGGCCACGTCGGAGGCCGGGATCATCGGCCCGCGCCACGCGCCGTAACCGGTGTGGTTGGAGTAATTGACGGTGTAGACCGGCCACACCTCGTGCCCCAGGCGCTGCAGGGGAAAGACCGCGGCGGAGTTGCCGACATGACCGTAGGCGACGGAGGACTGGATGGAGAGGATGTTCACGGTATACATAGTGCGCCCTGCACCGACCGGTTGAAAATTCCGGGCCCGAAATTCATTCATTCCGGGGGTGGGGTGTCAGGATCGCCGAGGTCGCGGGCGCGTGGTGGGCGGAACGCGCCGGATGCCGGTGGGACGCTGACGCCGTGGTTTAGTTCCCGCAGGCCACCGCGCTCCCACACCGGCTCACGCCGGCATCCGTCACTTTCCGGGAACCCCCGAACCCGGAACCTAGTCCATGAACTCCCCGATGAGCTCGTCGCCGTCCAGCAGGGCCGGGTCGAGCACCTCGACGAGCACGGAGCGCACGCGCACCCGGCCCCGCCGGTCCCGTCCCCCCTCGGCCACGAGCCTGAGCCCGCAGGTCTCCACCGCGGTGCCGGGCAGCGGGACGCGGCCCATCTCGTAGGCGATGAGGCCGCCGACGGTGTCGACCTGGTCCTCGATCTCCTCGGTGAACTCCAGGTCCCCGCCGAGCCGGTCGTGGATCTCCTTGGCCAGGTCCTCCAGCGACAGCCGGGACACCACGCGGTAGGCGCGCTCCCCCACCTGCTCGACGGGGGCGACCTCCCGGTCGTCGTACTCGTCGGCGATCTCACCCACGATCTCCTCGAGGATGTCCTCCATGGTGATCAGGCCGGCGATGCCGCCGTACTCGTCGACCAGCAGGGCCAGGTGGGTGTGGTCGCGCTGCATCTCGTGGAGCAGGGAGTCGAGGCTCTTCGAGTCGGGCACGAACGTCGGCGGGCGCATGACCTCGGAGACGGGCACGCCGCGGCCGCCGTCGGTGCGGTGATAGGTCTGGTGGACGAGGTCCTTGAGGTAGATCACGCCGATGATGTCGTCGATGTTCTCCCCCACCACGGGGATGCGCGAATGACCGGAGCGCACGCACAGGCTGGTGGCCTGGCCGGCGTGTTTGTCGGATTCGATCCAGATCATCTCCGGCCGGGGCACCATCACCTGCCGCGCCGTGGTGGAGGCCAGGTCGAACACGGACTGGATCATCCGCCGCTCGCCCACCTCGACGATGCCGTGCTCCTGGGCGATGTCGACCATCTCCCGCAGCTCGACCTCGGTGGCGTAGGGGCCGTCCCGGAAACCGTGGCCGGGGGCGATGAGGTTGCCCAGCCAGATCAGCAGCCGGGCGACCGGCCCGAGCACCGTCGACGCCGCGGTGAGCACCATCGCGGAGCGCAGGGAGACGGAGTAGGGGTTCTTGCGGCCCATGGTGCGGCCGAAGAGACCGACGACCGTGTAGCTGACCAGGGTGATGGAACCGATGGCCACCACGAAGGCCCAGATCGTGGAATCCACGAAGCGGATGGCCAGGGCGGCGGCGCACACGGCCGCGGTGGCGCTGAGCAGGGTGCGCAGCAGGACCAGCAGGTTGATGTGGTCGGCGCGCCGCTCCAGCACGCGCAGCAGGGCGCGCGACCCGGAGACGTCGTCCTTGACCATGGCCTCCACCCGGGCCCGGGAGGTGCTGGTGACCGCGGCTTCCACCGTGTCGAGCAACCCGGAGGCCAGCAGGGCGAGCACGGTCACGACAATCAGGAGGAGTGTCTCCACGTCCATCTAGGAATCGTCCTCCCGGGGACTCTCCGGCGCCCGCGGCTCACGCGGCTCCCCGATGGCGGGGATCCCGCCCCCGGGGACGACCTCGTCGAGGGCCTCCCGGTCCGCGGCCGTCGGGAAGGCCTGCGGACCGGTGGGCTTGGGCTGGTACTCCACGCCCCGGCGCTTGACGTCGTCGTACCAGTCGGCCAGCAGCTCGTTCTGCAGGCCGAACATCTCGCGTTCCTCGGCGGAGGTCGCGTGGTCGTAGCCGAGCAGGTGCAGGCAACCGTGGACGGTCAGCAGCGCCAGCTCGTGGTCGAGGCCGTGGCCGGCGGCCTTGGCCTGCCGGGCGGCGAACTCGGGGCAGAGCACGATGTCGCCGAGCATCGACGGCCCGGGCATGGAGGCGTCGGGGCGACCTCCCCCGCCGGGGGTCAGCTCGTCCATGGGGAAGGTCATCACGTCGGTGGGGCCCTCCAGGTCGAGCCAGCGCACGTGCAGGTCGGCGATGGTGGGTTGGTCGACGATGTGGATGCCGGCCTCGGCGTCGGGGTGGATGTCCAGCTGCCCGAGGGCGAAGGAGGCGACGTCGATGAGCATCTCCTCGTTGACGCCCGCGTGACCGGACTCGTTGAAGACCTCGATGCTCACTTCTTCTCCCTCTCCTTCTGCTGCCGCTCAACCCGCTCGTCATAGACCTCGTAGGCGTCGACGATGCGCCCGACCAGCGCGTGGCGGACGACGTCCTGGCTGTTGAGCTCCTCGAAGTGCACGTCCTCCACGCCGCGGAGGATGTGGCGCACCAGGCGCAGGCCCGACTTCTGGCCGCCGGGCAGATCCACCTGGGTGATGTCGCCGGTGACCACCATCTTGGAGCCGAAGCCCAGGCGGGTGAGGAACATCTTCATCTGCGCCGGCGTGGTGTTCTGCGCCTCGTCGAGGATGACGAACGCGTCGTTGAGGGTGCGTCCGCGCATGTACGCCAGCGGCGCGACCTCGACGACGCCGGCCTCGATCAGCTTCGGGATCATCTCGG
>CAYSIP010000303.1:0-3085 GCA_964431055.1 uncultured Corynebacterium sp. | reverse complement strand
TAGCCTTCCTTCTTGCGGTCTTCCATCGCGGATTCGCTCAGGCGGTCGTCGGCGCGGGTGGCGCCGCGTTCGGTCAGGGTCGAGGAGGCGATCTCCTCGATGACCTGGTCAATGGTGGAGGCGTCGGAGAGCACGGCGCCGGTGCAGGACATGTCGCCGACGGTGCGGAAGCGGACCCGCTTGTTGACGATCTCCTCACCCTTCTTCGGCCCACCCCATTCACCGGGGGTCAACCACATGCCGTCGCGCTCGAAGACCGCACGGTCGTGGGCGAAGTAGATCGGGGGCAGCTCGATGCCGCGGGCGCCGATGTACTCCCAGATGTCGGCTTCCGTCCAGTTGGAGATGGGGAAGACACGGATGTTCTCACCCGGCAGGTGGCCGCCGTTGTACAGGCTCCACAGCTCGGGGCGCTGGCGGCGCGGATTCCAGCCACCGAAGGAATCCCGCACGGAGAACACGCGCTCCTTGGCGCGCGCCCGTTCCTCGTCGCGTCGGGCGCCGCCCAGCACGGCGTCGTAACCCTGCTCGGCGATGGTCTCCACGAGCGGGACGGTCTGCAGCGGGTTGCGGGTGCCGTCGGGGCGTTCAGCCAGGTCACCGCGGTCGATCCAGTCCTGCACCTTGGCCACGCGCAACCGCGCGCCGGTGCGCTCGACGAGCTCGTCGCGGAACTGGAGGACCTCCGGGAAGTTGTGGCCGGTGTCAACGTGCAGCAGCTCGAAGGGCACGGGCGCCGGGGCGAAGGCGCGGCGCGCAAGCTCGTAGACGACGACGGAATCCTTGCCTCCGGAGAACAGCAGACCGATCTTGTCGAACTGGCCGGCGACCTCGCGCAGGATGTGGATGGACTCGTTCTCGAGATCCTTCAGGTGGGGGGAGAGCTCTCGGGTGGTGGTGTCGATGGAAGTGGTCATGAGTGGAGTCCGCATTCTGTCTTGGCGTTGCCGGCCCAGCGGCCGGCCCGGGGATCGTCGCCCTCGGCGACGGGGAGCGTGCAGGTGGCGCACCCGATGGACGGGTAGCCCTGCCTGGTCAGCGGGTGGATGATGAGGTCCTCCGACTCGATGAAGGCCTCGGTCTCCTCCAGCGACCAGGTGATGATCGGGGAGATCTTCAGCCGGCCCGTAGGGTCCAGGCTCAGCGCCGGGGCGGTGGCCCGGGTGGGGCCGTCGGCGCGGCGCAGGCCGGTGACCCAGCCCGCGTACGGGGACAGGGACGCGGCCAGCGGTTCAACCTTGCGCATGCGGCAGCAGGCCGTGGGGTTGCTGCGGTAGAGATTGACCCCGTACAGCGAGTCCTGTTCCGGGCGGTCCAGCAGCGGCAGGGCGGTGACCAGCCGCTGCGGGTAGCGCCGGTCGACCTGTCGGGCCACGTCGAGGGTCTCGTCGAAGTGGTAACCGGTGTCCAGGAAGAGGAAGTCGGACCCCGGAAGGTGGCGGGCGGCCAGCTCGGCGAGCACGGTGTTCTCCATGGACAGGGTCACCGCGACCGCGCCGGGGGCGTGTTCGCGCGTCCACTCCAGGATGGTCTGGGCGCTGGCGTCGTAGAGCTGGTCGGCCCATTCTTCGACGAGTTCGGCGTTGCGCTTCGCGACGTCCGCGGGCAGCGGCGCCGTCGTCCTCGGTCCCTCGGGGCTGACCGCGGGGTCGCGGAGGCTGGCGCCGCCAGGTTCGTCACCGGCGGTACTTCCTCCACCGAGCAGGTTGACACTGGTGGTCATGTCAGCTGTTCACCTCTTTCTTGTCGGGGATGTCAGCAGGCGATGCTGTCCCCTGAGTCTCACCCGGGTCGCGGAGAATTTCTCGGTGACCGTGGCGGGCGAGCGAGGCCTGGTACGCCTCCGCGGTCGACGGCGCCGGGGAGGGGCGGTGCTCCGGATCGTTCTGGCCGTGGTACATCACGGAGAACACGCGGGTGCAGTCGCGGCAGGACCAGGCGAACTCCCCCTCGGTGTCCGGGAACAGCTCCTCACCGGCGCAGTAGGGGCAGTACAACGGATGGTTGCGGTTCGGATTCGGTTTGCGTCGGAAGCTCACTTCAGATCCTCTTCGTCGGCGCGCTGGATCCAGTCCTGGAAGGTCTCACCGTCGGTGCGCTGCTCCTTGAAGTGGGTGACCACGCGGACGACGTAGTCGCCCAGCTCATCGGCGATGACCTTGTGGCCCTTGACCTTGCGGCCGAAGTTCGCGTTGATGTTCATGGAGCCGCCCAGGTGGACCTGGAAGCCCTCGACCCGGTTGCCGTCGGCGTCGGTGACGGTCTGGCCCTTGAGCCCGATGTCGGCGACCTGGGTGCGGGCGCAGGAATTGGGGCAGCCGTTCAGCGAGATGCGCACGGGCACGTCGATGTCCCCGAGACGGTCCTCGAGCTCGTCGACGAGCTCGATGGCGCGCGCCTTCGTGGTCACGTGCGCCAGCTTGCAGAACTCGAGGCCGGTGCAGGAGATGATGTTGCGGCGCCACTCGGACGGCGAGGAGTACAGGCCGACCTCGTCCAGCGCGCGGGCCAGCGGCGCCAGGTTCTCGCGCTCGACGTCGAGGAAGAGCAGCTCCTTGTCCGCGGTGGTGCGGATGCGTTCGACGCCGAATCGCTCGGCGACGTCCGCGAGGGCGATGAGCTGCTCACCGGTGGTGTGGCCGACGGTGGGCTTCACTCCCAGGTAGAACTTGCCGTCCTTCTGAGGGTAGGCGCCGATATGGTCACGGTAACCGGGATTGATCGGCTGGTGCGGGCCGTCGATGAGCTTGCGGCCCAGGTACTCGTCCTCGAGCACCTGCCGGAACTTCTCGACGCCCCACTGGGCCACCAGGAACTTCAGGCGGGCCCGGTTGCGCAGGCGGCGGAAACCGTAGTCGCGGAAGATCCGGGCCACCCCGGCCCACACTTCCGGCACGTCCTCCAACGGGATCCAGGCGCCCAGGGACTGGGCGATCATCGGGTTGGTGGACAGACCGCCGCCGACGAAGCACTCGAAGCCCGGGCCGTGCTCGGGGTGGACGGAACCGATGAAGGAGACGTCCTGGATCTCGTGGGTCACGTCCTGGCGGGAGTGGCCGGAGATGGCGGACTTGAACTTGCGCGG
>CAYSIP010000302.1:0-3119 GCA_964431055.1 uncultured Corynebacterium sp. | reverse complement strand
ATGGCTCTCACCGAAGAAAACCTCGTTGATATCCCCGGCATGTCCAGCCAGTGGGTCCGACTCGCAAATGGCGCCCGCGCGCACTACATGGTGGCAGGCACCTCCGGCCCCGCTGTTGTCCTTCTGCACGGCGGGCTACCCGGTTCCTCGGGAATCGCAGGGTGGCGGTTCATGGCTCCCTACCTGGCGGAGCGTGGCTTCCGGGTGTACTGCCCGGACATGCCCGGGTTTGGCCTCTCAGATACCCGCCAGGAGTACTGGCCGGTCGGGATGGAGTCCTTCGTGGACTTCATCGACCAGTTCGTCACCGCCCTTTGCCTAGATGAGTTCCACCTGGCAGGCAACTCCATGGGCTGCATGAATACGGTCAACTACACCGTGGCGCACCCAGAGAAAGTCAAGAGCTTCATCCTCATCGCCGGTGATGTCGGGGACGTGGTGCCGGAGGAACTCACCCCGCCGAAGGGTGACTTCCACCTCACCGCCTACGACGGAACCCGCGAAGGCATGCGCACCATGATGAGTTCGATCATCCACCGCGAGGCAGCGGTCAGCGATGATCTGATCGATATGCGTTACCTCTCCGCGAAGGACCGAATGGAGGCGCACGCCCAGTTCTGGCCCACCCTGCTCCAGTACCGTCGGATCACGGAATGGACCGATCAGAACCGCGCCGCACGCCTGGTGACCAAGGGCCGCCTGGACCGCCTGACCATCCCCGGGTTGTACTTGTACGGCCGTCAGGACATCCTTACCCCGGTGGAATGGGGATATACCCAGGAGGACTACCTGCCCAATATCCAGTTCTTCTACCCCGATGAGTGCGGCCACCAGGGCCAGACTGACCGCCCGGACATCTTAAACCCCGTGTTCGCAGAATTCTTCAAGGACGGAAAAGTTTCCGGCGACCTGGCGGACAGGGCCGGCGTTTCCCAGCGTCGACCGGAGCTGCCGCTGATTGACCGCAGTTTGGTCCCGGCCGTCTAGCTTTAGTTATTCCAGGGATTAAAACCACCGGCACCACGGAAAGAACCAGCGAAGGTCTAGTTCTTTCCGTGGTGCCGGTGGTTTCTTCCGGGACGGCCACCGACAGAACTTCCTCTCTCTGCTTCCCGTAGCTCCGAGGTTGTGACCTCTTTTCGAAAGTTTCCCTCTGGAAGAGAGTGTGTCCGGAGGTGTGCCGTAGCCCCAGCACCACGCATTTCCTCGCGATTGTAAAGCCGCCTTCCCTCCCAGCCCAAGCCCCATCGATGATCTAGGAGATAGAAATGTCCGTTACAGGCACAAAGTCAAGGACAAGACGACCGCAGAAGGCTCGTGCAGCCTTCGCGGCCTGGATTGGCACCACCGTCGAGTTCTACGATTTCTTCATCTACGGAACTGCTGCCGCGTTAGTGTTCCCCAAATTGTTTTTCCCCTCCCTCGGTCCGGTTGCCGGTTCGATGGCGTCCTTTGCCAGTTTTGGCGTGGCCTTTGTTGCCCGACCGCTTGGTGGCATCATCTTCGGATACTTCGGGGACAAACTCGGCCGCAAGGTCACGCTCGTCACCACCCTGCTGGTCATGGGCGTAGCAACGGTGATCATCGGCCTCATCCAACCGTCCTGGGGATTATTCGCACCCATCCTGCTATTTGTCATGCGTTTTATCCAAGGTCTAGCCGCCGGTGGTGAATGGGCGAGTGCCGCGTTGTTCGTCGGTGAACATGCCCCCTCCGACCAGCGCGCCCGCTACACAATGGCCCAACCTTTGGGCACCGGCTCTGGACTCTTATTATCTACAGTGACTTTCGCGATCATCAGCGCAAACGTTTCCCCTGAAGATTTTGTGACCTGGGGATGGCGTATCCCCTTCCTGATGAGCGCGATCCTGGTGATCGTGGGACTGGTCATCCGTGTCGGCATTACCGAGACCCCGGTATATCTCGCCGAGCGCGAAGCCCAGGCTTCGGTTGAGGCGACGAAGAAATCTCCCCTACTGGAGGTGTTCCGCCATCAGTGGCGCCAGGTTTTTCTCACCGCTGGCATCACCGTCATGTACTTAACGTTCCTCTACATGTCCGTGACCTATATGACGGGATACGGCACTAATGTCGTCGGCTTCACGACGACCCAGATGCTGGTGGTCACAATTATCGCCATCATCGCGACCATGACGGGGACGATTCTCGGCGGATTCCTCTCAGATCACGTGGGCCGCCGACCTGTCATTTTGTATACCGCCTTGGTTGCCGCAGGATGGGCGTTCGCGCTCTATCCACTGGCGTCCAGCGGCAGCCTCGCACTTATGGGCATCGCAATGTCCGTCTCCATGTTCCTGGTGGGCCTGGCCTGCATTGCCGTAACAACATATCTGCCAGAGGCATTCCCGACCCGCTACCGCTCCACCGCTGTGGGCGTCTCCTTCAACCTGGGAAGCATCCTTGGCGGCGCGATTCCCCCGATCATCGCCGCCCCCTTGCTGGCCGCCGGTGGGACAACTGCGCTGGCGATCATGCTCGCGATTGCTGCACTCATCACCGTTATTTCGGTGGTCAGCCTGAAGGAAACCAGGGGAATCAGCCTGCATAGTGCTCTGGATCCTACGAAAACCGCTGTAATCACCAGCCACAACAGCGTCGAAGTGAACACCTGAGTCCGACAGAATGAATGAACCAGGAGGATACGAACCTTCAGCAGATCTTCCTGGTTCATTCCCCTTCAGGGCACCGAAATTGGCGATATCCCTGTGCTTTTAAAACCCGAAGGGGAAAAGCCCGGGATTCCCGTTAGCCAGCATGTTAAAGGTCTCCTGCGTGATCCGGTGAGTGACTACCCGGATAGCGTTGAGTTCGCGCTCCCCTGGGTCACCGGAGGGATCAAATTGAATAGATACCGCCCCCATGGGTCGTCCCTTGATGAGGATGGGAACAGCAACCGTTCCCAACCCCAAGGCGACCTCATCTTTGGAGATGGCGATCTTGTTGCGCCGGATTTCTGGAAACTCGGCGCGGATGACATCCGGATTGATGGTGGATTTCGTGGTCATCGCAGTCAATGGGCGATTCAGGATCGCATCCTGCTGCTCCACATCCAGATGTGCCATCATGACCCGCCCCAATGCGGTCAGGTGAGCTGGAAG
>CAYSIP010000301.1:0-3119 GCA_964431055.1 uncultured Corynebacterium sp. | reverse complement strand
CGCTGACACCGATGAGGAGGCTGAACGGGAGTTCACGGTCATCGAGCAGATGTTCCTGGACATTCAGCAGGGCCGGTCCCGGAAGATCCAGCCGCCGGTCGACCCGGCCACGCTCATGGGGCAGGACGCCCGGAGCCGGTCCATGCTGCGGATCAAGGCGGTGGGCTCACCGCAGGCGGCGAAGGCACAGCTGGAGGATTTCGTGGAGCGCACCGGCGTCGACGAGCTGATCACCGTCACCTACGCGTTTGATCCGGCCGTCCGCGAACGTTCCCTGCGGCTGCTGGCCGAAACCTGGTTCTGAGCACCCGGCCCGCACGAGCCGTGGCGCCCCACTAGTGCTGCTGTTGTTTGCGCAGCTTCCTCGCCTGCCGGCGCAGCTCGATCATGCGCACCCCGCCCACCAGCGCCATGATCAGCGCGCCGGCGATGGCGGAGAAGAGATAACCGACGCCGGCGGGGAACTGGAAGGACCAGGAGAACAGGTTCAGCTCCACCTGTTGCTGGTTCTGCAGGATGAACACCAGCAGCAGAATCAGCAGCAGGGCGCCGATGATCAGCGCGGCCCAGGCGCCCCCGGCCAACGTGCGCTTCACCTTCTCGTCACCGGAGGTCGCCGGCCGGGCCGGCGCCGCCCCGGCATTCACCCCACCGGCGTCGTCCCGTGGGGCGGCTGATTCGTCGAGGACGGCGGGCACATCGGCGGTGGGGGAGCCGGCCCCCGGATCGGTCGGAACTGCGGTGTCGAAGGGATCGACGGGCCGCGGCTCGCTGGCTCGGTCGTCGGGGTGTCGTGGGGAACGTGTCATACCTGTATTCAACGCGCGAGCGGGGCAACCCGCCACCTGCCACGGTGACGGTCGTCCCAACAATTCGATAATCGCACCCCCGACATGCAAAGATGAGGATATTATGGCTCAACCCGTGAAACTCCAATTCGCCGCCCCCAAAAGGGGAATGCCGCCGAAACACTTCGCCGACCTGGACGCCGACGCGCGCGTCGAGGCGCTCGGCGAGCTCGGCCTGCCGAAGTTCCGGGCCGATCAGATCGCCCGCCACTACTACGGCCGGTATGAGGCCGACCCTTCCACCATGACCGACCTGCCGGCAGAAGCCCGGGAGAAGGTCGCCGACGCCCTGTTCCCGACCCTGATGACCCCCATCCGCGTCCTCGACACCGACGAGGGCGACACCTCCAAGTCTCTGTGGCGCCTGCACGACGGCACCCTGCTGGAGTCGGTGCTCATGCGCTATTCCGACCGCGCCACGCTGTGCATCTCTTCCCAGGCCGGCTGCGGCATGGCCTGCCCGTTCTGCGCCACCGGCCAGGGTGGGCTGGACCGCAACCTGTCCGCCGCCGAGATCGTCGACCAGGTCCGCGCCGCCGCCGCGACCATGCACGCCGAAGGCTCCCGCCTGTCGAACATCGTGTTCATGGGCATGGGTGAGCCGCTGGCCAACTACAAACGGGTGGTCTCCGCCGTCCGCCAGATCACGCAGCCCGCTCCGCAGGGTTTCGGGATCTCCCAGCGCAACGTCACCGTCTCCACGGTCGGCCTGGCCCCGGCGATCCGGAAGCTGGCGGACGAGGACATGTCCGTCACCCTCGCGGTGTCGCTGCACACCCCCGACGACGAGCTCCGCGACACCCTCGTGCCGGTCAACAACCGCTGGCCGGTGGCCGAGGTGCTCGACGCCGCCCGCTACTACGCCGAGAAGTCCGGTCGCCGGGTGTCCATCGAGTACGCGCTGATCCGTGACATCAACGACCAGGACTGGCGTGCGGACCTGCTGGGCAAGAAGCTCCACGACGTGCTCGGCCCGCTGGTGCACGTCAACCTCATCCCGCTCAACCCCACCCCGGGTTCGAAGTGGGACGCCGCACCCAAGGAGCGTCAGGACGAGTTCGTCCGCCGCGTCAACGCCCAGGGTGTGCGCTGCACCGTGCGCGACACCAAGGGCCAGGAGATCGCCGCGGCCTGCGGCCAGCTGGCTGCCGAAGAGCGCTGAGTGGCTCTACGCTTAAGGGGGTGAGCTCACCGACACCGCACCTGCCGCCCCTCGTCACTGACCCGTCGACGCAGGCCCTGGCCGTCCGTGACCTGACCAAGGTCTTCGGCGCCACCGCCGCCGTCGACGGGTTGAATCTCGACATCCCGCGCGGGGCCGTCTACGGCCTCGTCGGCCCCAATGGCGCGGGCAAGACGACCATGATCTCCGTGGCCACCGGCCTGGCCCGCCCCACCCGCGGCCGTGCCTGGGTGGCGGGACACGACGTGTGGGCCGATCCGCTGCCCGCCAAACGCGCGCTGGGCCTGCTCGTCGACGGGGTGCCGGTCTTCGACCGGCTCTCCGGCCCGGAATACCTCGCCTACCTCGGCGGGTTGCGTGGCATGGACGCCGCGGAGGTCGCCCGCCGTTCGACGGAGCTTCTCGACGCCCTCGGTCTCACCGGGGCAGGGGAGAAACTCATCGTCGACTACTCGGCCGGCATGACCAAGAAGATCCTGCTCGCCGGTGCGCTGCTGCACGACCCCGAAGTGTTGATCCTCGATGAGCCCCTCGAGGCCGTCGACCCCGTCTCCAGCCGGTTGATCCAGCAGATCCTGCGCGATTTCGCCCGCCGCGGTGGCACCGTGGTCCTCAGCTCCCACGTCATGGAGCTGGTGGAGGGGCTGTGCGACCACGTCGCCATCATCCACCGCGGCCGGGTGCTGACCGCCGGGCACGTCGACGAGGTCCGCGACGGCCATTCGCTGGTGGACACCTTCGTCGGTTTCGTCGGCGGCGGACAGCTGCGTGACGGCGCCCTGGGATGGTTGCGGGGAGGCGACCGTGAGTGAGACCACCTCGCTGCTGCTGAAACTCCAACGAACCCTCTGGGTGCGCACCATGCGCGGCAATGCAGCCACCGGGATGATGACGGTGTTGATCGTGATCTACGCTGTCGGCGGTCTGGTGATGCTGACAACCATGCTGACTCTCTCAACCGGGCAGGGATTGTGGTCCGCACTGGCCGGCATGGCCGGCGTCGGCATGCTGGCGTACGTGGGTGCGGCGGTCGTGCTGCCGTCGGGTGAGTCCCAGCTGCGCCCGGCGATGCTCGCCGCCCTGCCGGT
>CAYSIP010000300.1:0-3125 GCA_964431055.1 uncultured Corynebacterium sp. | reverse complement strand
TGGCCCGCCGCTCCGGCGAGCTGGTCCCGGTGGGCCGCGGCGGTGAGCGCCGCGCCATCGGCCTGGCCAACCCCGGCCTGGGCGGGCCGACCTACATCGCCCCCACCCTGTGGGCCGCGATCCAGTACCTGGCCCCCGGGGAGAACGCTCCGGAGCACCGCCACTCCCAGAACGCCTTCCGCTTCGTCATCGAGGGCGAGGGCGTGTGGACCGTCGTCAACGGCGACGCCGTCCCGATGCGCCGCGGCGACTTCCTGCTCACCCCGGGCTGGAACTTCCACGGCCACCACAACGTCGCCACGGAGCCCATGGCCTGGCTCGACGGCCTGGACATCCCGTTCGCCTACCAGATGGACACCGGCTTCTTCGAGTACGGCACCGAGAAGTTGACGGATGAGTCCACCCCGGAGCATTCCCGCTCCGAGCGCCTGTGGGCCCACCCGGGCCTGCGTCCGCTGTCCTTCCCCGGCGCGTCCACCTCCTCCCCCATCGGCCGCTACGCCTGGGAGCACACGGACGCCGCACTGAAGGATCAGCTGGCCCTCGAGGACGCCGGCTTCCCGGGTGTCGTCGCCCCGGGCCATGCCGCCATCCGTTTCACCAACCCGACCACGGGTGGCGACGTCATGTCCACCATCCGTGCCGAGTTCCACCGGCTGCGCCCCGCAGCCTCGACCACGCCCGTCCACGAGGTGGGCAACCGCGTGTTCCAGGTCTTCGAGGGCACGGCTACCATCAAGATCGGCGAGGACTCCTTCGAGCTCAACCACGGCGACGTCGTGAACGTCCCGTCGTGGAAGCTCTGGAGCATCGAGGCCGGCTCTGACGGCGTCGACCTGTTCTGCTTCTCTGATCACCCGATCTTCGAGAAGCTGGATCTCGCCCGTACCTTTACTCCGGAAGGAATTTAAACACTATGCGTCTTGCAACCATCCGCTCCGCTCAGGGCACCTTCGCCGCCCGCGTCGAGTCCGACACCACCGCAGTCAAGATCGAGGGCTACGCCAACGTCGGTGACCTGCTGCAGACCGAGAACTGGCGCGAGGTCGCCGAGTCCGCCTCCGGCGACGAGGTCTCCTTCACCGAGACCGACCTCGAGGCCGTCGTCCCGGCCCCCAAGAAGATCGTGTGTGTCGGCCTCAACTACGCCAACCACATCAAGGAGATGGGCCGCGACCTGCCGACCCACCCGACCCTGTTCGTCAAGTACCCGGACGCCCTGACCGGCCCGTTCGACGACGTCCTCGTCCCGGACTACGCCAACGGCGAGTTGGACTGGGAAGGTGAGCTGGCTGTCGTCATCAGCAAGCGCGCCCGCCGCGTCAAGGCCGCCGACGCCCAGGACTACATCGCCGGTTACGCCGTGATGAACGACTACACCATGCGCGATTACCAGTACCGCACCCTGCAGTGGCACCAGGGCAAGTCCTTCGAGAAGTCCGCCGGCTTCGGCCCGTGGCTGACCACCCCGGACTCCTTCGAGTTCGGCGGCGAGCTGGCCACCTACCTTGAGGGTGAGAAGATGCAGACCACCCCGACCGACGACCTGGTCTTCGGCCCGGCCGAGCTGATCGAGTACATCTCGCACATCTACCCGCTGGACGCCGGCGACGTCATCGTCACCGGCACCCCGGGTGGCGTCGGCCACGCCCGCAACCCGAAGCGCTACATCGGCGACGGCGAGACCGTCAAGGTCGAGATCGAGGGCCTGGGCCATGTCGCCAACAAGACGGTGTTCGAGTAATGGCGGACAGCTTCCACGATCTTCCCCTGGCAGAACGCCTGCAGCTCGCCCGCCGCGGCACCGCCCACTACTCCGGCCAGCTCGCGCTCCTGGAGAACTCCGAGTTCTCCGAGCCGACCAGGCTGGAGGGTTGGACCCGCGCCCATCTGATCGCACACGTCGGTTATAACGCCGCCGCCGTCTGCAACCTGATGGACTGGGCGACCACCGGCATCGAGAACCCGATGTACTCCTCCCCGGAAGCCCGGGGCAAGGAGATCGAGTACGGCGCCACGCTGATCCCGGACGCCCTGCGCAACCTGCACGATCACACGGTTGCCCGGCTCGACGTCGCCTGGCGTGACGCCCCGGCCGCGGCCTGGGAGGCCGAGGTGCTGACCGCTCAGGGACGCACCGTCCCCGCCTCCGAGACGCTGTGGATGCGCTCCCGCGAGGTCTGGATCCATGCAGTGGATCTGGGCGTCAAGGCCGGTTTCTCCGATATCCCGGAGGTCATCCTGGCCACCCTCCTCCCGGAGGTCGTGGGCAAGTGGCAGAAGACGGGCGCCGGCGAAGGCCTCGTGCTGGTCAACGATGAGACCGGCGAGCGTCTCGAGGTCACCGGTGCACCCACCACGGAGATCCACGGCGATCTGACCGGACTGGTCCGCTGGGCCACCGGTCGTGGCGCCGAGGGCGTCACCGTGGCCGGTGACGGCGGGGTTCCCACCCCTCCGCGTTGGCTCTGACACGCAGACTGAACACCTGGTGACGGCGACGGCCGGGCCTGTCCTCCCCGGACCCGCCCGGCCGTTTTCCATTTGTCGTTTCACCAGCGGCGCGCCAGTGTGAGCTCGTCGTTGAAGTCGACGTCCCGGCCATCGAAGGCGCCCGCCTTCTCCAACCGTCTGAAGACCACGGGGCAGCTCTTGCAGCGCGGGTTCTTGCGGCAGCACCTGGACTTGATCTTCCACTTGCCGGGATCACGCAGCTTCGCCTGCTTGCCCGCCTTCTTCGCGGCCTTTTTGCCGGCCTTTTTGCCGGCCTTCTGGCCCTGTTTGGCCTTGGTCTTCTTGGCCTTCTTCTTGTCGGCCAAGTTTTTCTTTCCCATGATCTGAGCTTAATGGGCTGAGCACAGGGCACAAGGGCTTTTCAGGACGGCGGCCGGGGACGTGGGCTGGCTCGGGCGGATCCGGGCGGTTCCACCACTCACCACTCCCCCCCAGACGTTGAAGGCCAGAACCGAACCACCCCTGGTTCAGCTCTGGCCTTCAACCGCCAACCGAGAAACTACAGCTCAATCGCCTCGAGGCGGCGGGGCAGCACGTGCGGGCGGGCGCCGGCGACCTCCTCGACGATGCGGATGACCTGGTTGGAGTAGCCGAACTCGTTGTCGTACCAG
>CAYSIP010000299.1:0-3156 GCA_964431055.1 uncultured Corynebacterium sp. | reverse complement strand
ACGCGGTTGACCTCGTCCACCTCGTTGGTGATGCGGGTGGAGATCCGCTCGAGCACCTCGTAGGGGATGCGCACCCAGTCGGCGGTCATGGCGTCCTCGGAGGCGACCGGGCGCAGCACGATCGGGTGGCCGTAGGTGCGGCCGTCGCCCTGCACGCCCACGGAGCGCACGTCGGCCAGCAGCACGACCGGGCACTGCCAGATTTGGTTGTCCAGGCCGGCGGCGGTCAGCTCGTCGCGGGCGATCTGGTCGGCGGCGCGCAGGGTCTCCAGGCGGTCCTCGGTGACTTCACCGATGATGCGGATGCCCAGGCCCGGGCCCGGGAAGGGCTGGCGGTTGACGATGACCTCGGGCAGGCCGAGCTCGCGGCCGACGGCGCGGACCTCGTCCTTGAACAGCAGGCGCAGCGGCTCGACCAGCTCGAACTCGACGTCGTCGGGCAGGCCGCCGACGTTGTGGTGGCTCTTGATGTTGGCGGTGCCGGAGCCCCCGCCGGACTCGACCACGTCCGGGTACAGGGTGCCCTGCACCAGGTAATCCACCTGCTCGCCCTCTAGCACACCGGCGACGGCGCGCTCGAAGGAACGGATGAATTCCGCGCCGATGGCCTTGCGCTTGGCCTCCGGCTCAGTGACCCCGGCCAGCTTGGACAGGAAGGCCTCTTGCTCGTGGACGGTGACGAGCTTCGCCCCGGTGGCGGCCACGAAATCGTTCTCCACCTGCTCACGCTCCCCGGCACGCAGCAGGCCGTGGTCGACGAACACACAGGTGAGACGGTCACCGATGGCGCGGTTGACCAGGGCCGCGGCGACGGCGGAATCCACGCCGCCGGACAGGCCGCAGATGGCGTGTCCGTCCGGGCCGATCTGCTCGCGGACCTGCTCGATGAGGGCGTCGGCGATATTGGAGGCCGTCCAGGTCGGCTCGAGACCCGCGACCTGGGTGAGGAAACGGCTGAGCACCTGCTGGCCGTGCGGGGAGTGCAGGACCTCCGGGTGGTACTGCACGCCCGCCATGCGCTGCTCGAGATTCTCGAAGGCGGCGACGGTCGCGCCTGAGGAGGAGGCGGTCACCTTGAAACCCTCGGGAGCCTGGGTGACGGCGTCACCGTGGCTCATCCACACCTTGTGCGTGGCCTCGAGACCGTCGTGGAGAATGCCCCCCTCAACGGTGAGGTCGGTGCGGCCGTACTCGCGGGAACCGGTCTTGGCGACCTCGCCGCCCAGGGCGTCGGTCATGGCCTGGAAGCCGTAGCAGATGCCGAAGACCGGCAGCCCCAGCTCCAGGATCTCCGGATCCAGGCGCGGAGCGTCATCCGCGTAGACGGAGGACGGTCCACCGGAGAGGACGAGGGCGGCGGGGTTCTTGGCCTTGATCTCCTCCACGGTCGCGGTGTGCGGGATGACCTCGGAATAGATCCGGGCCTCACGCACGCGACGAGCGATGAGCTGGGCGTATTGGGCGCCATAGTCGACGACGAGGACGGGCTGAGGGGTCTGCTGAGTCACGACCCCGATCCTACCCACCGCGGCAAGGCGTGTGCTAACCGGTCATCCGGCCCCGAACAGGTCAGTGCTCGACGGCCAGGCTGACCTTCTGGAAGGACTTCAGATCCGTGTAACCGCACTTGGCCATCGCCCGGCGCAGACCGCCGACGATGTTTTGCACGCCGTAGGGCTCGGTGGACGGGCCGTGGAGGATCTTCTCCAGGCTCGGAGCCTTCTCCCCCTCGGGGAGGTGCACCTCGGGGCCGTCGACGATGCCGCGGGGAAAGCGCGGGTGGGCGGCCACGGCCGGCCAGAACGCACCCTTTCCGGCGGCCTCGGCGGCCGGCGCCAGAGGCGGGCCGAGCACGATGGCGTCGGCGCCGCAGGCGATCGCCTTGGCGACGTCGCCGGAGGTGGTGATCTCCCCGTCGGCGATGATGTGGACGTAGCGCCCGCCCGTCTCGTCGAGGTAGTCACGGCGGGCGGCGGAGACGTCGGCGATGGCGGTGGCCAGGGCGATCTCGATGCCCAGGGCCACGTGGTTGGTGTTCGTGCCGCCGCCGACGATCACGCCGGCCGCGCCGGTGCGCATCAGGTGCAGGGCGGTGGTGTAGTCCGACACCCCACCGGCGATGACGGGCACCTCGAGGGAACCGATGAACTCCTTCAGGTTCAGCGGTTCCCCACCGGTGGCCACGTGTTCGGCGGAGATCATGGTGCCCTGGATGACCAGCAGCTCCGCGCCCGCCTGGATGACCTTCGGGGCGAATTCGCGGGCGTTCTGCGGGCTGACGCGCACGGCGACGGTGGCCCCGGAGGCGCGGACCTGAGCGATCCGCTCACCCAGCAGGTCGAAGTCGACCGGGGCGGAGTGCAGTTCTTGGAGGGTCGCGATCGCCCGGGCGCCGGTGAAGTCGAAGTTGTCCTCCTCGGCGGCGGCCACGACGCGGGCGACGGCGGCGTCGAGATCCTGGTGCCGGCCCCACAGCCCTTCGGCGTTGATGACGCCGAGGCCGCCCTGCCGATCCATCTCGATGACGAACTCGGGGCTCGAGAGCGCGTCGGTCGGATGCGACATCACCGGGATGCCGAAGGTGTAGGCGTCGATGTGCCAGGTGGTGTCGACGTCCTTGGAGGAGCGGGTGCGCCGCGACGGGACGATGGAGATGTCGTCCAGACGGTAGGTGCGGCGGGCCTCCCGGCCGATGCCGATCTCGACGTATTCGCGCATGGGTTACGTGCCTCTCTCAGGGGGGTGGTACGTCACGCCACATTACCGCACGTGGAGGACACGACGGCCCTCCCCCGGCAGGTGCGTGGGGAAGGGCCGTGGTTGATCCGGGGTGACCGGGGAGGCGGAACTAGTGGTAGTTCGGCGCCTCGACGGTCTGCTGGATGTGGTGCGGGTGCGACTCCTTCAGGCCGGCGGAGGTGATCTGCACGAACTGCTTCGTCTGCAGATCCTTGACCGTGGCGGCGCCGGTGTACCCCATGGCCGCCCGCAGGCCGCCGACCAGCTGGTGGGTGATGGCGTCGATGGACCCGCGGAACGGGACGCGGCCCTCGATGCCCTCGGGCACGAGCTTGTCCTCGCTGCGCACGTCCGCCTGGAAGTAACGGTCCTGGGAGTAGGAGCGCTTCTCGCGCGACAGGCCACGGCCCTGCATGG
>CAYSIP010000298.1:0-3159 GCA_964431055.1 uncultured Corynebacterium sp. | reverse complement strand
ACTTCGTCACCGGCCGGCCGAAGGCCATCGCCCCGGCGCCCGAGGTGGACAAGCTACAGGCGTAGCCCACCGTCTCCGCTTGTCGACGCCCTGCCCCCTTCCGCACGTTGTGTGCGGAAGGGGGCGGGGTTTGCTTTTGTTCTGGCGCGCATAACCTGAGTATGGATTTAAACGAGAACCTGCCTCACCCCTTTTACTCAGGAGGTCCTATGACCTTGTACGAACGCGAAGCCGCCACCGAAACACTGGGAACCCGGTTCCGGGACGAGGCCTTCATCGGCCAGAAGTCGATTCTGGACGGACGGCGCATCTGGACACGAGAGGTCTTCGATGAACTGTACGATGCTTACGTCCAAAGTCCCGACGAAACTAATCGCAGCTTCGATGAGAAACTCACCGATCAGCTGGCCGACGTCAGCTCCAATGCCCGGCAGGTCTTTGCAGAACTTTATCTGCTGCAGATGATTCCTGAGCGTAGGATGCGCGCCGACACCAAACTGGGTCGTGTGCGGGGTGTTCTGAAGGGCTGCGTTCCTCCTTTTGAGATGCCCGATGACGTCATAGAACTGGTCAACTCCAGTGGGGTCTTCAGCGGCGGTCAAGGCTACTACCGTCAGCGGTACGTTCACCTGTGGATCCTGGTCGAACTCGGCCGCGAGCTGATGGCTCTGAGTCGCGAAGATCGCCAGCTGAAGCTGGCGCCCGAGCAGATCGAGTGCACCCTGGCAACTCTCCCTGAACACCGCAACGACGTTTTCGAACGAACGTTGTGCTATCTCTTCGCACCGCAGCATTTTCCCACGACGGTCTCCACAGGGCATCTCACCCAGATCGTCGACCACTTCACCAATGAGTTCCTCCCCGGCGAGGCCAGAGAATTGAGCCTCCCGCGGAAGACGAAGATCATCGAGGACAACATCAGGGCACAACGCGGATCAGATTGGACCTTCTATCTCGACCGCGATGAATGGATGAACAAACCGGCCGCTGCCGAACCCGCCGTACCGGTGAAAGCGTCGTCCGAGGCGGAGCCAGGCGTCTTCTCTCTACCCCCCTTCCAGCCCGACGCGCACACCCTCCTCAACGTCTCCGACAAATGGTTGCAGCGGGTCTGGCGGTTGCTGAATGAGAAGAAGCAGATCATCCTGGCCGGCCCGCCGGGCACCGGCAAGACCTATCTGGCCAAACGCATCGCCGCACAGCTGGCCAAGACAAACGTCACGTTCGTCCAGTTCCACCCCTCCTACGGTTACGAGGAGTTCTTCCAGGGCTACCGCCCCAGCGGCACGAGCGGCTCAGGCCTCACCCTGAAACTCGTCGATGGTCCCCTCCGCACCATCGCCGCCGAGGCAAGTGACAACCAGGAGGAGCCGTACTTCCTGGTCATCGACGAGATCAACCGGGGAAACCTGGCCCAGGTCTTCGGTGAGCTCTACTTTCTGCTGGAATACCGCGACGATGAGGTTAGGCTCATGTACAGCGATGAGCCGTTCTCGATCCCCGAGAACCTCTTCATCATCGGCACCATGAACACGGCTGACCGGTCGATCGCACTCGTCGACGCGGCGATCCGGCGCCGGTTCGCCTTCATCGAGCTTCACCCCGATACTGCGCCCACGAAGGATCTTCTCAGCACGTGGGAGGCCGAGCATAAACCCGAATTACCCGTCAATGCTCTCTGGCAGGAACTCAATCGCCGGCTGGTCGCAAATAATGCCGACCGTAACAGCCTGATCGGCCCGTCATATTTCATGAGGGAGACACGTACCGATTACGAAGGTCTCGACCTGACCTGGGAGACGGAGATCTTCCCGCTTCTCGACGAGATCTTTCTCGACGAACATGAGCGGGTTCGTCGCGACTTCGCCCTGGATGCGCTCCTGCAGGTCGTAGGCATCACATCAGAAGACGGTTAGATGAGGATCATCACGTTGCAGGAGGCGACCGCAACTCCGGCTTGCGAGCTTTCCCCTTCAGTCGCCCACTGGTTGGTCGCGGAAAACATTGCGCGGGTGGAACCCTCCACCGTTCCAGGACAATACGACGTCTTCACCGGCAACGTGTGCGGCATCGTGTCCTCCCGTGGCGTCCAAGTCGAGATCGCCCCCAAACTTCCCGTCGACCGGCTCATGTCCCTGTTGATCTATGCCCGCACGGGAATGAGCTGGAACCCCTCCCCCACATGGCAGCAGATCGACGACGTCGTCGATCTCCTCCTCGGCTACTTCGCTTCAGAGCTCACGAATGTCTTCCGATTCGGCCTGTTGCGCGGTTATGAAACCGTCGACCGGCAATCCCGCTTTTATCGGGGTCGGTTGCGGATGACGGAGCAGATGTCCCGGCATCAGATGCGCATCCAACCACTTGAGATACGCCATCAGAACTTCACGCCGAATATCACCGAGAACAAAATCCTCCTCACCGCAGTTGAGAAAGCGCTTTCCGTGTTGTCCCGCGAAGCCGGTACCGCAACTGAGGAGGCACTGCGGGAGCTGCGTCGCCATCGGCTGATGCTGCGGGATGTCACTCCGCTGGCGCCCGATGAGCCAATGCCGCGGTGGACTCCCAACGCCCTCAACCGGCGATTCCATCATGTCCTGGATCTCGCCGAACTCATCCTCAGCTCACAGGGAACCGAACACCAGGGAGGGGTACAACGAACCAATGGCGTGATCATTCAGACCTGGCGGGTCTTCGAAGCAGCGGTCGCCCGCGCGTTCCAGGAGGCCCTTCCCGAGGGCAGTGTGTCCACGCAGCAGGTCCAGCGACTCTCCCCCGACCTGAGTAGTACCATCCGACCAGACCTCGTGATCACCCTGGAAGGACGACCCTGTGCGGTACTTGACACCAAGTACAAGGAGGGCCACCAACTGAGCCAGAACGACCTGTACCAGACCATCACCTACGCCACCGTCTACGGACTAAAGTCCGCAACGTTGATCTATGCCGCTGCGGGCGCTGACCGGGACATCCGCATCTCCGGGAGCGACATCACCATCAAAGTCCGATTAGCTGATACCAACCTGCCCCTGCCGGAGTTTCGGACCAGGCTCGCTGCCATAGCCCAAGAGAGCCTGTCCACGGAGTAGGGCACAACTCGTCCGCCCCTACACCGCCAACGGCGTCAGCACCGCGATGCGCCACTCCCCACCATCGTCA
>CAYSIP010000297.1:0-3210 GCA_964431055.1 uncultured Corynebacterium sp. | reverse complement strand
GGGACCGCTTTGAGCTCATCGAGGACTACTACGCCGCCGTCAACGAGATGCTGGGTCGGCCCACCAAGGTCACCCCGTCGTCGAAGGTCGTCGGTGACCTGGCGCTGCACCTGGTCGGCGCGGGCGTGGGTCCGGCGGATTTCGCGGCCGACCCGCAGAAGTACGACATCCCGGATTCTGTGATCGCTTTCCTGCGTGGTGAGCTGGGTACCCCGCCCGGTGGCTGGCCTGAGCTGCGCGACAAGGCCCTGGCCGGGCGTGGGGAGGGCAAGGCGCCCATGGTCGAGGTACCCGCCGAGGAGGCCGAGAAGCTGGAGTCCGAGGACCGGAACGTGCGCCGCGGGGCGCTCGACCGCCTGCTGTTCCCGAAGCAGGCCGCCGAGTTCGTCGAGCACCGCCGCCGCTTCGGCAACACCGCGGCCCTGGATGACCGGGTCTTCCTCTACGGCCTGAAGGAGGGCGAGGAAAACGTCATCCGCTTCGCCAACGGTTCCGGCGATACCCCGCCGATGGTCGTGCGCCTGGACGCGGTCGGCGAGCCCGACGAGAAGGGCATGCGCCAGGTGGTCTGCAATGTCAACGGGCAGATCCGGCCGCTGAAGGTCCGCGACCACTCGGTGGAGTCCGTCACCGCCTCCGCCGAGAAGGCCGACACCTCGCAGCCTGGGCATGTCGCAGCCCCGTTCGCCGGCGTGGTCAGCGTGCGCACCGAGGTCGGTGCGCAGGTCACCGCCGGTGACCCGGTCGCCGTGATCGAGGCGATGAAGATGGAGGCCACCATCACCGCCCCCGTCGACGGCACGATTGAGCGCGTGGCACTGCCTCAGGCCACCAAGGTCGAGGGCGGGGATCTGATCGTGGTGATCAGTTAGCCGACTCTGTGCCCGGGGTGCCCGGGGTGTCGCTCAGTGGAGTGGCACCCCGGGTTTTTCATGGGAAGAAGGTGAGATGTGGCGCTGTGGGTGGGGGAGGGCGCCGAACTTCACCACCCTCTCTCCAGTGGGCTGGGGAAACAGGCAGAACGGGACTCTCGATGGTGAGATGTGGCGCTCTGGGTGCGCAAGGGCGCCGAACTTCACCACCCTGCCGCCGGTGGGCTGGGGAAACAGGCCCCAGGCCCACCTCGACCGTGAGATTCAGCGCTGGGCCCACAGGAACGACGGGAACCTCACCGTCCTCCGCGACGTCCAAGGAGGCGTCAGCATGATCGTCGACAAGCCCTGAAGTGGAGAACAGTGCCGTACTGCGGTGCCCCGGTGGATAACCGAATTGAACACGCGCCTGAGCTGGAGGTGGTGAGGAACGGGATCCCGCTTCCTCCCGACGGGTTTCCTCGTCCCGTACAACGAACCCGGGTTCTGGAGTGGCTCGCGGATCGTCTGGGGAGGCCACCGACGGATCCTGCGCTTCTCAGGCAGCTGGGGGAGTGGTACGTCCCGATCAGCCGGAACCACGTGTTGTCGAGGAAAAAACTCCGTCCACCAAACCTGGTCCGGCATGATGCACGGTTCCACCCCGGGAATTTCTTCTATGCGGCGGACGCGAGAACACGGATTCTCGCGCATCTCCGTGAGCACCCGGCAGCGATGGCTGCGAGTTGGAGCGCCGCCGCACTACTCGGAATAGATGATTTCAGCCACGGCGCCGATTCCTGGATCATGACCGGCGGAGACGGCCAGGCGGCCCAAGACCCCTGTCTACCAGGGAGGATCCGGCGACGGTTCGACTTTGAACCGTGGGCCATCTACGACGATGGGCGGGCGCTCCGGCTGACGCCCCCGATGCTGACGCTGGCCCAGTGTCTCAGATCAGCATGGAAGGGGGAGCACGTCTGGGGAGTTCCGGAAATTCCCGGGCACGGGCCTCATTTCCTGCGCACCTTACAGGTGCTTGACCGGTTTCGTCGTGTTCTCGGGCTTTCCCCCGAGGAGGTTCAGACGGGGTGCCGGCATCTCTTCCATGAGCGCATCACCCGTCGGCTCCTCCGGTTCAGTGCCCCTGGCGCGGATTCCCCGGCGGAGACTTCTCTGCGCCTGGCCATCGCACCCGTGGCGGTGGAACTGGGCGGGAATCTGGTGCCGCAACTGCCCATCCGCAGGGACGGTTCGGTGGGGGAGTCCTGCGAGGTGGTGCCCCGGAGTCGATTGCTCACGGTCATCGATCTCGCGGACACCGTCCACCGGGTCGCGTACTACTACGACGGTGACACCCATCTGGAGCGTCGCCGTCGCGACGCGGACGCGTTCATCACCTCGGAGTTGGTCCGACTGGGATGGGCGCCCATGCGGGTCTCGGCGGGCGTCCTCCGTGATCCCGTGGGACTGCGCCACCGGGTTCGGCAGCTGTGTGCACGACGCGGGGCCTGAAAAATCAGAACCGGTACAGCATCGATTCGCCTCCGGATGCCTGGCGTTCGACGAGCTCGAATCCGAGTTTGAGGTACAACCGCCGGGCGCGGTCGTTCCCGGCGTCGACCGCCAGCGAGACTCCCGGGTGCCCGGCGGCCCGTGCCTGGTCCATCATCGCCCTGATGAGCCGTGTCCCCAGGCCCCGCCCGGCGTACCGCCCCTCGACGGCGATGGCCAGCTCGGGGATGGCGGCCTCGACGAAACCATACGGGGGCCGCTTCTCGCCACCCGCGCGCACCCACACGCCACCCGCGGGGATGCCCTCCGGACTCAGCGCGATGATCCCGCCCTGATCGGGTGCCCAGGCGCCGACGTAGGCCTCGAGATCCTCCGCGAATCCTTCACTGATCTGCCCGGTCTCGTCCCCGAAGACATCGGTGAGGTAGAGCAACCGGGCCAGGTAGGTGCGGTCGGCTTCGGTGGCGGGGCGGAGAGTGAAATCAGGGGTGTCCATCTCCCTGATGCTAGTGAAATGCCGGCGTGCGGGGCGGAGTGATGGGGTGGCCCGTGAGATACGGAACCCAGGTAGGACGGCGGCGCCGAATCTCCCCGCCTCGGCAGCCGCGGGCTGGGGAAATGCCCCTGGCACCGGTCCTGCCGGTGAGATATGGCGCTCAAACAGGTAAACGACGAAGACCCCGCCGAGCAGAACTCAGCGGGGCCGATACGACGGCGTCGAGAAGCGTTATTTGATCTCGAGCAGGACGGCGCCCTTGGTGACGCCGGAGCCGGCCTCGACGGCCAGGCCGGCGACGGTGCCGGACTTGTGGGCCTTGACGGGGTTCTCCATCTTCATGGCCTC
>CAYSIP010000296.1:0-3233 GCA_964431055.1 uncultured Corynebacterium sp. | reverse complement strand
CACGATGATCGCGGCGACCAGCCACTCCCCCAACAACACAGCGGTGATGATGGAGATGGCAGCCAAAAGGTCAGCCCCACCCTTCGAGCGCACCACACTGCGCAGCACGCTGATCATCAACGGCACACCACCCAGAGCGACTATGACCACTAGAGGCCAGTGCGCTCTCCAGCCCTCAAGGTCAAAACCCAGCCACAGAATCAGGTGGATCGCAATAGCCACCAGGGCCGCGACGGCGGTAAGACCGTCGCGGGATCTCATGAAGAGGACCCACGGGTTCTCAGGCGTACTCATAATCCGATTATTGCCCTCATAACGTGCTTTTACTAGAAAGGTAGCCCTGACTCAGTCCCTTCTCGGCGGCATCATGCTCGAACTCCTGGTAGCGAATCCTGTCCCCACACCCGATGAGGCATTGGTGTGCCTTCTGGGGTTTAGGGCAACGTAGCCGAACCGAAGCCAACACATTGGTGGAGTCAGCGGCAGATTCCGCGCGTGAAGTAGAGGACGGGGCCGAAGAAATTGATGGCGATAATCGCCGCCCATTTCGCTTTACGGCCGTGAACCTGGGAGACCGGGCGGAAGAACAGGTCGGTCCAGGCGCTGGCGGCCAGGGAGAGCTGGAGGGACCCCAGGGTCAGGATCACCGCCTGCTGGCCGCGGCTGAGATCATTCCACTGCAGCTTCGTCTTGTCGCGCATGGCAGTCCTTATCAGTTGTCTGGTCTGTGGTCACGGCATCGGCCAGGTCCCTGGCACCCTGCTGTACGAGCGCAAGGGACACCGGCCGGGGGGCAGACGGTAATAGATCTGCTGACCGGCCAGGTGTCTTCCGCGTGCCCAGCCGTTTTCTGTCGGGGATGCGGCCATCGTTGTGCCACCGTCGTTATGGAACAGGAACCAGCGCCGCACGGGGGAAACGACGTAACCCATCCCTCGCATCCCCACCCCTGGTGGGCTGGAGACCCGCTGCGTTTCCGGTGCTCCTTCGGGGAGTGCGCCTCGCGCCCGCAGCAGGGTTCCCAGGTGAGGGGGAAACAGCCATCCTGGCAGGATTTGTTGCTCCCGCAGTCTCAGCGAGTCGACATCCGCTCCCAGCCGGATGACCTCCACGACCCGCTGTCCCTGCGGCAGTTCCGGGGCTTGCCTGTCTCGGGTATCAACGGCAGAATCGGGAACATGAGAGCGTGGCGGACAGGTGCTACCCCAGGCCAGCTCGACCTGGTGGAGGTCCCCATTCCTGAGCCCCAGGTCGGTGAGGTGCTGGTCAAAGTCGAGGTGTGCGGGGTGTGCCGCACGGACCTACACGTCATCGACCAGGAATTACCGGTTCATCATCCTGGGGTAATTCCCGGCCATCAGGTCGTCGGCACGGTTGAGACCACCGGTCCTGGCGTACTGGAGCTTCACCCCGGGACCCGGGTGGGGGTGGCCTGGCTGCGGGGGACCTGCGGGGTCTGTCAATGGTGCCGGACGGGGCGCGAAAATTTGTGCCCGCGCTCGACTTACACCGGCTGGGACGCCGATGGGGGTTACGCTGACTACCTCACCGTGCCGGAGGCCTTTGCCTACCAGCTTCCCGCCCAGCTCGACGCGGTCGCGCTAGCACCTCTGCTGTGTGCCGGCATCATCGGCTACCGGGCCCTTAAGCGCAGTGCTCTTCCTCCCGGTGGGCGGTTGGGCATCTACGGTTTCGGCTCCAGTGGGCACATTACCGCCCAGCTGGCCCTGGCCGCCGGTGCGGAGGTCTATGCGATGACCCGCGGGGAGCGTAACCGGCAACTGGCGCGCGACCTGGGTCTGTCCTTCGTCGGGGATTCCCACGAGCGGCCCCCACAGCCGCTGGATTCGGCGATCGTCTTCGCCCCCGCGGGGGACATTGTTCCCGCCGCCCTGCAGGCAACCAAACGGGGCGGCACCGTGACCCTGGCCGGCATTCATATGACAGATGTGCCGGCACTGACTTACCAGGAGCATCTCTTCAACGAACGGGATCTGCGGACGGTGACCGCCAACACCCGCGCCGATGGTATGGAGTTCCTGCGGTTGGCCAGCCGACTCGCACTGAGTCCGCAGATCACCGTCTATGACTTCGAAGAGACGAATAAGGCCCTCAGTGATCTGCGCGACGGTCGGGCCTCCGGCTCTCTCGTCGTGACCCTGTGACCTAAGTAGTTGCGCTCCTTAGCGAGTGGGCTGAGGGACACAACCGGTGCGGTGCCGGATCGATCCGGCAGGAGCAGGCGTGCGGGACGATGACTGCTCGACCAGCAATGGTGTCCTTCCTTAGGGCCCGGTAGGCATCGAGGGCCTGATCCATCGGGTAGGTGGTGGTCACCTGCGGTGTGATGTGGCTGGCCGTGTACCTGCCGACAACCTCATGGAGCTCTTCACGGGTCCCCCAGCCAGGAGAGGATCGCCCGCACCCGGGAGGAAACTACGACGATCAGGATCGTTCGGCCCAGTATTCGAGACCGGTTAAAAACACCGGCGCAGAGCCACCACCAGGAGATATAATTAAGGTTTCCCGGTGCCTTACCCAAGGTTGCACCACCACTATTGAAGGCAGCAGTTAACTGCTGAGCACTACTCCGCCAGGGGAGCATCCGCGTACAACGCTTCACTCTTCTCCTCCACGCAGAGGAAAGAGGAGAAACGATAAGCCAGAAAGCTGCACTATTTCCGGAGCATGATCGAACTAGAAAGAGTAGAGACACCATGACCATGAACGACCATAGGGACAACATTATTCTCGTCGCGATTGACGGCTCCCAGGCATCGCAGGCTGCCGTGCGGTGGGCCGCTAACACCGCTCATAAGCGGGGTATCCCCCTTCACCTGGTGACCGGTTACTCCATCCCCTCGGTTCTCTACGACCGGAGCATAACAGTGCCCCCGGAGTTCTACGATGCCCTTCGGGCGCAGGCCACAGAGAGAATCAAGGACGCAGGTGCCATCGCCCATGACGTCGCCCCGGAGCTACAGATCGTCTCCACAGTCCACGAAGGTCATCCCATCGACATGCTCTTAGAGATGTCCCACGATGTGACCATGATAGTGATGGGTTCCCGCGGGCTGGGTGGGCTCCCGGGCGTGGTATTGGGTTCGGTCTCTGCGGCCGTGGTCAGTCACGCCGCATGTCCGGTGGTCGTGGTTCGGGAAGACAACTCTGTTGATGAAGACACTAAGTACGGTCCTGTGGTCGTGGGCGTGGACGGCTCCGAGATCTCTCAA
>CAYSIP010000295.1:0-3241 GCA_964431055.1 uncultured Corynebacterium sp. | reverse complement strand
CTGCATGTCGGCGTACTCGATGCCGTTGTGGACCATCTTGACGAAGTGGCCGGCGCCGTCGGGCCCGATGTGGGTCACGCACGGGACGCCGTCGACCTTGGCGGCGACGGACTCCAGCAGCGGGCCGAGAGACTCCCAGGACTCCTTCGGCCCGCCCGGCATGATGGACGGGCCGTTGAGGGCGCCCTCCTCGCCGCCGGAGATGCCGGCGCCGACAAAGTGGATGCCCTTGCCCGCCATCTCCGCCTCGCGGCGGATGGTGTCGGTGTACAGCGCGTTGCCGCCGTCGATGATCACGTCGCCCTTGTCCATGACGTTGGCGAGCTGGTTGATCACGGCGTCGGTGGCGGGGCCGGCCTGAACCATGATGATCGCGCGGCGGGGTCGCTCGAGGGAGGCGACGAAATCATCGATGGTCTTCGAGGGGATGAAGTGGCCGTCGGTGCTGTAATCGCTGATGAGCTGATCCGTGCGGGCGGTGCTGCGGTTGTAGACGGCGACGGTGTGACCGTTACGGGCGAAGTTGCGGGCGAGGTTGGAGCCCATGACGGCGAGGCCAACGACACCGATCTGTGCGAGGGAAGCAGGGGAGTTCATGGGTTCAGAGTCTACCTGCGCGGGTGAAGCCATGTCAGCCATAATGACAGAAAGGTCATATCATTTAGGTCACGGTACCCTCGTCCCCATGACACTCCTGGATCTGATCTCCCGCGCGGCCTCCTCCCCGGCGGGACTCGACGCCGCCGAACTTGAGGAACTCAACGCGGTGAACACCGGCCTCGACGCCGCGCTCGGGATCCGCTACACCCACGTCGCAGCCGACCGGGTGACCACGGAACTGCCCGTCACCGAGAAACTCCTGCAACCCGCCGGGTTGGTCAGCGGGGGAGTTTACTGCTCGCTCGCGGAATCCACCGGCTCAGTGGCGGGCATGGTCGCCGCCGGGGGAGCACCGGTCGTCGGGGTCAACAACAGCACCGATTTCATCGCCCCCGTCCGCTCCGGGGTGATCGTCGCGGAAGCCACCGCCGTCCAGACCGGCCGGCACACCCAGCTGTGGCAGGTACTGATGACCCACCGCAACAAACTCGTCGCCCGCACCACCCTGCGCACCATGGTCCTCTGATCGCCGGGCCCGTAACCGGGCCTCTGCGCCTGCGAGGCGGCGAATCCCCCTCACCACGGCCAGGGTGGTGGCCGCGGTGAGGAAAAGCCGGAAGCTGACTGGGGGGAGTGCCGCGCCCGCCAAGCTAACACCGTCGGGGCGTCACTGCCGGGCGTGGGCGTCGATCCGCATGCCGCCGGCGCGCAACCGGTTCAGGTACGGCTCACCCAGTCCGGTGGCCGGGGTGAGCACGCCGCCCTGTCCTGGCAGGACATCCTCATGGAGGACCAGCGTGAGGGCCGCCTCGGCGAGCATCATGGCGGTGACCTCGTAACCGGGATCCCCCTGGGCGGAGACCGTGCATTCGAAGATCTGCCCGTCGACGGTCTCACCCTGGTGGACGACGGTGAATCGGCCGTTGCGGCGGGTCTCTTCGTCCGGGCCCTCACCAGGCTCGGGGATCCAACGCGAGAGCAGCGGGCGCAACCGCTTGTTCTGGATGGCCTTGAACAGGGCGGCAGTCGCCGCGCCTATGGCGTAGGCCCTGATCCGGCCGGCCGTTCCGCGCCCGGTCGCCCAGCCCTCCTTGTACACCAGGTGCTCACCCCAGGCGTGGTCGAGCAGGGAATTGGAACGGCGTACCACCCGTGTGTTGTACATGGCCATGAAGAACGGGCCCGCCCAGCCTCGCTCACCCAGGTCCCGGATCTCGAAGTCCTTCTCCAGGCCCTCGATACGCGGCTCGTCCTCCGGCACCGGGGACAGGGAATACGGGTGGTGCAGGATACGACCCTTCTCCCGTGAGGTGCGCGCCTCGGCGGAGACCGCCCGCATCGAATCGACCGTGCCGCCGGAGACCCCGCCGGCCAGATCGGTGACCAGCATGGTCACCTCTCTGAACGGCTGGCCCGCGGCCCGGTGCAGGGCGAACATGCCCATGTCCGAGGGCACTGAGTCGAAACCGCAGGAGTGCACGATACGCGCCCCGGTGGCCCGGGCGGTCTCGTGGTGGGCGTCGATGGACTCGCGGACGAACAACACCTCCCCGGACAGGTCGACGTAATGGGTGCCGGCCCGCGCGCACAGGCCCACCAGCGGCTCCCCGAGACGGGTGTAGGGCCCGACACAGGAGATGACCACCCTCGTGCGTCCCACCATCGCCCGCAGCTGACCCTCGTCCTTCGAGTCGGCGGTGATGGTCTCCCACCCGACGCCGAGCTCGCTGCGCAGTCGCTCGAGTTTCTCGACGCTGCGGCCCGCGAGGCCGATGGCGGCCTGCGGGTGGTGCTCGGCCAGGTAACGGGCGGTCAGCCGGCCGACGAAGCCGGTGGCGCCGTGGATGACGATGTCGAGGTCGCGTTCGCTCATGCGCCCGACGGTACAGTTTTCCGGCCTCGTGGGTGGGCGCCGGTCACAGCCAGTTCCGGCGGCGGAACCACCACCACAGCAGGCCCACGATCAGGAAGATGAGCCCGAGCACCGCGTAATACCCGTATTCCCAGTGAAGCTCCGGCATGTGGTCGAAGTTCATCCCGTAGATGCCCGCGATCAGGGTCGGGGCGGCCGCCATGCCGACCACCGCCGAGATCGTGCGCATGTCCGAGTTCTGCTGCAGCGTGATCTTCGCGACGGACGCGTCGATCAGCGAGGTCAACCGCTCGTCATAACCGGCCACGTGATCGGCCGCGATATTCGCGTTGTCACCCACGTCCCGGAAATAGGAGCGCAGCTGCTTGCCCAGCAGATCCTTGTTCTCCGTGATCAACCCCCGCAACGCGGGCACCAGAGGAGCGATCGCATGCCGCATCTCTAAAATCTCGCGCTTGAGGGTGTAGATCTGCTCGATGTTGAACCGCGAATCCGGGGTGAAGACCTCCTCCTCCAACCGGTCGACCTCCATCGACAGCAGCGTCGAGATCCGCCCGTACTCCTCCACCAGATGGTCGGCCACCGCCCAGGCCATCGCGGCGGGTCCCAGGGCACTGAGCTCCGGATCCTCCTCCAACCGGAGGTCCAGGCGCGGCAACTGCGTCCCGTGCCGGATCGTGATGATGAAATCCGCCCCCAGCACCATCTGCACCTCACCGGTCTCGATGATCTGCCGGGTGTTGGCCACCGTCTCCTTGTCGGCGTAGG
>CAYSIP010000294.1:0-3244 GCA_964431055.1 uncultured Corynebacterium sp. | reverse complement strand
AGCACGTGCGGCAGGCCGGCGGTACCGAGGACCAGGGACAGGCCCAGGGAGATGAAGTCGAGCTGCTTGATCGCGGAGGAACCGTACTGCAGGCCCGGCTGGAGGATGCTCTCGGCGTCGTAACCGCGCTCGACGATGGCGTCGGAGGCAGCGTGAGCGTCAACCGCGTCGGTAAGGAGAGTGCCCATGCCGCCACGGATGGTGACGAACACGAGGACCGTCATGATGCCGACGCCACCGACGAGGAGGACGGCCTTGATCATCTGGACGTAAGTGGTGCCCTTCATGCCGCCGATGAGGACGTAGGCGATCATGATGACGCCCACGACCGCGATGACGATGGCCTGCTCGGTGAAGCCATGCAGATCAAGAAGGACGGAGACCAGGGAGCCGGCGCCGGCCATCTGGGCGATCAGGTAGAACAGCGTCACGAACAGAGTCGCCAGGGACGCCGCGAGACGGACCGGCTTCTGCTTCAGACGGAAGGAGAGCACGTCCGCCATGGTGAAGCGGCCGACGTTACGCAGCGGCTCGGCGACGAGCAGCAGGGCGACCAGCCAGGCGACGAAGAAGCCGATGGAGTAGAGGAAGCCGTCGTAACCGTTGAGGGCGATGGAGCCGACGATGCCCAGGAAGGAAGCGGCGGAGAGGTAGTCACCCGCGATGGCCAGGCCGTTCTGGGTGCCGGTGAAGGTGGCGCCGCCGGTGTAGAAATCGGAGGCCTCCTTCGTCGTCTTGCCCGCACGCAGGACCACGGTCATGGTGATGACGATGAAGACGACGAAGACGCCGATGTTGAGGATCGGGTTGCCGGTGTTGGCCTCTTGAGCCAGGTATGTGGTGGTCATGTTCTAGCCCTCCATCTGTTCACGGATCGCGGCAGCCTGCGGCGTGATGTTCTTGTTGGCGTACATCACGTAGATGTACGTGATGACGAAGGTGGTCAGGAACTGTGCCAGACCCAGCCAGAGCCCGACGTTCAGTCCCAGGAAGGGCTGCCCCATCTGCTCCGGCATGTAGGTCGCGACCAGAACGTAAGCGATATACCAGACGAAGAACGCGACGGACATGGGGAAAGTGAAGGAGCGGTATGTCTTACGCAACTTCTGGAACTGCGGACTGGCCTGCATCTCCCGGAACTCTTGCGAGGTGGGCTCTCGCCGTTCCCTGCGGACTGTTGGAGTCGAGCTCACTTTAATCTCTCTTTCAGTCGGTCCCCGGAGTGTCCGGGGAGTCGATCAGCGGCGACCCCCTCCACAAGATTCAGAACACTTTCCTGACATCCTGTGCGGGCAATCACACCTTGTGCTGTTAACTGAAGTTACCTGGCTCACATTGCAAGGTTGAAGTCTAAGCCCGAAACTTCCTGAGATTTTCCCCACCCTACCCCCCATCAGCGCCCTGAGCTGCACATACTTTGATCGTACAACCACCCCCGCCCGGGAACTCTTAAAAAACTGCTAATTCTGCAAACCTTAACGTTGCAACTGTTTAGAACTTTGCAGAGCTGGCTAAGATCCGTGACCCCTTCTTCACCGCCACCGGACCGCCGGTCAGCCGACCTCGCCGGGGAACTTCTGCGGGTCATCAAAGATCCGACCGAACCCCTCCGCGTCATCGAGTCCAGTGATGGCCTCCATCTGGTCGCGCCCGAGCGTGAAGGACGTGATGTCCAGGTTGGCGGCCAGTCGCCCCGGTTCGGAGGTCTTCGGCACCATGGCGCATCCGAGCTGCAGCAGCCACCGCAGCATGACCTGCGCAGGCGTTTTACCGATCTTGCGGGCGACGGCATCGAGAACCGGATTCATCAGCAGGATGCCGCGGCCCAGCGGGGCCCAGGCCTCGGTGACCACGCCGAGCTCGTCGTGAAGCGCCCGCAGTCCGGCCTGCGAAAATCCGGGGTGCAACTCCACCTGGTTGACCGCGGGCACCACGCCGGTGCGGTCGACGAGCTCGCGCAGGATGTCCTCGTAGAAGTTCGCGACCCCCACGGACTGGACCACCCCGAGCCCCTGCAGCTTCGCGATTGCCTCGAAGGTCTCGACGTACAGGCCACGCTGCGGCCACGGCCAGTGGAGCATGTACAGATCGATGTACTCGAGGCCCAGACGCCCCAGGGATTCACGGAAGGCCTCCTGGGCACGCTGGGAACCCTGGTCCTCGTTCCGCAGCTTCGTGGTGACGAACAGCTCATCGCGTGTGACGTCGCCGGCCGCCACGGCATCCCGGATGGCACGGCCGACCGCCTCCTCGTTGCCGTAGAGGGAAGCTGTGTCGATGTGCCGGTAGCCGACGCTGATGGCCTCGCGCACGACGCGCACCGCCTCGTCACCGGTCAGCTTCCAGGTACCCAGGCCGATCTGGGGCATCTCGGTTCCGTCATTGAGGGTCAGAGTGGGGACGACAGGATTATCCATGTCTCCATTGTGCCCGCCCGGGCACGTTCCCGCGCCCGGTTCACTCATTGAAGACGCGGCGGCCCCGTCACCGCTGTGGGTGACGGGGCCGTGGAAAGGGAAGGCTGATCAGCCGACGCTGATGAGGTCGATGATGAAGATCAACGTGCGGCCCGACAGCGGATGCCCGCCGCCTGCCGGGCCATAAGCCTTCTCCGGCGGGATGGTCAGCTGGCGACGGCCACCTACCCGCATGCCCGGGATGCCCTCCTGCCAGCCTGCGATCAGACCGGTGAGCGGGAACTCGATGGACTGGCCACGGTCCCAGGAGGAGTCGAACTCCTGCCCCGACTCGTAGTCCACGCCCACGTAGTGGACCTCCACGAGGCCACCGGGCTGAGCCTCGTCGCCCTCACCCACGACCAGGTCGACGGAGACCAGCTCCTGGGGAGCGGGGCCGGTCTGGGCTTCGATCTGTGGCTTTTCCATGAGGGTTGTACTCCTTGGATGATTCTTCGGGGGACTGCTGATGTCGGGTACGGCCATGACAACGGCCGGACACGTCGCGACCATTATAGGTGGGTCGCGACATGTCCGGCCGGTCGGGTTCCCCGGCCCAGGTCATGCCGGGGTCGGAGGAGTCACCAGATTCAGGGTTTAGCGCTGCTCACGCGGGGTGACCTTGCGAAGGGTCTCACCGGTGTAGATCTGGCGCGGGCGGTTGATCTTGGTGTTCATGGCCAGCTGCTCGCGGAAGTGGGCGATCCAGCCCGGCAGACGGCCGATGGCGAACAGGACGGTGAAGAAGTCCGTCGGGAAGCCCATGGCGCGGTAGATCAGGCCGGTGT
>CAYSIP010000293.1:0-3253 GCA_964431055.1 uncultured Corynebacterium sp. | reverse complement strand
GGCACCGTCTCCGGACTGTACGTCTGTGAGATGGTCACCGCCCGCGCCCTCGTGGAGCGCAACGAGAAGACCCTCCACATGACCACCTTCGCACCCGACGAGAATCCGCGCTCCCTGCAGCTGTACACCACCGACCCGAAGTACACCTACGAGGCGGCGAAGATGATCGTCGACGAGAACATGGCCGACCACATCGACATGAACTTCGGCTGCCCCGTGCCGAAGGTCACCCGCCGCGGCGGTGGTTCGGCGATCCCCTATAAGCGTCGCCTGTTCGGCAATATCGTCGCCGCCGCGGTGCGCGCCACGGAGGGTACGGACATCCCGGTGACGGTGAAGTTCCGGATCGGCATCGATGACGAACACCACACTCACCTCGACGCCGGCCGCATCGCAGTGGAGGAGGGTGCGGCCGCCGTCGCGCTGCACGCCCGCACCGCCTCCCAGCGTTATTCCGGCGAGGCGGACTGGAGCGAGATCACCCGCCTCAAGGAGCACCTGGCGGGTTCCGGGGTGCCCGTGCTGGGCAACGGTGACATCTTCGCCGCCCCGGACGCCCGCGCCATGATGGACCAGACCGGTTGCGACGGAGTCGTCGTCGGTCGAGGTTGTCTGGGCCGCCCCTGGCTGTTCGCCGAGCTGTCCGCTGAACTGCGCGGCGAGCCGGTGCCCGCCGAACCCACCCTGGGGGAGGTCACCCGCATCATCGTCCGCCACGCGGAGCTGCTGGCCGCCCATTCCGGTGAGGAGCAGGCCTCCCGCGACCTGCGCAAGCACATGGGCTGGTATCTGCGCGGCTTCCCGGTCGGCGGTGAGCTGCGCGCCAGCCTCGCGAAGATCGGTTCCCTGGCCGAGCTGCGCGAGATCCTCGCTCCCTGGTCCGATGCGCAGATCCGTGCCGACGACGCCGAGGGCGCTCGCGGACGGCAGGGCTCCCCCGCCAAGGTCGCCCTGCCCGACGGGTGGCTCGACGATCCGGAGGACGACACAGTCCCGGTCGGCGCCGAGATCATGAATTCCGGTGGGTGAGCCGGGTATCCTGCGGGTGAACAGCAGTTGACCTTGTGTTTTCCCGCACCTCACCGGTAGGTGCACCGCGCGCCCCCGCCGCCGGGGAACTAAGATGAAGGATATGCGCACCGCCTACCGTGAAGACCTCGACGCTTTCGCCCATGATCTGATCATCATGTGTGACTCCGTCCAGAACATCATGAGTAAGGCGTCCCGCGCCCTTCTCCACGCCTCCCTGCAGGCCGCAGAGGACGCGCTCTCCCTGGCCGACCAGCTGGAGGAGATCCGGGTGCGGTGCGAGGAACGGGCCGTCCAGCTACTGGCCCTGGAGGGCCCGGTGGCCCGGGATCTGCGCCAGGTCATCTCCTCCATCTACATCGTGGAGGACTTCAACCGCATGGGCGCCCTGGCCATGCACGTGGCGAAGGCCGCCCGGCGCCGGCACCCCCAGCACGCGGCGCCGGAGCGGATGTCCGGTTATTTCGCGGAGCTGGCCCGCCTGGTCGAGGAGATGGCCGAGCGCACCCGTGACATCCTCGTCGATCCGAATGCGGACGTCGCGCTCCTGCTGGCCGTCGACGACGACGCCGTCGATGACCTCAACGAACACATGCTCATCATGCTCACCCAGCGGGAGTGGCGGTACACCACCCGCGAGGCCGTCGACGTGGCCCTGCTGGCCCGCTTCTACGAGCGCTACGCCGACCACTGCGTCAACGTCGCCGCCCGCATCGTTTATCTGACCTCCGGACTGAACCCGGACGAGTACCTGGCGAAGCGGGAACGGGAAGAGGCGGAGGCGGACATCTCCCGTCGCTTCGAGGAACTGGAGCGCCAGTTCTCCCATCGCCAGCCGTAGTGGGTCACCGCATGACGATGGAAGGGACGAAACGGTCGGGGCGCTGATTTCTCAGACACGTTCCAACTCCACCGGGTAGTGCGCCCAGCCGCCCACCGGATGCACCCCACGCTCGGTGGTCTTCTCCGCCTCGCCGTCCCCGCGCCACACCGTGCCGACCTTCAGCAGCTCCTCCACGAACGCGCGGATCTCCAGGATCGACAGCGGCTTGCCGGGGCACAGGTGTGGTCCGGCGCCCCACACGAGATTGCGTCCGGCGTTGCCCTCGGGGTCGAAGGCGTCCGGGTCGCCGAAAGCCTCAGGGTCCCGGTTCGCGGCGGTCCAGTGGATACGTACCTGCTGTCCCTCCGGCAACTGCACGCCGGCGAGGGTGACCGGGCAGGTGGTCACCCTGCGGTTGGCCACGAAAGGGTCGTCGATGCGCAGGAGCTCATCGACGATTGCGGTGAACTCCCCGTCCGGGACGCCGAAGCGCAGGCGCTCCTGCAGAGTGGGGTTGCCCGTCAGGCTGTGCAGGATCACCCCGATGCAGCGGGCTACGGACCCGAGGTCACCCGCGGTCCAGTTGCGCAGGATCGAGACGATTTCCGGGAACTCCAACCGTCGGCCCAGCGAGGTGTCGTGGACCAGCTCTGTGGTGACGTCGCCGAATTTGTCCGGGTTGTCCTGCCGGGGACGCACGACGTCACCGATGATCCCGTCGAATTTCTCGGCCACGGCCGCGGTGTGGCTGTTGTCCCCCGAACGGGTCGCGGCGGTGTTCTCGGCCATCCAGGCCAGCAGACGCTCCTCCAGCTCGCGGGGCCAACCCAGCCAGGTTGTCATCGCCCTCACGGCGAAGGTGGCGCCCAGGTCGTCGACGGCGTCGACCCGTGCGGTGGCGCCGGGGCCCTTCGGGAGGAACTGGTCGATGACCTCGCGGGCCGCCCGCCGGAACGGTTCGTCATACTCCCCCACGACCTGAGGCGCGAGGTAACGGTCCATCAGGCGTCGGAAGCGGGAATGCTCGGCTCCGTCCAACCCGTTGGGGATCTGGAGGTGGGCTGAGACCATGGAACTGAAGGTGGCCGCGTCCTCGGCGACCTCCACCACTTCGGCGTGGCCGGCGATGAGGACCTCACCATCGGGAGTGTGGGCGACCGGGCGGCGTTGGCGCCCCTGTGCCGGGGCCAGCAGCCTGTCGCCGAATGCGCGGGGGTCGTGACCGGTCGGATCCACGGTCTGATGGGGAGGCACGGTGCTCACGCTGTCATTCTCCCTTGTTGCTCGTTGCTCCGGGGACACCTTCTTCCGATCAGCCTAGGTCGGAATGAGCCCGGCCGCCCCCGGATACGGCGGCAGGCCCGCGGCGCGGAGTGCGCTGCGGGCCTGCCGTTGCTCGAC
>CAYSIP010000292.1:0-3260 GCA_964431055.1 uncultured Corynebacterium sp. | reverse complement strand
GTCTTGTCGTAGACGCTGATCAGCGCGCGCTTGATTGCCTTGCGGTCATCACTCATGGATGAACTCAACCTTCCTGGTGGATTCGTCGATGCGCGCACTCCGCAGCACCGACACGATGAGCTGACGTTCGACCTGCTTGATGCGCTCGTGCAGGGAACCTTCGGTATCCCCCGGCTCGACCGTGACGGCCTGCTGGGCGATGATCGGGCCGGTGTCCACTCCGGCGTCAATGACATGGACGGTGGAGCCGGTGACCTTGACCCCGTGGGCGAGCGCATCGCGCACGGCGTGGGCGCCGGGGAATGCCGGCAGCAGCGCCGGATGCGTGTTGATGATGCGTTCTCCGAAACGGCCCAGGAAGCCAGCGCCGAGAATCTTCATGAATCCCGCGGAGACCACGAGGTCCGGGGCCGCGTCCCCCGCCGCGTCGGCAAGCTGCTCGTTCCAGGCCGCGCGATCATCACCGAGGGCGACGACCTTCGTGGCGACGCCCGCGGCCTCCGCCCGTTCCAACGCCGGGCACTGCACGTCCGCGACGACGAGGCTGACGCGGTAGTGCTCGTCCTGGTGGTCGAGGATGGACTGCAATAAGGTCCCCGAACCTGAGACGAGGACGACGATGTTGATCGGGCCGGTGGTGGAGGTCACCTGACTGATCCTAGCCCTTCGGTTCCGGATCCCCGGCCTCGCCGGGATCCTCCCCGTCTGCCGTGGGTGACGCAGCGGTCTCGGCCTCCTGGGTGTCGGCGGTTTCTGCCCCGTCGGCCACTTCGGTGTCGGTATCAGCGTCCGCGTCAGTGACCTCTGCCAGTTCTGTGGATTCCTCCGGCTCGTCATCATCTGCGGCTCCCTCAGCATCAGGGGCCGCTGCCGCTGCCGCTGCCGCTTCCTCGACTTCATCGGAGTCCTCGACACTCTCGACACTCTCGACATCCTCGACATCCTCAGAGTCGTCCAGCGCCTCTTCATCCTCCGGCTCTGTTTCTGTTTCGGCTTCCGGCTCCGGCTCCGGCTCAAGTTCGCGGTTTCGCAGTTCCGCGAGTCTGCCGGCGCCGGCGACGGCGAGACCGACCCCGGCGACCCAGACGAAAGCCAACGCGGGGGTCAACCAGGGCATGGGACCGGAGGGTCCGTAATAGCCGATCGCGCCGCGGGTGAGATAACAGAGGACGAGCATGACGACCGCGGCGAGCAGCCCGCCCGCCACAGCCTGCGGCGCCGACGGGCGGGCACGGTACGCCAACACCGCGGCGATGACGGCGGGGATGGCCAGCAGCACCACCGCCCACTCAGAGGCGGTTCCCGGGATCACCGCCATCAGCGGCAGCGTGGGCAGCGGCACCAGATGGATGGAGAACAGGGAGACCGACGCCTCGCCCAGGTTGAACTCGGAGCCCATCAGGACCCCGGACGTCGCGACAAGCGCGTTGGGCAGGTACAGCAGACTGATCAGGACCAGCGCAGCCACCCCGCCGGCGCCGTCGAAGTGTGACAGCAGGTCGACCTGGCGCTGCCAACCGAAAGCCAGGAGCACCACCAGAACGACCAGCGCTGCGCCGGCGAGCCAGACGAGGAAACGCCACGCGGAACCGGCTGCGTCGACAAGCCAGTCCGGCAACCCGTAATGGCGCAGCAGGGCCCGCCACAACCTCGCCCCCATACCGACCACGAGTCCGACGAGGTGGACGGCGAGCGTACGGAGGATGGCGTCGCCGAGCGGCGGCGGAGACACCTCGAAAACCCGACCGGCGTCCCACATCATCACCGACGCCACCAGCGTGAGGATCACGGGCACCAGCAAGGTGCACGCCGCCAGGACCACGAGGTCGGCGATGCTGACACGGTCTTTCACCGCCCCGTGCACGCGCCGGGCGATCAACGCCGCCAGACCCAGGGCGGGCAACATCGGCAGGACACCGATCTCCACCCCTCCCGCGACCGCCGGCACGAGGTTGAGGACCAACCAGGACTGGGCGAGCGTGGCCGGCAGGGCGGTCAGGGTCGTGGAGGACAGCATCAACCCGGCCAGGCCGAGGACGACCAGTCCCAGCACGACGACGATATTGGGGATCAGCACCACCGGCAGATACCGGCGGATGCGTCCACCGAAGGTAGTCGGGACCGGCGCCTGCTGTTTGGCGTCCTTCTTCCTGGTACGGGCCGCGGCCCGTCGCCCCCTGTCCGTCCGCTGCGTACCCGCCGAACGTCCGGCCGTCGACCGGACAGGCTGGGGGCCACTTGTCCGGCCACGGGGGCGCCGCGAAGGCCTGGACTGCGGACTGGTCTTCTTGCTCATCGGTCCCTACTGTGCCACGACCGTCGCGCCGTCCTCGGATGGCGCGACGAATCTGACCCACCCTTCGGGTCAGGTGAGTTTTGCCTGCGCTGCCTTTGTAACGTCCGCGAATGCCCGAACGATTCTGTTCTTTCGGACATGTGGGCTTGCCCTCCCCGAATCGAGACGCTATTGTTACCTCCGGCAGATAACAAAGAGGTCACAATTCGGCTCTGAAAGATAACGCCGAGTGTGACGTTACGACGCAGGACACGACGGAAGAGAACATATGCGCATCAAGTCTCAGCGGTCTACCGGGGGCAGGCACCGTAAGTTCACCGCCTCTCAGACGACCAAGGGTCGCGTCGCCCTCGTAGCCGTTGCCACCGGCACGGTTTCCTCCGCGGGCGTGGGTGGCGCCACCGCAGCCACGCTGCAGAACCAGGCTGAGACCCCCGCCGCCGAAGTGACGAACGTCGATTACGAGCTGGCCAATGACGCAGCACTGATGTCCTCCAGCGTCGCCGAGGCCGCCCCGCAGATTCTGGCGATCTCGGAGTTCAAGCCGGTCGCCAACATTGACGAGCAGCTCGTGAAGGCGGTGGACTACAGCGTCGAGCGCCTCGAGGCCGACCTCGCCGCCCGCGGCCCCTCCGTCGTCAAGCCCGCCGAAGGCGCTTTCACTTCCGGTTTCGGCCCCCGCTGGGGCACCATCCACGCCGGCATCGACATCGCCG
Organism: uncultured Corynebacterium sp.; assembly: GCA_964431055.1. Lineage (GTDB taxonomy): Bacteria > Actinomycetota > Actinomycetes > Mycobacteriales > Mycobacteriaceae > Corynebacterium. The sequence goes on along the minus strand of CAYSIP010000292.1, from coordinate 248 downwards.
CCCCGGTCGGCACCCCGATCCTGGCCGTCATGGACGGCACCGTGATCGATTCGGGCCCGGCCTCCGGTTACGGCAACTGGATCCGCGTCCAGCACGACGACGGTTCCATCTCCGTCTACGGCCACATGGTGAGCCTGGATGTTGCCGTCGGTGAGCGCGTCACCGCCGGCCAGAAGATTGCCGGCATGGGCAACGAGGGCTTCTCCACCGGCTCGCACCTGCACTTCGAGATCCACCCCACCGGCAAC
>CAYSIP010000291.1:0-3294 GCA_964431055.1 uncultured Corynebacterium sp. | reverse complement strand
CATCGGGGCCAACCGGCATGACTCCCCACTGCTGCGTCCGACGTTGGAGAAGCTCAGCCGCTTCGGGGTCGATCTGCCGGGGGCGATCACGGTGCATCTGGACGGAAGGCTATGACTCGACCAAGACCGGTGACCTGCTTCAGGAGTTGGGCTAGAGGTGGGTGATCAGCAAGAAGGGCGAGCCGCTGCAGGCCCGGGCCCGGTGGGTGGTCGAACGGACGAACTCCTGGCACAACCGCGGCTTAGCAAATTCGAGGTCGGCATAGGACGCCGTCCCGGGGTCGTCGAGGCGTTGCTCGCCCTGTCGAACACGATCATCATCATCCGCCGGCTCACCCGGCAGGCGCGGACCACCCACCGCTGGGACGCCCGACCTGCCCGACGGCCATGACCTCTATCCGCGCGATCCTTTAATCATCTAGGGTTCGGGGCATGAAGGTGATCTACTACACCGCCACCACCCTAAACGGATACCTGGCCACCGAGGACGACTCCCTGCAGTGGCTCTTCGACGTCGGCGGGGAGAAGCCCGACATGAGCGGGTTCTTCGCCACCGTCTCCGTCGCGGTGATGGGATCGACGACATATGAATGGCTCCTGCGGGAAGAGGATATGCTCGCGCAACCGGAGAAGTGGAGGGCGTTTTTCGGCGACCGCCCCGTCTTCGTCTTCTCCAGTCGGCACCTCCCTATCCCCGAGGGTGTGGATGTCCGCGTGGTGAATGGTCCCGTGCCGAAGCTGCTGCCCGAGATCATCGAGGCTGCCGGGAGCGGCGACGCCTGGATGGTCGGCGGCGGGGAGCTGGCCGGGCAGTTCCTCGACGCGGACGCCCTCGACCGGATCGTGCTGAGCATCGCCCCGGTCTTCCTGCCGGCGGGAAAGCCCCTGCTGCCCCGGGCGGTGATGAGCGACCGGCTGGACCTGCGGGAGGTGCGCCCTACCGGCCGCTTCACGGAGGTCACACTCGACGTCGTCCAGTGGGACGCCGATTAGGGCGAGGCGGCATCAGCCGCTGATCACCAGCTGTCGCCGAGGAACTTTCCGTCCAGGGTGATCATGACGCGGTCCCCGGCCGGGTCCTCGCACCGATCCACGTCCACCCGGACGTCCGCGGGCAGGCGGCAGACCGTCGAGCCGGCGGACGTCCTAAGAAGGGGATGGAGGCGATACATTCGTTCCGAAATGGCCAGGGGATGACGTTTGCCTATGATCTGGTCAACCAAACCCGGATGCGGTGATTGTCAGCGGGTGTTTGAGAACGCCTAAGCGTCCCCCAGCAGGAGTTGATTAATGCCCAGTCTGGGTCCTCGACCCTTAACCCAACTTTGGACCAGCATCGTACAGGAGCGATAGAGCTGCGGGACACGAACCGTGAATACGATGCAACGTCAGCCGCGGGCATGTAAACAGCTCCATCTTGGGTGCGGAGTATGTCCCGCGCCCCCGCGACCAAGCCGGGTCCTCAGACGGCGCTCGGAGTCCGGGTGTCGAACTCGTAGAGGATCTCCACGATCGTCAGGGCGCCCACGAGGGTGACACCGGCGGCAGCCCATTGTGCCTGGCGCTCGGGCGTGCTGTCGAGTGACACAAGGCCTTCGGCCTCGGCTCGGTCGGTGAAGATCGTCAGGGTGTGGTTGACGGCGGCGTCGTGGTCCCGCGTAGCGCGGACCCCGACGAAACCGGGCAGAGTCCGCAGGAATGGGACCACCTGCTCCTCAAATCCAGCGAGCCAGTTGCCTGACTCGTTTGCAATGCTCCATGTGGCGGCGACGGCATACATGACATCTCCCTTATTGTTCCACGTGCGGGAGGCAAGACGGGCGATGCCCGTCTGCCGGTGAGGCTCAGTGCCCCAGCCTCAGGAGAGGGACACCTACGAGACATTCACTAGTGGAGATACCCTCGAGCGTGGCCTGGATCACTATAGAAGTCAAGCGTCAGAACCTCACTGCGCTTCCCCCTGACCGGGCATGGGTGGCTTAGTCCCTTCTCAGTGGACACGACTCGACAGCGAGAGCGGATCCAACCGGTCGATCCGGGGATGGGAACCCTCGAGCACCTCGGAGGACACCGCGGCATGAACCACCTCGCCGAACACGAGCGTGCAATCCCCCATCGGCACAGTGCGATAAAGACGACACTCGAGCGCCACAGGGGACTCCCCGACCCGGGACGGACGCACCCTGACACTTGGCTCGCGAGTGAGGCCGACCGCGTCGAATTCACTGGTGTGGGCGGGAAAATCGGTTCCCGTGGCGTTCACCTCCTCAAAAAGCGAGGCCGGAGTGAGATTGACGACGAATTCCCCCTGCGCCTGAATATTGCGCAACGAGTCCTTCTCTCCCACGGAAGTGAATTGGATGATTGGGGGGTTTACCGACGCGACGGTGTAGAACGAATGCGGCGCCAGATTATCCACCCCGTCCTCTCCGATGCTGGACACCCAGGCAATGGGCCGGGGAACCACCACCGCGGTCAACAACCGGTAGAAATCCTTCGATGACACTCCACCCGGGTCGAAATCCGTTCGCCCCATACCCGTCGACCTGCCCTTCGTGGTTCGGTGCCCTTCTCACGACACGCGGGAACAAATGCACTCGCTGTTGTTCGAGAGTACCTGCGTGGCCGTCTTCGGAGGTCTTGTTATGCTGCGCTGGGAAGATTGAGCAACAAGCGCCAGGGCACGATATTCGCCTGCGGTGATCCCAATGCGGATGTGGTCATCGCCAACCGGGTAGTTGAGACGGCCTAAAAACGCCAGCCCATAGCGCTGACCTGTCGATGAAAAATGGAGCTTCCTCGGCTCCCCGCCCACCTTCGCAACAACACCGTTAAAGACGGAGTCTTAACGGTTCATCCCCGTGACAGCACCCCTCGGAGGTGATGAGGACCGCCACAGCCGAGTGGCGTTCCCATTCATGTGGCGGACACTCAGTCATCAGCATGTGTCCAAATCGGTCGTTTTCGCTACAAAAACACGGCACTGGTGGAAGCCCCATATACCCCATAGATAAAGGTGGCCACATCCCATTCTTCCAACAGAACCCAATAGCAGATTCTATGTTCCTATTCACTGCCCCCGTCGGCGGGTTCTGTTGCATTTTCCGTTTATAGGATACCAATTGGCGTTGTTTCTAGAATCCCGCTGCACGAATATCAGAGGCGTCTGCCCGCCCGCACAGGCATACCGACGCGCGCGTCTCAGTTCCTTGGAACTGAGACACCTTTCCCAGGTAGTTCAGAGAGTGGTAGGTGGAGAGCTTCTCACCTCAAAACCATGTCCAGAATGCTGTC
>CAYSIP010000290.1:0-3308 GCA_964431055.1 uncultured Corynebacterium sp. | reverse complement strand
CCGGACTCGTCGTGGAACAGCGGCTTGCCGTCCTTCCACAGCGACTGGTGGGCGTGCATGCCCGAGCCGTTGTCGCCGGCGAGCGGCTTGGGCATGAAGGTGGCGGTCTTGCCGTTGGCGAAGGCCGTGTTCTTCACGATGTACTTGAAGGACTGCAGGTCATCGGCAGCGTGCAGCAGGGTGTTGAAGCGGTAGTTGATCTCCTGCTGGCCACCGGTGCCCACCTCGTGGTGGAAGCGCTCGATCTGGAAGCCGGCGTTGGCGAGGTGGCGGACCATCTCGTCGCGGATGTCGGAGGTCTGGTCGTACGGCGGGACCGGGAAGTAACCGCCCTTGACGCGGGTCTTGTAGGCGGTGTTCGGGGTGCCGTCGGTGTTGGTCTCCTTGCCGCGGTTCCACCAGCCCTCGTTGGAGTCGACCTCGTAGAAGGCGGCGTTGGTCTCTGCCGAGTAGCGCACCTTGTCGAAGAGGTAGAACTCGGCCTCGAGGCCGAAGCTGCAGGTGTCGGCGATCCCGGTGGAGGCGAGGTACTCCTCGGCCTTGCGGGCGATGTTGCGCGGGTCGCGGGTGAACGGCTCGCGGGTGAAGGGATCGTGGACGAAGAACTTGATGTTGAGCGTCTTGGCCTTGCGGAACGGATCAATCTTCGCGGTAGCGAGGTCCGGCAGCAGGTTCATGTCGGATTCGTCGATGGTGGTGAAGCCGCGGACGGAGGATCCGTCGAAGGCCAGGCCCTCCTCGATCGCGTCCTCGTCGAACATGGACGCCGGGATGGAGAAGTGCTGCTCGATGCCGGGGACGTCGGTGAAACGGACGTCGACGAACTCGACTCCCTCGTCCTTGATGAACTTGACGACGTCTTCGGTGCTGTTGAAGGCCACGGTGACTCCTAATAGGTGTTGACGCTCTGCTGGTGGGCGGCGGTGTCGAAGGTACCCGAAACCCAGTTTACTGCATTATCTGTCGAACGATCAAAAGATGAATGGGTAGAATCCGTTTTTCCACTTCCCTCACCCCCGGCTAGATTAATCATTATGGCTGATCCTAAGCGTAGCTGGCTCGACGGACCACAGATCCCCGCGGAGAACGAGGACCCGTTCGCGCCGGGTCGCTGGCCGGGTGAGAAACTCGGTCTCCCCAAGTCCGGCCCCGGCTCCCTGGCCTCGGTCGGCCGCCGCGCCGCGGGGGTGGCGATCGACTGGGTGATCTGCTGGATCCTCGCCACCGTCGTCCACAACTTCACCGGTGTCCTCGGCGGGGTCTCCACCATGACCCTGATGTTCTGGGTCATTCTCGGCATCGTCTCCGGCTGGCTTTTCGCCCGCACCCCCGGCCACGCGCTGCTCGGCATGGGCATCGCGCGCATTGACGTCGGCGAGGCCCGGGTGGGCCTGTGGCGCGCGGCCCTGCGCACCATCTTCACCGCTTTCGTGCTCCCCGCCGCGCTTGTCGACGCCGACGGCCGCGGCATGCACGACCGGGCCACCGGCACCGTCGTCATCCGCGGCTGACTGCGCTCAGGCGACGCCGGCGTCGATCGTTGAGCGCGGTGATGGTGGTGAGCAGGCACCCCGCCAACAGGAAACCGGCGGTCTGGAACGCTGTGGCCCAGTTGCCCCCGTCGTCCCGGACGCCGAGGAGAACGTGGAACGCCACCACCATCAGGCAGAAGCAGATCAGCTGCGGGTGGGCGGAGAGCCGCAGCCGCTTCGCTGACCATCGGCCCAGGACCCAGCTGAGGGAGATGAGCAGGAGATGGACGACCACCCCGGCCACCGCCCCCGGCACCAGGTACATCATGAGTGAAGCCCCCCCCCTTCCCTCTCCGACCCGCCCCTGAAACGGCAGGACGCCCCGTCGTCCGTGGGGGGGGACTGCGGGGCGTCGAAACGCGGGGGAGGGGCTCAGCCCTTCTTCTTGCGCTCGCCGGCGCGGCGCATGCGGCGGTTCATGCCGCTCATGTTCGCGCCCTTGGGCATCGGGCCCTTCGGTAGGCCGGCGCCGGGGCTGCCGGAACCGATGCTGTCCATCGCCTCGATCTTGGCGGCCACCGAGTAGACCTCGTTCTTCTTGTAGTTGCGCGGCAGCTTCATCATCTCACGCTGCAGCTTCTTCAGCGGTACCTGGCCTTCACCCTCACCGACGATGATCTCGTGCACCGGCACGCCGCCGGCCAGGCGGTTGAGCCGCTTGCGCTGCTGCTCGAACAGCGGCTTGAGACGGTGCGGGGCGCCCTCGCCGACGAGGATGACGCCCGGGTTGCCGATGACGCGGTGGACGACGTCCATCTGGGTGTTCGCGGCGATGGCGGTCTTCGTCTGCCAGACCACGCCCACCGTGTTGCGCATGTTCTCCAGCGTCCAACCGGCGGCGCCGGGGGTGCCGTCCATCCGGTCGTACATCGAGGCCTGCAGGCGGCGGGAGAAGATGAGCATCGCGAGCACGAAGCCGAGGCCGATACCCAGGATGAGCATGTACCACTGGCCACCCCAGATCAGGCCGAGGAGGAAGAAAACCAGAGCCGTGCCCAGCAGGGCCAGGATCATCAGCGGGATGAGCTTCTTGTCCTGCTTGCGCTGCAGGTTGAAGGCCTGCCACATCTGGGACCACGTCTGCTTGCGCTTGGCGCGCTTCGCCGCGCGCTCTTCCTTCTTGACGGCCTTCGCCGCCGCCTTGTTCGCGTCTGCCATGGCCTCTACTCTAGGCCACGGACAGGTGGAATCCAGAAACGGGGCCGCGGCCGCACCACCTGGTGCGACCACGGCCCCGCTGGCCGGTGAAACGGGCGCGTGACTAGCGCGAGGAGACGACCGGGACGTCCTCGGAGGGGCCGTACTTGTCCAGCAGGGTGGTGGCCTCCTGGGTGGTCGCACCCTGGGAGGTCTGGGCCAGGTGCTTCAGGTTCTCCGGGACCTCCAGGCCGCGGGCGTGCATGGCCTCGGTGTAGAGGCGTCCCGCCCGGTAGGAGGAACGCACCAGCGGGCCGGACATGACCGCGCCGAAGCCGAGCTCGCGGGCGTAGTCGGCGTGCTCGACGAACTCCTCCGGCTTCACCCAGCGGTCGATGGGGTGGTACATCGGGCCGGGGCGCAGGTACTGGGTGATGGTGATGATGTCGGTGCCCGCATCGTGCAGGTCCGCCAGGGCCTCCCGGATCTCCTCGGGGGTCTCGCCCATGCCGAGGATGAGGTTGGACTTGGTGACCAGGCCGAAGTCACGTGCCTGGCGGATGACGTCCAGGGAACGGTCGTAACGGAAGGCCGGGCGGATGCGCTTGAAGATGCGCGGCACGGTCTCCACGTTGTGGG
>CAYSIP010000289.1:0-3311 GCA_964431055.1 uncultured Corynebacterium sp. | reverse complement strand
TGTTCCCCCGGCTCATGCCTCTCCGTCACCCTCACGGAGAATGGCGCCGACGCCGATTCCCCCCGGTGCTCCTCATCACCACCCTTGAGCGGGAGGGGAGCTGCGTTGGCTCGGGCATTTCTTCTTCCCGGGATCACAGACGGTCAGCATTCTTTCGCCCTGCCCCAGGAAGAGTCCTGCGCGGGTGCCCCCGCCCCACTGACGCCATTCCTGCTCAAGCTGGGGGCGCCCTTTGACTCCTCAGACCGGACGCTGCGAGACCGCATCCAGAAACCCCTCATCCCCGGCCAGCTGGCCTGGGTCACCGGGCGTGAATGCGGCCCGCTTTACAAGCGCGTGCACGGCCGCGCCGGTATCGCGCGCTCGACACCGGCAGGGACATCACGGCACCACCCACCCGTTATCGCAGGCTCGCTCTGAAAGACCGCATCTCCACCTTCTCGTCACCGGAAGGGACTTTTCCACCGGGGACACCACCGGCGGGACTGGAGGAGTAAGCGGGAACCCTTATATGCCCGGGCGCTGTAGAGCTTCACCCAGAGCGTGGCCGTCCTTGGAATCGACGGACGCTTGGCCGGGGACGACACGCTTGCGGGAGGGGTGTGGGCGCGGTAGCTCGGCGGGATGGTCTAATCCGGGGCACCGGACGGGCGATCCCGGTGCCCGGCTTCATCGACGCCCCCCCTACTCCCCTACTCTGCGGCCTGCCAGGGGGTGGCCTGCCGGGCTGCGCGGAGACGGGCGAGCGTCGATTCGCGACCGAGCAGCTCCATCGACTCGAACAGCGGCGGGGAGACCGCCGCACCGGACACGGCCACCCGCAGGGCGCCGTAGGCCTTGCGGGGCTTGAGGCCGAGATCATCGATCAGCGCCTTGGTCAGCGCCGCCTCGATCTCGGGGGTCACCCACTCCCCGACCGCCTCAAGGGCCGTGATGCCCGCCTCGAGCGGCTCGACGGCGTCGTCCTTGAGGTTCTTGCGTGCGGCCTTCTCATCCAAGACCAGGTCCTCGTCCGGGGTCACGAGGAACTTCATCAGGCCGTAGGCGTCGCCGAGGGTCTTGATGCGGGTCTGCACCAGGTCCGCGGCCACGGTGAACTTCTCCGCCGGGTAGTCCGCGGGGAAGTCGGTGAACTCGGTCAGATGCGCGCGCAGGCGCTCCTCGAATACGTCGGCCGGGAGGAGCCGGATGTGGTCGGCGTTGATCGCCTCCAGCTTCTTGGGATCGAAGCGGGCGGGGTTCCCCAGCACGTCGGCGATGTCGAAGTTCTCGACCAACTGGTCAACGGTGAAGATGTCCTCGTCACCGGACAGGGACCAGCCGAGCAGCGCGAGGTAGTTGAGCATGCCCTCGGGGATGATGCCGGCCTCGCGATGATGGAACAGGTTGGACTCGGGGTCTCGCTTGGACAACTTCCGGTTGCCCTCGCCCATCACGAACGGGAGGTGGCCGAATTCCGGGGTGAAGTCGGTGACCCCGATGCGCTGCAGCGCCTCGTAGAGGGCGATCTGACGCGGGGTGGACGGCAGGAGGTCCTCGCCGCGCAACACGTGGGTGATCCGCATCAGGGCGTCGTCGACCGGGTTGACCAGGGTGTAGAGGGGCTGGCCGTTGGAACGTGCGACGACGAAGTCCGGCTGGGTGGCGGCCTGGAACTCGACCTCGCCACGCACCAGGTCATTCCAGGCCCAGTCCTTGTCCGGCATGCGCAGACGCCAGACCGGTTTGCGACCCTCCGCATCGAAAGCCGCGATCTGTTCTTCGGTCAGGGTGCGGTCGTGATTGTCGTAGCCGAGCTTGGGGTCGCGGCCGGCCGCCCGGTGGCGTTCCTCGACCTCCTCGGCCGTCGAATAGGCCGGGTAGACCTCACCGGCGTCGATGAGCCTGCGCAGCACATCCGCGTAGATGTCCATGCGCTGCGACTGACGGTAGGGCTCATGCGGCCCGCCCTTCTCCACGCCCTCGTCCCAGTCGAGGCCGAGCCAGTTCATGGCGTCGAGGAGGGCCCGGTAAGACTCCTCGGAGTCGCGGGCGGCGTCGGTGTCCTCGATGCGGAATACCATAGTGCCGTTGGTGTGGCGGGCATACGCCCAGTTGAACAGGGCGGTGCGCACCAGACCCACATGCGGGGTCCCGGTGGGCGACGGGCAGAATCGTACGCGAACGTCAGTCATGCCTGACATGGTAGACCAGCCGGGTCAGCGTGCCGCGGCGTGCTGCCGCGAGAGGAACTCCCATGTCTCATCCGGGGTGGACGGGTCAATGTACCAGTCATGGAAACCCCCGTTGACCCGGATGTGTTCGGTGTCGGCGTCACAGTCGCGCAGCACCAGACGGTCCGAGTTGTCGCCCAGGGGGTTCACTTCCGGAGCGGTCGCGGAGCAGCCGTTGCGGCTGCCCAGCCAGCCGACCACCTCCTCCACCGGCAGGTAGGGCGTGTCATGGAGAATGCCACCGCCATAGTGGAGGAGTTCGTCATCGGTGCCGTGGATGATCTGGGCGGCCACCGGGATGGTCTGGCAGCCACTGGTCATCCCCTCGTAGAACGCCCCCGAGACCGTTGCCACCCCCGCGACCAGATCGGGGGCGTGGCACGCCAGCTCCAGGGCCATTCCCCCGCCGTTGGACATGCCGACGACCGTGACACGGTCCCGGTCGATGGGAAGCGCCGTCTCCAGCTGGGCGATCACTGCCCGCAGGAAGCTGATGTCCGCGGCCTCATCCATCTCGGAATAGGGCGCCCCGGCCCAGGCGTCGGCGATGCCCGCAGGGTAGACCACGACCGCCTCCTCCGCCGCGGCGGAGGTCTGGAACCCGGCGTAACGCAAGAAGTTCTCTGGTGGATCGGTCCAGCCACCCATCGCCAACAGCACCGGTAACGGTTCCTGCAGATCGGCCCCGGCGGGCGTCGAGAAGAGGTAACGCCGTTCCTGCCCGTCCGGCATCGTCAGATTGACGGAGTTGAGCTCACCCGGCACGACAGGCTCCAGTGCCGGCACGAAAGCCGCGGCTTCCTGGTCACTCACGCCCAGTGCCGGCCCCGGGGCCGGTTCCGGCGTGAGTCCTGCCTCCAACGTTTCGGCCACCTCCACGGGTGGGGTCGGGTCGTCAGCGCCCCAGGACCCCTGCGCGACCATGACTCCCAGCGGAATGATGAACGCAGCAGCGAGTGCCAACCACCGGGGGCGACGGAGCTGGGGGGAAAGCGAATGACGACTCACACCTGCCCACGCTAATCGTGTGTCGCCGTTCAGACAGTCTTTCCGCGCACAGTCCAGGAAACTCTTATGTGACCCGGAAACCAGCTGCTC
>CAYSIP010000288.1:0-3326 GCA_964431055.1 uncultured Corynebacterium sp. | reverse complement strand
GGGTGGGCGTAGAGCCACTTGGCGAGGATGGAGTGGGCGGCGATGAACGCGACCATCACCACCGCCCGCAGCCGCAGCGACGCCCGGTGCGGGTTCGGGTCCGGGCTGATGATCGCGGCGGTGAACACCGTCCCGGCGAGCAGCACGTGCGCATGCACCAGCCCGTGCACCCACACCGAGGAATGCATGAGGTGGTACAGCGGGGAGACGTAGAGCAGCCACAGGCCACCGGCGTTGAGCACGGCGGCGGTCGCCGGGTGGGAGACCACCCGCACCGGCAGGCTGCGCAGCACCCCGGACAGCCGGCGTGCCCCGGGCGCCGGCAGGGCACGCAGGGCGAGGCTGACGGGGGCGGCGAGCACCAGCAGCAGCGGGGCGATCATCCCCAGCAGGAGGTGTCCCACCATGTGTCCGGTGAACCCGGCGCGCCCGGCCAGCGCCAGCGGTCCGACGAGCGCGGTCCCGGCGCAGACCAGGCCCGCCAGCCAGAGGCCGGTGCGCCACCACGGCCACACCCCGCGGGTCCGCCACGCCCCGGTGAGGTAGACCACGGCGGCGGTCAGCAGGATGCCCAGGCAGAGCAGGTCGAAGACGGCCCAGGCTCCCCCGGTGGAGGAGACGACCTCCTCGGGGTGATGGTGCCCCCGGGTCAGCGACACCGTCAGCTCCTCCCGGGCCGGGCGCGGCGGCGGGCGGCTGTGGCTGTGGCCGTCGCCCACAGCACGCCCACCCCCAGCAGGAGGAGTGCCACGGCTGAGCCGATCCACACCAGGTCATAGACGAACAGGTCCACCCCGTAGCGGATCTGGTGGATGCCCAGCACCTTGTGGTTGACCACCCCGTCGAAGAGTTGGAAGAAGCCCACGCCCGCGAGCACGGCGCCGGTCCATCGTCCCCACGGCACGGCGGCCTGTCGGCGCACGTCGGCGAGCAGGAACAGGCCCCACACGGTGAGCAGCCAGGTGAAGGCGTGGAAGAATCCGTCGGCGGTCAGCGCCACCCGGGTGGTCGACAGGTCGTAGAAGTGGTGCCACTGCAGGCCCAGATGGAAGATGAACAGGTCGATCACCGCCCCGGCGATCCCGCAGCCGAACAGGAAGCCGGAGGCCACCAGGCGGCGGTCGACGCGGCGCAGGTCAAGGTCCGGTCCTCCCGGCGGGGTCGTGGTGGCGGCCATTGTGATCAGGTCCCGCAGTCGTTGACGGTGACGTCGAATGTTCCGGTGGCCATGCGGGAGCCGACCACCCCGATCTCGAGCGGGATGCCCGGTGCCTGGGTGATCGTCACCGTCACCGTGGTCAGGCCCGGCTCGACCTCGTAGAGCTGCGCGCCGGGGATGGTGCCGTTGATGCCCGATTCTGTGCCGGTTCCGGTGGCGCCCGTCCCGTGGTTGCGCCACGAGACGTCGGCCCGGGTGTGGATGAAGGGCACGGTGCTGGAGAGGTTGAGGGTCGCCCCCAGATAGCGTTGCCACTCCGGGTCGTGGGTGGTCACCCGCAGTATGGGGGTGGTGGGCACGTCATTGACGTAGGAGCATCCCGAGGAGACGCCGACATGCAGGGCACGGGCCGGGAGGGGCCAGGGGTTGGCCACGGTGACGGTGCCTTCGTTGTAGGGCACGGTGGCACCCGCCGGGGTGGTGAGGGCGGCACCTGCCGCCAGGGTGGCGCCGCCGACGAGGAGGACGCGGAAGGAGGCCTTCATGGTGATCATCATCACATGGCTCGTGCGGGCAGTCCAGTATCCGGAGCGACCCGGAAGGATCCGGGCCGACTCAGGCCCCGATCGCCACCACTCCGCGACGAATCGCGTCGATCGCCTGGCGGGAGGAGCGACGGATGCCGTCCTCGTAACCGGTTTTGGCCACCTGCCCCAGCAGGTCGATGACCTGGCGGCACCAACGGACGAAATCACCCGGCGTCAGCTCGGCACCGGACTCGGCGGCCGCGGCCATGCAGTAACCCAGCGGGGCGCCCGCCGCCCACTGGTGGACGGCGAGCGCGAAACCGGCCTCCGGCTCCCGGGTCACCGGCAACCGGTGGCGTGCTTCATCGGCCGCCAACTCGGACCAGACGCGCACCGTCGCGTTCATGGCCTCGGCCATCCGGTCGCTGGCCGCGTCCGGTTCCCCCTGGGTCATCTTGCGGTTCTCGAAGGTGCACATCGACACCACCCCGGCCAGCTCCGCCGGGTCCAGCTCATCCCAGATCCCGCGCTTGAGGCACTGGGCCACCAGCAGATCCGCCTCGTTGTGGATCTGCGCCAGGCGCTCGCCCTCCTCGGTGACCACCGGCGTGCGCTCGGCGCCCACGCCCTCGAACTCGACGTAGTCCATCTCCGCCAACAGGTCGATGATGCGCTCGAAGGTGCGTCCCAGGGTGTCGGTGGCACGCTCCACGGTGCCCTCCAGGCGGGCCAGGTCACGCTCGCGGCGGGCGAGTTTCTCCCCCACCCGTGCCAGCTGCTCCCGGTCAGTGGAGGGCCAGTGGTGCGCCGGATGCTCCCGGATCAGCTCCCGCAGCTCCACGACCTTCTTCGAGTCCCGCACCCGCGCCGCCTGCTTCATTTTCCGCGGCCGGTCGAAGTGGTTGCGGCGGAAGGAGTCCACCACGAACTTGGTGTTCTTGCGCGGGTGGTGCGAGACGTTACGCGGCAGTTTCATCCGCCCCACCGTGATCGGCGGGTTCTCGAACGCGGCGGCGTCGATGCGCCCGGACCAGCCGGTCTCGGTGGTCACCCAGGGTCGCGGGTCCCGGGCCTGGTTGGCGGGCGTGACGACGACCGCGAGCACCGGATGCTTGCGACCCGGCACCGCGATGACGTCCCCGATCTGCAGGCGGGAGAGAATCGTGGCCGCCTCCGTCTCCCGCTGCTCCCGGCTGAACCGACGCGATTCCTTCTCCTGCTCGGTCAGCTCACGGCGCAACCGGAGATAGTCCAGCAGCACCTCCGTGGCGTCCTGCCCGTCGGTCACCGGCGGGTTGAACACCGAGATGTCGCGCTCCAGCTGGGCGCGCAGCTCCGCCACCCGATGCTCGGCCCGTTCGATCTCGCGGACCTCCCCGACCACGGACCCATCGGTCTGATACTGGGCGAAGGATTTCTCCAGCAGGCGCATGGCCTCCTCGAAACCGATCAGCCCCAGCAGGTTGACGGCCATGTTGTAACCGGGGCGGAAGGTGGAGATCAGCGGGTAGGTGCGGGTGGACGCCAGGCCGGCCACCGCCGTCGCGTCCATCGTCGGGGCCCACTGCACCACCGCGTTGCCGAGCACGTCGATGCCGCGGCGGCCCGCCCGGCCGGTCAGCTGGGTGTACTCCCCCGGC
>CAYSIP010000287.1:0-3337 GCA_964431055.1 uncultured Corynebacterium sp. | reverse complement strand
ATTCCCTGCTGAAGATCGGCCCCGAACGCCCCGACCTGCTCTTCCTCAACTCGCCCTCCAACCCCACGGGCAAGGTGCTCGGCGTCGACCACCTGCGCAAGGTCGTCGGCTGGGCCCGGGAGCGCGGCGTCATCGTCGCCTCCGACGAGTGCTACCTGGGTCTGGGCTGGGATGACGCCAATGAGCCGGTGTCCATCCTCGACCCGCGGGTCTGCGACGGCGACCACACCGGTCTCCTCGCCCTCCACTCGCTGTCGAAGACCTCCAACCTGGCCAGCTACCGGGCCGGTTACCTGGCCGGCGACCCGGAGCTCATCGTCGAGCTGCTCGAGGTGCGCAAGCATTCCGGCCTCATGGTGCCCGGACCCATCCAGGCGGCCATGGTCGCGGCGCTGACGGATGATGAGCAGGAGGCCGCGCAGAAGCTGCGTTACGCCCGCCGCCGGGCGGTGCTGCTGCGGGCCCTGATCGGGGCCGGTTTCACGGTCGATGATTCCGAGGCGGGTCTCTACCTGTGGGCCACCCGCGGCGAGGACTGCCGGGTCACCGTCGACGCTCTGGCGGAGCTGGGCATCCTCGTCGCCCCCGGTGACTTCTACGGCCCGCGTGGCCGACAGCACATCCGTATGGCGTTGACCGGCTCCGACGAGCGTGTCGACGCCGCCGCCGCGCGCCTTTCCGCCCTTGGCTGAGGCTCCCCGGGCCCCGATCCCCGCCCGGGAGGGGATCTCCCCGCAGCGGGTCATCCTGCGCGGGGTGGTCCCCGCCGACCGCGCCTACTGGGCGGGTTCGGCGGGCGATTCGCCTTTCCCCTCCGGCACGCGTCTGGTCGCGGGCACGGTGCTCGACCGACCGGTGCCCGCCTGGTTCCACCCCGAGATCGCACCTGAACGGCCCATCCCCTTCACCCATACGGTGATCCACCGGGACGACGATCTCATCGTGGTGGACAAGCCGGGCTTCGTGCCGTCGACAAGCAACGGACGCATCGTCCGGGAGACGGTGCAGACCCGTCTGCGCCTGACCTACGCCGAAGACGACATTGTGCCCCTGCACCGCCTCGACCGGCTGACCTCCGGAGTGTTGGTGTGTTCCCGGCGGCGGGAGACCCGCGGGGCCTACCAGCGGCTGTTCCAGGACCGGTTGGTGGACAAGGTCTACCGGGCCCGCGTCTGTGGTCAGGTCACGGTGGGGGAGGCCTGGGAGCTGGTGGAACTGCCGATGCGCAAGACCCGCGGTGAACGGCAGGTGCGCGTGGTGGACGGGGGCACCGTAACGCGGACCTGGCTGCGCCGGCTCACCGCCGATGAGGTGGAGGTGCGTCCCGTCACCGGTCACACCCACCAGATCCGGGTGGTGCTCAACCACCTGGGCACCCCGGTGGCCGGCGATGACACCTACCCGGTCGACCGTGGCCTCGCGCTCCACGACTTCCGCTCGCCCCTGCAGCTGCGCGCCGTGACCCTCGCCTTCGACGACCCCTTCAGCGGTCAACGACGAGTCTTCGAGGTTCCTGCCAGGGCCGGGGGCTAAGCTGGAATGTCCACCAGCAGCCGACGTGAAAGAGGTTCCGTGAGTTCCGTAGACACACGGGGCAGGGACCGGGCCTTCGCCCGATTCCGGTCAACCGCCCAGCAGTTCCTCATGTTCGGCCTCGTCGGCGGCTCCGGCACGGTGGTCAACCTCGCCGTGAGCGTCCTGTCGAAGAAGACCGCCGGCTGGGCGGCCGGGATCTCCGAGCACGACGTCTTCCTCAACCTGCTGGGCACCAACTACAACATCCGCTGGTTCAACGTCTTCATGGCCATCGCCTTCCTGGTGGCCAACACCTGGAACTACCAGCTCAACCGCAGCTGGACCTTCCGCGGCTACCCGCAGCGCAGCTGGTGGCGCGGCTTCTTCCCCTTCCTGTTCACCGGAATCGGGGCGTTCCTGGTCAGCCAGATCGTGGCGACGCTGCTGATGAACCCCACATCGCCCATCGCCCTGTCCCCGGAGATCTTCGATGACTCCTCGGGCTTCCGCACGAAGTTCTACTGGGCGACAGCGATCTCGATCATCGTGGCCATGCCGGTGAACTTCCTGGTGAACAAGTTCTGGACCTTCCGCCGGCCCAGGGTGCAGGTGGTCAACGCCTCGGTCCCGGAGTAGGGATCATGTCGGGGGTAACCTGCCACGGGCCAGGATCCGGGTACGTGCGCCCGGTGGTGGGGCCTAGTTGCGGTGGAGCTCCACGTTGAGGTCCACGTGGTGGGAGGCGGCCGGGGTCGCCTCGACCGCACCGTTGAGAGAATTGCGGCGGTAGAGGACGTTGTCCGCGCCGGAGAGCTCGGCCGCCTTGATGCGGGTGCCGTTGTCCACGTCCGCGATCCGGGCCACCTCACCGAAGACCGACACCTTGGTGCCGGCGGTGACGTAGAGCCCCGCCTCGACGATGCAGTTGTCGCCGAGGGAGATGCCGATGCCGGAGTTGGCGCCGAGGAGGCAACGCTCGCCGATCGAGATGATCTCTTTGCCACCACCGGACAGGGTGCCCATCACGGAGGCACCGCCACCGATATCGGTGCCCTGGCCGATGACCACACCGGAGGACAGGCGACCCTCCACCATGGCGTCACCCAGGGTGCCGGCGTTGTAGTTGACGAAGCCCTCGTGCATGACGGTGGTGCCCTCCGCGAGGTGGGCGCCGAGGCGGACGCGGTCGGCGTCGGCGATGCGCACGCCGGAGGGGACGACGTAGTCGACCATGCGGGGGAATTTGTCCACTGAGTAGACCGTGACGGGGCCATGGGCGGTGAGACGGCCGCGGACCATCTGGAAGTCGGCGACAGCGCAGGGGCCGTAGTTGGTCCACACGACATTGGCCAGCAGGTCATACACGCCCTCCAGGTTCACCTCGTGAGGGCGGACCAGGCGGTGGGAGAGGAGGTGCAGACGCAGGTAGGCATCATAGGCGTCGACGGGTGCCTCCGAGAGGGAGGCGATGGAGGTGTTCACCGCGACGCGGGCGACGCCCCGGTCCCCGTCGGGGCCGACGAGCGTGGCGAACTGCTGCGGGGTCTGGTCCAGACGCTCCGTGCCCGGGGACAACGGATCCTCCGAAAGCCTCGGGGCGGGGAACCACACGTCCAGGACGGTTCCCGCATGCGTGATGGTGGCCAGTCCGCGCGCGGTAGCAGAAGTCATGGACGAGAGGTTACCCGACCCTGCAGCCTTCGGCTCACATTGGCGAGGACGACGAGGGCACCGAAGACGACGGCCACGGAGATGACCTGGGGTCGTGCGGCGGCGTCGAAGAACATCAGCAGCACCAGTGCCCAGAGGGCGATCATGGTGG
>CAYSIP010000286.1:0-3349 GCA_964431055.1 uncultured Corynebacterium sp. | reverse complement strand
GGTGTCCTGGCCGCGCTGGAAGTGGATCTCGGTGGCGGTGTATGGATCATCGAGCACGCCGGTGAGCACCACGCAGTTGTTGGTCCCGTCCCGGAAGGTCTCGGCCTCCAGGTCGCGGGCGAGGATGTCGTTGCGGGTGTCGCAACCGTTGTGGTCGGTGTCGGCCCAGGCCGGCCCGAACTGGTCCCGGTCGTATCCCGTCTTCGGGGCACGGCCCTTGACCTCCAGGGTCTCCAGCACCGCCACGGCGCTCCCTGCCGCATCCTCCCTGTCCGGGATCGCGGACCGCTGCGCGGCCTCGATCTCACTTTGACCGGCGTTCTCTGTGGATGACGCCGACGTCGTGGTTCCCGGCGCGGCGGAGGTGGTGGTCGAATTCTCCGCGACCTCGTCCGGGGAAGCGCAACCGACCGCGCTCATGCCCAGCATCAGGGCGGCCGCCGACACAGTGATCCAACGCCGTAACGTCATGGTGACTCCTCTGAAAGAATGCGTGATGCGATTCCCTCAGTATTTCACGGGGAAAGAAGAACCTGAAAACAGGCTGATCATTCCCTTCACCCCCCCCCTGACGCCGACGGCTGGAATCTCCCTGCGGAGAAGAAGGGTCCCGCGGTCAGGGCCGGTTATTTCCAGCGGCCGCGGAAGTGGAGGCCACCCGGCAGCTTCACGGACATCCCGCCGCGACTGTTCAGCGTGAGCGGCCCGACCCGCTTGGAGGCCGACGCCCCCGAGCCCGACAGGTTCAGCCAGGTGTCCTTGCCCAGCTTCTTGCGTTTACGGAACGTGAATCCCATGCCTATGCCTCCCTGTGCCGTGCCGGGTGGATGATCTTTCCCACCATCATGCCATCGGGCGCCCCGTCTCCGGTGGACGACAACGGCAGGCCCTTTTTCCCGGCTGAGAAAATCCCTTGACCGGATCCTGCTGTCATGTGATGCTGGAAGCACCTGCTTTCCGCCACCTAACCAATCTCCCACCCCGTCAGGGTGGGTGTGACCACCGTGGGGATGGGGCGCGGGCCGTGAGCATCCACGCGGTGCCGAACTCCTCCCTCACGCCGCACACGACGCGGGAGGAACCGCCATGAGCATCCACATCCAGCAACCACAGCCCTACGACATCGTCAGCAACAATGTCCAGATCGCCGGCATCGCCGGCGGCGCGTTCGAGGCCAGTTACGACTATGTGATCACCGAGGGCCACGACGAGGTCACCGGTCACTTCATGGCGGGCGACGGGATCGGCGGCCACGGCCAGTTCCAGATATCGGTCGATGTCTCCGGCGCCTCCTTCACCCACGTCGTGGCCTATGTGGAGGCCTTCCACACCTCCCCCAAGGACGGTTCCCGGCGCGATCAGGTCGTGGTTCCCGTCATCCTGGGCAACCGGCTCGTGCCCGGCTACACCTCTTATGTCGAGCACACGGTCCGCAGCGGTGAAACGCTGTGGGCGATCTCGCGGCAGCACTACGGTGACGGAAACCTCTACCACCGCCTGGTCGCCGCGAATCCGTCGATCACCAATCCCAATGCGATCCGGGTCGGCGACCGGATCAGGGTCCCGCGCGTGGCCTGAGCGCCCATTCAACGGCGTCGGCACGATACCTTGCCCGATAACCGGACGGGTACCGTGCCGACGCCGTCTCCCCACTACAGAGGAAAACGACTCTGAAAAAGTTATCGACATATCGTTGACATGTCGCGACATAGCGTGCATACTTTCCTCATGGGCGTCACCCCGATGCCCGTGAAAGGAGGTCGCGATCATGAACGCGACACATGGACCCCATGACGGGGCAGAACATTTTGAGCACGAGCACCACGAGCATCAGGGGGGACGCGGCCGAGGCGGTCGGGGTTACGGCCGGGGACGAAACCACGAACACGGTTACGGCCAGTCGGCAGGTTTTCCTGGCGGATTCGCGGGCGGGTTCCCCACCTCGGAGGCGATCTTCGGCGTCCCCCTCTTCGGAGGCCGGGGCGGGCGTGGTGGCTTCGGCGGTGGGCGCAAGCGTCGTGCCCGGCGCGGCGACGTCCGCCACGGCATCCTCCTGCTCATCGCGGAGGAGCCGCGCAACGGCTACGCCATCATCCAGGAACTGGCTGAGCGCAGCGGTGGCAGCTGGACCCCCAGCTCCGGCGCCGTCTATCCGGCGTTGTCCCAGCTGGAGGACGAGGGTCTCATCGAACCGGCCACGGAGGTCGGCCCGAAGCACTTCCGGCTCACCGAGGCCGGGAAGGTGGAGGTGGAGGCACTCAGCGCCCAGCCCGCCCCCTGGAAGCAGGACGAGGAAGTCGTTGACCGGAACAACCCGATGTTCGGCCTGGCGAAGTCGGTCAAGCAGGCCGGAATGGCTCTGCAGGCCGTCATCGCCACCGGAGACGAGCAACTGATCGCCGAGGCACGCGAAGAGATCGACGCACTACGTCGCCGTCTCCACGCGAAGCTCGCCGATGACGGCGCCGACGAGGACGTCGACTCCTGACCGACGCACCCACCCCCCTAATCAGAACACTGCCCCGGGCCATTGCCCGGGGCAGTGTTCTGATTTCCACACCTTCCAGCTACACCCGCCAGATTCGTATGACGTCAACTTCAGCGGTCATCCCGTCGAGGAGTGACGATCGGATACCCGGAACCCGGGCGGAGCCTGCCCCTCGCCGGGTTCCCACCGGCCCTCGCCGGGTCTTCCGGGAGAGGTCGGTATCCTAAGTGCGACCATGAGCGGCCCTGTGATCTGCGGGTCGTGTCGACACGATGAGAGGACCTATGGCCACCAGCTCCACGCCCCGCAGCTCTGGGGGAGCGTTCACCCGGTTCACCACCGCCACCGCCGATTACCTGGGCAGACCTGGAGTCTTCGTCATCGCGGTGATCGCCATCCTCGCCTGGGCGGTCAGTGGCCCGTTTCTGGGATTCTCCGACACCTGGCAGCTGATCATCAACACCGGCACCACCCTGGTGACGTTTCTGATGGTGTTCATCATCCAGAACACCCAGAACCGGGACAGCGCGGCGGTGCACCTGAAACTCGACACCCTCATGCGTGAGCACGGGGTGCAGGACCCGGTCCTCTACGACGCGGAAAATCGGGGCGAGGCCGAACTGGAGGCGATGAACGAGCAGATCACGCCACCCACCGACTCCCCCTCGGTGGAACGGGCCTGACCACAGGCCGGTCAATCGCCACCGATCCCCCGTCGCCCGCCGATCAACCGGAGCAGGTCGACCCCCGCCCCGCCGGAACGCTCTGACGGTGGGGGGGTCGACGCCCCTTCCGGGGCTTATGGCTTGAGGACCACCTTGATGCAGCCGTCCTCCTTCTTCTGGAACTTCTCGTACATCG
>CAYSIP010000285.1:0-3363 GCA_964431055.1 uncultured Corynebacterium sp. | reverse complement strand
CCGGCCGCTGATGCTCGCCAAGCCCTGAGTACGGAAACCTCCACTGTCCTCGTCGCGATCGAGGACGGCCGCATCATTGCCTCCGTGATGGTGGGCTTTGACGGGCACAAAGGCTGGGTCTACTACGTGGCTGTCGCGCCGGGCCAGCAGGGCAGGGGCCTGGGGCGGATCATTATGAATGCCGCCGCCGAGTGGCTGGAGCACTTCGACGTCGTCGAGCTGATGCTGCTGATCCGGGACGGCAACGAGCAGGTGGAGGCCTTCTACGAGTCGCTCGGTTTCGTGCGCGACGAAGTCTTCGTCATGGCGCGGCGCCTGAAATAAAAAACGCGCCCCCACCCGACAGTGGGAGGGCGCAGGCGTCGTCAAGCAGCTCAGGACGACAGGTTGAACAGCGAGGAGAGGTCTCCATTGCCCGGGGTCGAAGGCGCGTCGACCAGCGAGTTCACGCAGCCCTCGGAGAATGCGTTCTGACCGGCTTGGCCGGTCATCTCACCCTGCTCGCCCGCAACGTAACCGCCGACAGAGCAGGAGATACCGGTGCCACCGTTAGGCGTGGCACCCCGGTTGCCGGCCACCTGCGAGGGTGCTTCGTTGCCCTCAGGGTTCAGGCTGAGTCCGGAACCGTTGGTCACGCGGATCCCGTCACCTGTGTTGGCCTCGATGGCGTTGTCATAGACCTCTCCGAGCGAGTTGCGGTCGATGAACACGCCGTGGCCGTCGTTGCCGGAGATGTCGTTACCGGAGACCCAGGCGGTGGACCACTGCTTGACCACGATGCCAGGGCCAGCGTTGTCGGTGATGGTGTTGGGGTTGTGGCCGCGGGTGGGAGCGGTGAAGCCGATGCGGGCGTAGGAGTTCTCCTGGATATTGATGCCATAACCGTGGTTCCCGGTGATGGTGTTGCCGGCGATCTGGGCGGTGGAGTCCTTGTCCAGGTGGATGGCGCCGCCCGTCTCGGTGACGGTGTTGCCCACGATCGTCGCCGATGCTGGTCCGGAGAGGTGAACGCCGTGGGCGCCACCGACGATGGTCAGGTTCTGCAGCGTGACGCCCTGGCCCTCGATGAAGAAGGTGAAGGAAGCCGGCCCGGTCGGTGGGGCGGACGCGTCGGGGCCGGTGACGGTGGCCTCGCCACCGCCGTCGACGATGATGTTGTTGACGGTGCGGGGCACGTGGACGGACTCGTCACACGCGCCGGTGACGTTGATGGTCGTGGCCGGGGCGGCGGTGCGCACGGCCTCGGCCAGGGACCCGCCGGCGTCACAGTCCACGCTCACGGTGCTCGCCTGCGCAGAAACCGCCGGGGCGAGCGCGATCGCGGCCAAGACGCCGAGCGTGAGAACCGGAGCAGCGACCGCGGCAGCGAAGTGGCGGGAGGACGACGTGTGGTGCGGGGCGTCTACGTTCATGGAATCTCCTGTGGCTTGACTCACTGTCTAGCGAATGTTGTGAGTGTATACACGGAAGTCTCCACATTTCTGGAGATTGGCATGCCAAAGTTCTCGGCGCGCAAGCCAACGCCCCGCCCTTCCGCGCATCTGCGGGAGGACGGGGCGGGGACGGGGTGGGAACGGGGACAGGCTCAGGCCCTGGTCTTTGTCTTGGGGCGGGGAGTGATCACCGCAAGTGCCGCGAGGGCCAGAGCGGGGAGGGTCAGTCGGTGGGCCAGCTGCTGGAGCGGGGACCGGTGCTGTGGGGCCTGGTCGGTCATGGGTGTCTCCTCGGGGATCATCTGATGGGTGAAAGCGAGTTTGAGTGTAAACATCGCACGCTTCGCATTTTCAGGTATTGAGGCACACAAAATTAACCGGGGGTGAACTCCCCGCCAGAACCTCGTTTCACCAGGCACGGAATGCGGTGGAACGGGGTAATGTCGCCATAGCTCAGGCTGCGGTGGCCGCCAGGTGAGTGGCCGAGATCTCGTGGATCAGCCGGGCGGCGACGCGTGCGGTGCGCTTGTCCACGTCCAACCCCGGGTTGAGTTCGGCGACGTCGACCAGGCGCAGCTTTCCGGTCTCGGCGAGGGCCGTGCAGATCGCCCGGATCTGGGGCAGGGGAACACCCACCGCGGCCGGTGAACTGACACCGGGTGCCAGGGAAGCGGAGAGCACATCGAGGTCGATGCTCAGGTGCACGGCCTCACGGTCGGCGACCGTGTGCACGGCAAGGTCGGCGGCCTCAGAGGGGGAGAGCGTGGTCAGTTCATCGTCGGTGGTGTAGCTCGCGCCGAGCTGCTCCGCGGAGTCGAAGAGGAACCGCGTGTTGTCCGCCGGGGAGACGCCGAGGACGGAGTAGTCGAAATCCTCGCCGAACTCCTCGGCGATCTGTCGAAACGGGGTGCCGGAGGTGGCCTGGTCCATCTTGCGCAGATCCAGGTGGGCGTCGAGATTGACGATTCCCGGCGCGCGTTGGTCCCCGAGGGCCCGGCGCAGACCCTTGTGGGAGCCGTAGCTGAGCTCGTGGCCGCCGCCGAGCACGATGGGCAGGTGGCCGGCGGCCGCGGTCGTGGCGACGGCGTCGGCGAGGTCGTCCTGGGCGCCCTCCAGGTCGGAACCGCTCACGCCGACGGTTCCGGCGTCGTAACGCGGGTGTTCGTCGTGGACGGCGATCCACCCCATGGTGCTGCGGATGGCCTCGGGACCGTCGACCGCGCCAGGGCGGCCGTGGTTGCGGCGCACGCCCTCATCCGAGGCGAAGCCGAACAGGGCCACTCCGGCGGGTGCAGCGCCCGGGTCGGGGAGGGGGGAAATCGTCGTGTACCAGAGGGAATGATCCGGATTTGCGCCGTCCTCGCGTCCGGTCCAGGCCTCGGGCAGCTTGTCAGGGAAGGTGCTGTGTTGGGTCATGCCCGCCAGGGTAGGCAGGAACATCGCTGCTGGCAGCAGCCCAGGTGAGCGACACCAGGCAGGGTTTCAGATGGCGCAGTCGGGTAACGACTTCGGCAACGTCCGATCAGGCACGGTGGGAGGGCGTAGCGTGAAAATCATGAGCCATCCTGAGCCGGTTCCGTCGTTCGTCCACGACTTCTTCGTCCAGTACGCCCGGGCGCTGTTGGATCGCGACGCCGTCGTGATCGCGGAACTGTACGCGGTCCCGGCGCTGGTCCTCTTCCCCGGCAACCCGGTCTCCGTTGACCAACGAAGCCAGACCGAGGAGTTCTTCGCCTCGGCCTGGTCCCAGTATGAGGGAGTGGATTCCCTCACCAAGGAGATCCGCATCATGGGGGAGGCGCCGTCGTCACTGTGGGTCGACGTGGCCTGGAGCTACGACGGTCAGGTGCGGGAGCGCTTCTGCTACCAGCTTGTTGACGATGGTGGGGAGTGGCGCATCGCGGTGCTGACGCCGTTGGCGGTGTAGGGG
>CAYSIP010000284.1:0-3369 GCA_964431055.1 uncultured Corynebacterium sp. | reverse complement strand
GTTGTCGGTCTCGCTGACCTCCATAAAGTTACACACCCCCCAGAACAACCACAAACCCGCAGCTCAACCCAGTTAATGAACCCGCCGACCTGAAACTGACCGGCGGGCGAGTGAGGATTTAACCTTGCACCCGCTCTATGGAGGCCCCCAGCCTCTGCAAGTTCTCCACGAAGCTCGGATAACCGCGGTCGATGTGGTGGACGTCGTGAACCGTCGTCGTTCCATCAGCAACGAGGGCCGCGAGCACCAGGCCGGCGCCGGCACGAATATCGGAGCTCCACACATCAGTGGAAGACAACTGGTCAATTCCGCGCACGACGACATGGTGCCCATCCACCGTGGCGTCGGCGCCGAGACGCTGGAGTTCGTCGACGAAACGGAAACGGGACTCGAAGACATTCTCGGTGATGACGCTCATGCCGTCAGCGACTGTGGCGATGCCGATGGCCATGGGCTGGAGATCCGTGGGAAAGCCGGGGAACGGCAGGGTTTGATAGTCAACAGCGTCCGGGCGTCGCGTCATGCGGACCCGGAACCCGGTCTCGTAGGTCTCCACCTCTGCCCCGGCGACCTTGAGTTTTTCCAGGGGAAGGTGAAGATTGCGGGGTGCGATGCCCCCGACGGTCACGTCACCCTGGGTCATGGCTGCCGCATAGGCCCATGTGCCGGCGACGATGCGGTCGCCGATGACCTCATGTTCGGTGGGGTGAAGTTCATCCACGCCGTCGATGGTGATGGTGGAGGTGCCGGCCCCCTCGATCTGCGCACCCATGGAGTTGAGCATGTCGCACAGGTCGGTGATCTCGGGTTCCCGGGCCGCATTGTCGAGCACGGTCTGCCCCTTCGCCAGCACCGCTGCGGTGAGAATGTTCTCGGTGGCCCCCACCGAAGGGAAGTCGAGGGCGATCTTGGCGCCCCGGAGCTCCTCGGCCTCTGCCACGACAGCCCCGTGATGAATACGGGTGCTGGCTCCGAGCTTCTCAAGCCCTGACTGGTGCATGTCGAGAGGGCGGGAGCCGATGGCATCTCCACCGGGCAATGCGACGACGGCACGGCCACAGCGGGAGGTGAGCGGGCCGAGCACACAGACGGAGGCGCGGAACTGCCGGACGGCGTCGAAATCCGCGTCGGACTTGAGCTCGGCGGGCGTCGTGATCCGGACGGTGGAACCGTCGATCTCGACCTCACATCCCAACCCCTCGAGCACCCGCTGCATGAGGGGCACGTCGAGAATCTCGGGGCAGTTCGTCAGGGTGGTGGTCCCTTCCGTCAGCAAGGCCGCCGCCATGAGCTTGAGAACACTGTTCTTTGCGCCGCTGACCCTCACTGAGCCGTTGAGTCGGGCGCCGCCGGAAACCAGAAATCGATCCTTCACACTTCCCGAGAGTAGCCCTATTTCCCACCCTGTGCGGAAAGTTATCTGGCGGGTGCCGGGGCGGCGTCGCCACGCACCGGGCACCCGCCATCAGAGCATCAGGGCAGTGCGCCGATGCGGCGGGCGGCGTTGACCGCCTCATAGCGGGTGTGAGCACCCAACTTGCGCATCACGGAGCGCAGGTAGGACTTGACCGTCTCAGCACCGATTCCCATTTCCTCCGCCGCCTCGACGTTGGTGTGACCGAGAGCCACGCAGGAGAGCACGTCCAGCTCACGGGCGGAGAGCTTGGTGGACTGTTTGACGCGGACCGGACTGACCATCTGATCGCAAAGCTGCTCCAGTTCCTTGCGCAGCGCCTCGTCCTCCACCCGGTTCGCCAGCATCCGCAGCTTGGAGTGGGTGGACCGCACCTGCTCCCATTCCGCGCCATTCATCACGCGTCCGGACTTCGCGACACCGTTCTTACCCCCCTCAGCCCGACGCATGGCGGAATTAACCGCCAGGTCCTGCTCGAGGGTGCGGGCTGTCATGGTGACCTCCTCGATGACCTTGTCACCGAGGCGGACCGGGGAATGCACGCCCACATAGAGAACGCCGCGGATTTCCCGGTTGACGATCACCGGAACCGCGACGATCGAGTGGAGACCCTCGTCCTGAATGACCCGGTCATTCTCGTGCGAGATGACGTTCGCACGGGTGTAGTCACTGACGCCCACCGGTCGCCGGGTGCTGACGACTCGCCCGCCGACTCCGACCCCGGGGTCGATGATGATGTTCTGCAGGGCCGGGGTACGCAGCCCCACCCAGTGGGTGATCTGCAACCGGTTGTCCGCCAACAGGGTGGCATACATGGTGACCGGGATGCCGGTGGCCGTCTTGAGAGAGGTTAAAGCTGCGCGAACGGCTTCGTCGTCATCCTTGATTCGCTGAGAATCCATTGATCCATCCTCCTGCGGGTGCCCCCAAGCAGGTGTACCCATGGCACGCCTGCGGGTGGGCTCATTTCTGTGTCAGATGTGCAGTATAGCCAGCTATCGGGGGTGAAGGGAACTACACCCGCTGGAAGAACACCCCTCCTTCAACATTTATAAGTACAGATTTAAGGGGTGACCACCCTCCCCCTGGGCCAACGGTCGGGAACCCCCCGGGGCCCCCGCGCAGGTCACCGCAGTATTCGCCCCAAACCCCACCAGGCGTCCGGAAACCTCCCCCCGCCCTTCGGTCCGCGCCTGTGCCGTCAGTCACACGCATGATCCGGCACGCTTTCACGGGGAATTCCACGCCCACACCCCGGGCCCGGAGGGAACTCGCCGGTCTACCACACCTGTACCGATCGGTCTACCCACGTCGTGTACGATGGCTTCCGTGGGTGCCCGCGACGTCGCCTTCCGGCAACGCGGCGGCATGGCGGCAGCATGGCAAGGACCCCAGGCGCCCGGACACCCAGATTGAACGACAGAATTTCTGACCATCCATCTGTGAGGAGAACTCCCGCCATGGGCAATATTCACGACAACATTCTCGACACCATCGGCAACACCCCCCTGGTGCGACTCAACGGCATCACCGAGGGCCTCAAGGCTGAGGTACTTGTGAAGCTCGAGTCCTTCAACCCGGCCAACTCGGTCAAGGACCGCATCGGCAAGGCCATTGTCGACGCCGCCGAAGCTTCCGGCGAGCTGAAGCCGGGTGGCACCATCGTCGAGGCCACCTCGGGCAACACCGGCATCGCCCTGGCCCTGGTTGGCGCGGCCCGCGGTTACAACGTCGTCCTGACCATGCCGGAGACGATGTCCAATGAGCGTCGCGTCATGCTGCGTGCCTACGGGGCCGAGATCATTCTCACTCCGGGCGCCGCCGGCATGCAGGGCGCGGTCGACAAGGCCCACGAGGTCGTCGCTGAGCGCGAGAATGCCATTCTGGCCCGCCAGTTCGAGAACCAGGCAAACCCGGCGGTCCACCGTGAGACCACCGCCGAGGAGATCTGGCGC
>CAYSIP010000283.1:0-3401 GCA_964431055.1 uncultured Corynebacterium sp. | reverse complement strand
GCGTGGTCGGTGGCCACGTGCAGCACCCCGCCCGGCTTCAACCGGGTGGCGATCAGGTGCAGGGGGCCGGACTGGATGATGCGCCGCTTGTTGTGTCGCGCCTTCGGCCACGGGTCCGGGAAGAAGATCCGAACCCCGTCGAGACTGCCCGGGGCGATCATGCGCACCAGCACCTCGATGCCGTCACCGCGGACCATGCGGACGTTGTCGATGCCGCCGCGCACCACGGCACCCAGCAGTTTCGCCAGGCCCGGCTTGTACAGCTCCACGGCGATGACGTTGGTGTCCGCCTCCAGCGGGGCCATCGCGGCCGTCGAGGTGCCGGTCCCCGAACCGATCTCCAGGATGGTGGGGGCGCCGGTGCGATCGAACCAGGCGTCGACGTCGATCACCTCGTCGGCGAGCACCCGGCCGAGACGTGGCCAGTTCTCCTCCCACAGCTTCTCCTGATTGTCGGTCAAGGTGCCGCGGCGGAAGCTGACCGCACCCAGGCGCGGATAGTCGCGGCCGTCATTGAACTCCGTCTGGAGCGGGCGGCCGGCGGGCAGATCGCCCAGGGGGCGCTCCCCGGAGGGGACGCCGGGGGAATTCTGGGAAAAATCAGGACTAGTCATCGTACCCATTGTTCCCTTGTGGTGGGCGAACTTCAATTTTCGGTCCCGGAAATCGTTTCCCGCGCCCGAAACTGCCGGGACTGGTGTGAAAAAAGACGTCGAACGTGGCGCGTCCGGGGAGCTATCCGTGTCCGGTCACGGCTCCGGTTGCGGGGTGCGGTCTCCTCGGCGACGATGACCGTGGGGATCAGACACCGCAGCGCGCGTGATGATGGCGGAGACGTATCTAATAAGCATCGGGGGATGGACGGGCATGACCGGGGACACCACGGGGACGGGAGGGGTCTCCGCGTCCGCCCGGGTGAGTACGCCGGCGATCTTCACCCGCGCCGCGGACTGGGCGCACGCCCGCCCCTTCGGTTGCCGCGCCGGGGCGGATCTGCGCCGCGCCCTCACCGACCTCACCGGACCCCCGCGGATCGGCGCCTGCAGCCTCGAGGCCCCCGTGCCGCTGCCGGCCAGCTGGTCGGAGCCGGCCGACGTGCGTGAGGTCACCGTCCACTGGCCGGTGACCACCCCGGGCGTCGACGTCGTCCTGATCGTCCACTCCGGCGCCACCCCGCCGCGCGTGCGTTCCCGCATGCTGGCCGGGCCGGCGCTGTTCATCCAGGTGGATGGCCTCGACGACGCGGCGGCCCGCCGTCTCGCGGACACCCTGACCCCGAGCCGGCTCGTCGCAGTGCGCACCCGGCTGCTGGCCGGGGAGCTGCGCGCCCTGGCCACCCGCCACCCGGGCCTTGCCGAAGACCTCCGGCGGATCGCCGATCTCGCCATTGCGCCTGCCTCACCCACTGCCCGGGTGGCGGTGATCGGCCCCGACGCCGTCCGTCGCGACGCCGTCACGCGTCACCTCCGCCGCACCCTGCCGGGCATCGAGATCGTCGGGCACGGGGACGTCGAGGCCGTGGTCGCCGTCGCCCCGGAGCGTGGCTGGGGCGCCACCGACGTCCCGACGCTTGACGACGCCACACGACGCGTCGGTCGGTTGGTGTCCACGGCGCCGTTGCCCACCGGCGTCGACGGCCACCGCGCCACGGAGGGGCAGCTGACGGAGGTGCTCGCTGCGGTGCTCGACCGCCCCCGGGTGATGGCGCCGCCGGAACCGCGCACCGGAGCCTGGTGGCGGGCGGCCGAGCGTCTGGAACAGCGCCGCCGCCGCGACCTCGAACTCGACCTGCAGGCGGCGGTCGCCCTGGCCCGGGACGACGGGCCCGCGGCCGTCGGACGGCTCCACGCGCTCGACCGGCGGTTGGGTGGCGGGTTCATCGACGCACCGGGCCGGGACATGGTGCTGGAACCGCTGGCGCAGTCGGCGCCGCTGGCCCTGCTGGCCGCCCTGGCGGTGGGCCGGTTGCTCTGGCCGGTCCATCCGATGGCGGCGGTGGGTGCGGGCGCGGCGGTGGGAATGGTGCTGGGCTGGCGGCGGTGGCGACGCGCGCGGCGGGGGCGGTGGACCGCCTGGGCCACCGAGCAGGCGGGGCTCCTGCGCCAGGGTTATCTGCGGGGGCAGGGTGCGGGCGGGGCGCCGGCCGGACCACAGGCATGGCTGAGGCGGGCGTTGGCCCGGGCCCAGGAATGACGGGAAGGCACGGATCATGATGGAGATGGGGGAGTCCTGGTGGTTGGGACTCCATGGACTGGATGACCCGGGTGGGACCGGACCAGACGGGGACGGCCTCCGACTCAATCTCGAAGGCCGGGAATGGTTCCTCGACGGAACGGCCGGGGACTCGGTGACGCTCGCGGACGCCGGCGGCGTGACCGTCTACGCTGACCTCGACGGGGACGGGGAAATCGATCACATCACCACCCTCCACGCCGGCGGGGGCCATGAGGTGTGGTCGGCTGACCCCCATGCCGCGGCCTGGGGATTGCCCGCGGTCAACAGTGAGAATGCAGGGTTTGAACAGGGTGAAACGTGGGGATTGCCCCCGGCCGGTACCCCCGAATTAGGGGGTTCGCAGGATTGGCAGGATCAGCAAAAGTCGGGGTGGTGGAGGATAGAACGGGAGGAAAACGGCCGGTCATGACCTATGACACATAGGTAAATGATCGCGAATCCCCCGCAGAGCCTGCCGAATAGATACCCTGTGGGGTGAGAACTCTGCCGAGTGACTTTTTTATGTCAGGAGAACACATGACCACTGCGATCAAGGGCCTCGTGGGCCCTGCACCCACCGACAATGAGAATCTTCTCACCTGGATTGCCGAGGCAGTGGAGTTGTTCCAGCCCGACTCCGTCGTCTTCGCCGATGGCTCCCAGGAAGAGTGGGACGGTCTCGCAGCCGAGCTGGTCGACGCAGGCACCCTCATCAAGCTCAATGAGGAAAAGCGTCCGGACAGCTACCTCGCACGATCCAACCCGTCTGACGTGGCGCGCGTCGAATCCCGCACCTACATCTGCTCCGAGAAGGAGGAAGACGCCGGCCCGACCAACAACTGGGCCGATCCGGCCGAGATGAAGGCCGAGATGCGGGAGCACTTCCGCGGCGCCATGAAGGGCCGCACCATGTACGTCGTGCCCTTCTGCATGGGCCCGATCACCGACCCGGACACGAAACTGGGCGTTCAGCTGACGGACTCCGCCTACGTCGTGCTGTCCATGGCCATCATGACCCGCATGGGTCAGGAGGCGCTGGACAAGATCGGCACCGACGGTGACTTCGTCCCCTGCCTTCACTCGGTGGGCGCCCCGCTCGAGCCGGGCGGGGAGGACGTGCGGGGGCCGTGCAACGACAGGAGGTACATCACGCACTTCCCGGAGACCAAGGAGATCTGGTCCGACGG
>CAYSIP010000282.1:0-3413 GCA_964431055.1 uncultured Corynebacterium sp. | reverse complement strand
CTTGCAAGCGTTGATGATTCGACACCAACAGCGTGCGCGGGGAAACCCTCGTTGCTGTTTAGGACACGCCGGTCTCACTCACCGGAATTTCGTAACACTGCCTAGCCGCGCGCTCCTTCCCCGCAAGGCCCTGAGCGGGTAAAATAGGCCGCACACAGCTCTCCCCCGCGAGTGCACGGAGGTGCCCTCATGAACCGTGTCGCCCAGGCAATGTCCACCGTCAACCGGGCTGATTTCCTGCCGCCCGAGGCGCGTGGGCACGCGGATTTCGACGCCCCCGTCGCCATCGGCCACGGCCAGACGAATTCCCAGCCCTACACCGTGGCGTTCATGCTCAATCTTCTCGATGTCCGGGCGGGCCACCGTGTCCTCGACGTCGGTTCCGGGTCGGGGTGGACCACCGCCCTGCTGGCCGAACTCGGCTGCGACGTCACCGGCGTGGAGCTCGTGCCGGAGCTGGTCGAGTTCGGCCGCGCGAATCTCCGGGCGGCCGGTTACGAGGGGGTGGAGATCCACCAGGCCACCGACGGTGTCTTCGGTCTGCCGGAGCTCGCCCCCTTTGACCGGATCCTCGTCTCCGCGGAGGCCGACCACATCCCCCAGGATCTCATCGACCAGCTGAAGATCGGCGGCAGCATGGTCATCCCCGTCAACGGGACCATGCTGCGCATAGAGCGTCTCTCCGAGGAGGAGGCGGCCATGACGCGGCACGGTCTGTTCCGGTTCGTGCCTCTGCTGCGCTCGCGCGGTGGCTAGATCTGCTCGAAGACCCGGAACGCCACCCCACGTCCGCCGTCCGGCTGGGCGAGCATCTCCGGGATGAACTCCTCCGGCTTCGGGTGGTCCGGCAGCGCCTCGAAATAAGCCTTGTGTGCATGCAGGGAACGGACAC
Organism: uncultured Corynebacterium sp.; assembly: GCA_964431055.1. GTDB lineage: Bacteria > Actinomycetota > Actinomycetes > Mycobacteriales > Mycobacteriaceae > Corynebacterium. Next base: position 2,521 of record CAYSIP010000282.1, on the reverse strand, counting down.
CTGCCTGCTCGGCCTGTTCGTCGACCGCAATGCGGTGCGTCGGCTGCCCCGGGTTGGCCACCAGCAGACGGTTGGTCTTGTGGGCGGGCAGAGCCAGGTCACGGTGCACCCACGGGTTGTCCGCGTCACGTACGGCGTCGACGGTCATCAGACCGGCGACGCGATGGTCGGCCTGGTTGAAGGTGCCGTACGCCTCGACCTCGAAGTTGCCGGTGATGACGGTGTCGGGGCGGAACTGGCGGATGTGCCGCGCGATGTCGCGGCGCAGCTCCATCGACTCCGTCAGCTGTCCGTCCGGGTGGTCGAGCAGCGTCAGGTCGGTCACTCCGACGGCGGCGCAGGCCTGGCGCTGTTCCTCGGCCCGCAGCGGAGCGACCTCCACCGGGTCCATGGTGCGGATACCCGCCTCACCGTGGGTGAGCAGGAGATAACCGACCTCAACCCCGGCGCGGGTCCACATGTCCACCGCGCAGGACAGGCCGTATTCGGCGTCGTCGGGGTGGGCCACGACGATGAGCACTCGTCTGAAATCCGACCAGTCGTAGTCGGGCAGGGCGGGGACATCAGTGGAGGTTGTCATGACATCATCCTACCGGGCCTGACAGGTCCCCGTCCGCGGTTCAGGCGTCTTCCCCGGCCTCCCCGTCTTCTCCCCCGCCCCAGTCCAGCCCGCCCTCCAGTTCCACGGTGGTGTCGCGCAGGAAGCGGATGACCACCGCGCGTTCCGCGGGGCTGAGCCGGGCAGCCGCATGGAAACGCCGCGAGTGCTGCACGCCGACGGTCTCCAGGGCGGTGCTCCGGGTCTCCTCGGTGATGTGGATGCTGTGGGAACGCCGGTCGCTGGGGTGCGGGCGCCGGATGATGTGCCCGCCGCGCTCCAGGCGGTCGAGGAGTTTGGTGGTGGAGGCGCTGGTGATCCCCAGATGGGCGGCCAGGGTGGAGGCCGTCACCACCTGCCCCGTGTTTCCGGCGACAATGAGGAGATGCAGGGCCCGCATGTCCGTCTTCCCCAGTTTCATGTACTCCAGGGAGGCCTCCGACAGGCGGTCCTCCGCCTCGCGGAGCTCGCCCATGGCCTGCATGAGCTCGGTGATCTGGGCAATATCGTCCTCAGAGGCGTTGCCACGGTCGATCAACCGACCGTGGGGGTCATTCGCCTCCACCCCGTACACACCCGGTGGCCTGCCGGGGACAGCAGGAGCGGGTGGCGGAGCGATCGGGGGGCCCTCCGTCTCGGCCTGCTCTGCGCGCGCAGGGTGTTCGGGATGCATGGAATGATCTTAACACCGGCTGTACTAAGCCTGGCTAGCATCTTTCTTGGCTAGCAAATAGACTTCTCTCATCCGCATTCCCCGGATCTCCCCGGAAAGGATTCTCATGTCCACTCGAGTGCCCCGTTGGCTCCGCGTCCTGCTACCAGCAGTCCTCATCCTCGTCTGGTTGGCGGGTGCCGCAGTCGGCGGCCCCTACTTCGGCCGGGTGGAGGAGGTCTCGACCAACGACCAGACCCTCTACCTCCCCGAATCCGCCGACGCCTCGGTCGTACAACAGAAGCTCAGTGAATTCACCGACAGCGAGGCCATCCCGGCCGTCGTCGTGTTCGTCGCCGAAGAGAAACTGAGCGAGGAACAGCTCGGGACGATCGCCGCCAGCATGGACCGGGCCGCCGAACTTCCGGTGGTGGCCGGTGATGTCTCACCGCCGATCCCCTCTGAGGATGGCCTGGCCGCCCAGGCATTCGTCCTCCTGGACACCGGTGCCGACACCGGTGAGGCCGTGACCTCGCTCGGCGACACGCTCCGTGACGGCCAGGCCGAGGGAGTCGAGGTCCACGTCACCGGACCAGCCGGTTTCACCGCCGACCTCGGTGCCGCCTTCGCGGGTATCGACGGCCTCCTGCTCGCGGTGGCCCTCATCGCCGTGTTCGTCATCCTGATCATCGTCTACCGCTCCGTTCTGCTGCCGATCGCGGTGCTGGCCACCAGCCTGTTCGCGCTGTGCGTGGCCCTGCTGGCCGTGTGGTGGCTGGCAAAGGCGGACGTCCTCCTGCTCAGCGGGCAGACCCAGGGCATCCTGTTCATCCTCGTCATCGGTGCGGCCACCGACTACTCCCTGCTCTACGTCGCCCGCTACCGCGAGGAGCTCCGGCACGTCAGGGACAAGTGGGAGGCGACCTTCCGGGCCATCCGTGGTTCCCTCGAACCGATCCTGGCCTCAGGCGGCACCGTCATCGCCGGCCTGCTGTGCCTGCTGCTCAGCGACCTGAAGTCGAACAGCACCCTGGGTCCCGTGGCCTCCATCGGCATCATCTTCGCCATGGCGTCCGCGCTGACCTTCCTGCCCGCCCTCCTCTTCGCCCTCGGCCGCACCGCCTTCTGGCCGCGACGCCCCGTCTACGACCCGGAGGCCCCGGAAGGTGCGGCCGCCACCGACGGACCCTGGGCCTGGGTGGCCCGCCAGGTCAAGCGCAGCCCCCGTGCCATCTGGATCACCACGACGGTCATCCTCGCCTTCGGTGCCG
>CAYSIP010000281.1:0-3430 GCA_964431055.1 uncultured Corynebacterium sp. | reverse complement strand
GTCAGCGCCTCCATCTCCACCCCGGTGCGGTCGGCGGTGCGCACCGTCGCCTCGATGGCCACGTGGTCCTCGAGGATATCGAGGTCGACGGTACAGCCGTGCACGCCGATCGTGTGCGCCAGCGGCAACAGGTCCGGAACCTTCTTGGCCGCCGCGATCCCGGCCACCCGGGCCACGGCCAGCACGTCGCCCTTCGGCACGGTCCCGTCGCGCAGCGCGGCCAGAACCTCCGGAGAGCAGGCGACCTCGCCCTGCGCCGTGGCGGTGCGCACGGTGGGGTTCTTTTCTGTCACGTCGACCATGTAGGCGGTGCCGGCGTCGTTGAGGTGGGTGAACTTCATGTCTTCCTCCGGGTAGTCAGTAACGGGTTAACACGCGCACGGGTTGTCCGGCGGTTGGTGGCGGGGCGTCGGGGGACAGCACGGCGATGCCGTTGGTCTCCGCCAGTGACGCGACGAGATGGGAACCGGTGCCGCGCCGCGTGAACGGTCGCGCACAGGGTCCGTCCGCGGACCAAGTCAACCGCACGGGCACCAGCGTCGTGCGGCCCCGCGGCGCCGGGAAATCACCGTCCGCCAGGGCTGTCAGGTGCGGGCGCGCCCACAACTGCGGCGTCACGGGCATTCCCGACAACGCCTCCACCAACGGAGCCACGTAGAGGTGGAAGGAAACGTAGGCGGCGACCGGGTTGCCGGGCAGGCAGACCAGGGGCGTGTTTTCCCAAACGCCCAGCCCCTGCGGACCCCCGGGTTTCTGGGCGACGGGGCCGAACCACACGTCCGCCCCCGACGTCACCTCACGCACGACGTCGAAGGCGCCCGCGGAGACCCCGCCGCTGGTGATCACCAGATCATGCTCACGGGCCGCCCGCGAAAGCATGGCGGCGAACTCCCCGCCCGAGTCGCGGACGTGCCAGGCGGAAACCTCCGTCACCCCCTCTTCGGTGAGCAGGGAAGCCAGCATGGGGCGGTTGGAGTCCGGGATCTGGCCGACGCCGGGGACCACGCCCGCCTCGACGAGTTCATCCCCGGAGGCGATCACCGCCACCTTCGGGCGCGGGTGGGCCGACACCTCGTCCACTCCTGCGGAGATGAGCGCGGCGACGGTGCCGGCGGCGATCCTGGTGCCGGCGGGGACGACGACGTCACCGGGGGAGGTGTCCTCCCCGGCGGGACGGATGTGGGTGCGCTGCGGTCGCAGGTGATTCACGGTCACCTCATCCGGCAGGGCGACCGGACCGGGCGGGACGGAGGTGTCCTCGACGGGGATGACGCGCAACCCCTCAGCCACCGGATCACCGACGGGCGCGCCGGTCATGATTCGCACGGCCGTGCCGGCGGGCACGGATACCGCGTTGGCGCCGGCGGGCACGTCACCGGCCACCGGCAGGGTCCAGGGGCCGTTCCCCGGCAGATCCCCGGAATGCAGGAGGAAACCGTCCATCGCGGAGTTGGAGAAGGGCGGGACCGGCAGGGTGGCCACCGCGTCGGCGGCCAGCACCGCGCCCAGGGAGGTGGCCACCGGCAGAGTCACCGGGGTCGCGGGCCGGGCGAGTGAGAGCACCGCCGTCAGGTGGTCGTCGATCGACCGTCCGGGGGAGCGTGCGGGGGACATGATGAGGTGCGACCTTTCCGGGGTGGGAACTCCGCCAGCCTAACCACCGATGGCGGACATGGTGCGCTCGGGCTGGAGGAAACCGGGGTCATCGATGCCGTGACCCGGCTTCTTCACCCACATCGTCCCCGCCCAGGCCGCCGCCAGTTCGTCGTCGTCGGCGCCGTTGCGCATCAGGTCACGCAGCGAGGTCTCCGAATTGGAGAACAGGCAGTTGCGCACGGCCCCGTCGGTGGTCAGTCGGCTGCGGTCGCAGTTGCCGCAGAATGAATGGGTGACCGAGGCGATCACGCCGATCTGCCCCGACAGGCCCCGACCGGTGGCGTTCCAGAGGGCGGCCGGCGCGGAACCGCGGGGCTCGGCGGCCGGGGTGAGCTCGAAGGCGGAGCGCAGCCGTTTCAGGATCTGCTCGGCGGTGACCATGTCGGAGCGTTTCCACTGCTCGCGCGGACCCAGCGGCATCTGCTCGATGAACCGCAGCTGCGCGCCGCGGGCCAGGCAGTACTCGGCCAGGGAGACGATGTCGTCCTCGTTGATCCCCGGCATGACAACGGTGTTGATCTTGACCGGGTGCATGCCTGCGTCGACGGCCGCGTCGATGGCCTTCAGCACGTCGGGCAGACGGTCGCGGCGGGTCAGCTCGGCATAATGGCCGGGGTCCAGGGTGTCCAGTGAGATGTTGACCCGCCCCAGCCCGGCCTCCTTGAGCGCGACGATGCGCTTGTCCAGTCCCAGCCCGTTGGTGGTCAGGGCAGTGCTCACCGGCTCCCCCGCGTCAGTCCGCAGGGCTGTGGTGGCGGCGATGATCTTCTCCAGGGACCTGCGCAGCAGCGGCTCGCCACCGGTGAAGCGGATCTGACGGATACCCAGCTTCTCCACCGCGAGGGTGATCAACCTGATGACCTCGCCGTCGTCCAGGGTCTGCTCGGTCGGCATCCAGTTCAGGCCCTCGGCGGGCATGCAGTAGGTGCACCGCAGGTTGCAGCGGTCAGTGAGACTCACGCGCAGGTCGCGGGCGACGCGGCCGAACTTGTCGACGAGCACTCGGGAACCGTCGGCGGCGACCGGCGGCAGATCGACAGGAGCCGAATAGGTGGCCGGAGTTCCCGGAGGGGTCGTCATCAGCGTCAGTCGCGTAGTCATTGCCTTCTCATCCTAGGCAGGTCCCCGCATTTTGCCAATGTTGAACCGTGCTTAATCAGGACTGATCGGACGGGGTGGCGGGCACGTCAGGATCGGACTGTCGTTGCCCGGGCCCCTTGAGCTTGATGATGCGGAAATCTCCGTCGGCGAGGTGCTGGCGCAGGTCCTTCTTGTCGAATTTTCCCACCGAGGTCTTGTCGATGTCCCGGACGAAGGTCCAGTACTCGGGCAGCATCCAACTGGGCAGGTTCGAGCGCAGGCCCTCGCGCAGCTCCTCGGCCGTCTGTTGGGTCTGGGCGATGTCCTCGTGCAGCACCGTCACGGCCAGGGGGCGCTCGCCCCACTTTTCGTCCGGGTAGCCGATGACGGCGCATTCGACGACCTCAGGGGCCTCCATGATCAGGTTCTCCAACATGACCGAGTAGATCCACTCGCCACCGGAACGGATCACGTCCCGTGCCCGGTCGGAGACGGCCAGGAAGCCGTCGGAGGTCACCGAACCCACGTCACCGGTGCGCAACCAGCCGTCGGCGGTGAACAGCTCGTCGGCGTCGTCGACCTCTCTGCCCCGGAAGCTGCTGGCCGACCCGGTGGCGGATTCGGAGGGGGAGTGATAGTAGGAGCCGGTGACGATGTTGCCGCGCACCTGGATCTCACCCTGGTTGCGGTCCGT
>CAYSIP010000280.1:0-3461 GCA_964431055.1 uncultured Corynebacterium sp. | reverse complement strand
TCAGACACCAGGCAGGAAATATCGGTGCCATATTCCTCGTCGAGTCGGTCAAGGTTCCGACCTGCCTCTTTGAGGTCCTCCCGCAGTTCAGGCACTTCAAGAAGCTTGGCGCCGAGCTGGGTCGGGGTCATCCGCCGCACGTTGTCGGAGTCGAAGTCGATGCCCCGGTCGAGTCCTTCGACGCCTTCGTCCACGAAATGCTGGTAATCCAACCGCTTCTCTTCGACCGGCAACCGCAGGTGACTACCAAAGTCCTCGGCGAACGCCAGTTCCTCCCGGGTGGCGAGTGTCTCATGCAGTTTCTCACCGTGACGGACACCGATGACCTCGTAGCGGGGATCGCCCCCGAAGAGCTGGCTCATCACCGTGGCCAGGTCACCGACTGTCGTGGCCGGCGCCTTCTGGATGAACACGTCCCCCTGGCAGCCATCACGGAAAGCGAGTTCCACCAGGTTGACCGATTCGCGGAGCGTCATCATGAAACGGGTCATGGAGGCCTCGGTGACCGTCAGGGTCTTTCCGGCGCGGAGCTGATTGACGAACAAGGGGATCACGGATCCGCGTGAATACATGACGTTGCCATAGCGGACGCACGAGACGGTGGTGTCTCGGCTGCCCACCCGACGGGCGTGGGCGCGGGCGAGCTTTTCCATGAGCGCCTTGCTCATGCCCATGGCGTTGACGGGGTAGACCGCCTTGTCGGTGGAGAGGCAGACGACGGACGAGACGCCGGCGTCCTCCGCTGTCTGGATCACGTTCCGGGACCCGTCGACGTTCGTCGCGACGGCCTGTTCCGGGAAGAACTCGCAACTGGGCACCTGCTTGAGGGCGGCGGCGTGAAAGACGTGATTGACGCCTTTCATGGCACCCCGCAGCGATGCGGCGTCACGGACGTCACCGATGATGTACTGGACCCGGCCGTTTCCCATGCGGTGGCGCATCTGGTCCTGTTTCGCCTCGTCACGGGAGAACACCCGCACCTCCGCGACATCGGACTGGAGCATCCGTTCCACGACTGTGTGGCCGAAGCTGCCTGTTCCCCCGGTCACCAGCACGGTTTTTCCGTCGTAGGTGGTGCCGTCGTTCTTCTGAAGGTTGTTCATAGCCTGCTCGGCTCCTCTCGGCGCGTTTCCCGCGCCAGTTCACAAAGAGTTGCATCAATGTTGTGGTCGCAGTTGGGTAGTGCGTCGAGCGGTTCAACCCGGACTTCCGTCACCATCGGGTGACGGTCCGCCCGCTGGGGTTCCTCACGGTCGTCGAGAAGCTCCTCCGACATCTTTTCTCCGGGCCGAAGGCCCGTGTAGACGATCTCGATGTCGTCCCGGCCGGCCACGTTCATCAGGCCCTTGGCCAGGTCGACGATCGGCATGGGCTCGCCCATGTCCAGGACGAGGGTCTCCCCCGACTGGCCCACCACCGCCGCCTGGAGAACCAGTTGCGCGGCCTCCGGGATGGTCATGAAGTACCGGCGGACATCAGGGTGGGTGATCGTGACCGGACCGCCGCGCTCAATCTGGCCGCGGAAAGTCTCGATGACCGAACCTCGGGAACCGAGCACGTTGCCGAACCGCACGGACACCCAGGTTCCCGCGTACTGCCTGCCGTACGCGGCGGTCAACCGCTCCGCGATGCGCTTGGAATCACCCAACACGCACACGGGATTCGCCGCCTTGTCCGTGGAGATGTTGACCACCACGTCAGCCCCACACGCGACAGAGGCCTTGAGGACGTTCTCGGTCCCGACGACATTGGTCAGCCACGCCTCCCGGGGATACATCTCAAGGAGCGGTTGGTGCTTCAACGCCGCAGCGTGGAGGACGACCTCCGGCTGGTGCTCCATGAAGACGTCAACCAGGTGATCGGCGTCCCGGATGTCCGCCAACACGATGTTCTTGCTGTCCAGCATCGCGTGACCGTTCAGGGACAGCTGTGTGTGGTGCAGCCCGCCCTCGTCACGGTCCAGGAGCGTCAGCTCCGACGGACCGTACTTGAAGACCTGGCGGCTCAGCTCCGAACCGATGGAACCACCGGCACCGGTGATCAGCACTCTGCGATCACGGATCAGCTCTCCAATGCCCGCCTCGTCGAGGACGATCTGATTCCGCCCCATCAGTGTCGAGAGATCGAGCTCCTGAAGCTGAATCGAACCCAGTCGGTTGATGTCGGCCAGATCGGGGACAGTCAACACCTTCAGCCCCAATTCCGAGGCGCAGGCGCTGATTCTGCTCTTGGCCGTCGGTCCGAGGTTGCTCACCGCCACCACCAGAGTCGTGGCGCCGGTGGTCCGGACCGCTTCCTCCAGCCGCTCCAATCCACCGCGCACCTTGACACCGTGGATGCGGATGTCCTTCATCGCCGGGTTGTCGTCGACCACTGCCTTGACCACGAGGTTTCCCACCCGCGGATCAGAGTGGTCGGCGATGATCCGGCGCCCGAGCATACCGGCGCCCAGGACAATCACCGGTTCACGGTTGCGCACCAGGTAGACGTTCCACAGCAGGCGGGCGGCCCGGAGACCGAACGCACCGATGATCACGAGGAGCGCCGAGATGAGGGGCACCGAACGGGGCACCCCGGTCGGCGCGCCCAGGGAGATCACGATGGTGCCGAGCAGGCCCGCCACCGCCACCGCGAAACTGACGACAGCGAAACTGAGTCGCCCGAGGGTGTCGAACCGGGTCTTCGGTGGGTAAACGCCCAGGATTGAGCCGACCGTGAAGTGGGCGATGCCCATGATGCCGAAGGTCAGCACCACCCAGCTCGCCGGGCCGCCGATGACCAGAGCCTCAAAATCAAGTCGCACCCAGGTCGCCAGGATGGCGGCGGGGGCCCAGAGCAGGAGATCTGCCAGCACCCACGGAACGCTCCGATCGCGTTTGTGGGATTCGTTTTCAGAAATCACCATGTTCTCCTCGGATAGGATGTGAATGTGTCGGAGATTCTTTTCGTTTGCACCGCAAACCTGTGCCGGTCACCGATGGCCGAACTTCTCTGGAACGGATTGGATGCCGTGCCTCCGGCCACGAGCGCCGGCGTTTGGGCGAGACCCGAATTGGAGATGCATCCATACGCGGCGACAGAGCTGCACAGGCGGGGTGTTGACGCCGGGAAGGTCGCCGCTTTCCGATCCCGCCCCCTCGAGCCGGCGATGGTGCGGGGTGCGGGACTGATCCTCTGCATGGAGGAAGCGCACCGCGAAACGGTCCTGACGAGCTTTCCCTCAGCGCTGAACAAGACGTTTACGGTGCTCAGGCTGGCCGAGCTAGCCGAGCGCTTCCCGGGGTCGACCCGCCGCGAGGTGCGTCGACTGGAGTCGCGGCTCACGGCCGGTGACGTCACGGACCCGGTGAATTTTCCTGCGTCGGAGTTCGCCCGGACCGCTGACACACTGGTCGCTGCTTTACCTGCGATCTCCAGGTGGGTCGACATCGACCGGAACCGCTGACCGGTCATCACGCTGT
>CAYSIP010000279.1:0-3470 GCA_964431055.1 uncultured Corynebacterium sp. | reverse complement strand
GCCACGGCCTGCTGACCGACCTGCAGCTGATCCGAGTCACCGAACTGGATCGTGGGCAGATCCGAGACGTCGCGGATCTTGATCACCGCGATGTCGGTCGGTGGGTCCGAGGCGATGAATTCGGCGGGCAGGGAGGTGCCGTCGTTCAGAGTCACCTGCATCAGACCACCGGTTTCGGCGCCGGCGACCACGTGGTGGTTGGTCAGCACGTAGCCGTCGGATGAGATGATCGAGCCCGATCCCTCGCCCGCGGCGGTGCGTGTAGCCACCTGGATCGAGACGACCGTCGGCAGCACCGTGTCCGCGACGTCCACCACGCTCCCGCCTTCAGGTACCGGAGCTGAGTCCGCGCTCGGCTCCCGCAGGGCGTTGACGACCTGGCCGGATCCGCCGGTGTTCGCGACCACCAACCCGACGACGCTGCCGGTGACGATTGCGGCCACGAGCATGAGAGCCAGCGCGGTGCCCAGACCCACGGTGCGTTTCCTGGGCCCGGGCGGTTGCCCCTCCTCCACGGGTCCCGTCTGCGGCTGGGAGGTCGGCGGCTGGGAGGCCTGCGGGTTCTGTCGGGTCCACGAACTGTAGGGCGAGTTCACCGGTTCGAACTGACCGGGAGAGGTTCCCACCGGTTGGTCTCCTCCTGCCCCCACTCTGTGCCCGGGACGGGACTCTTCTGGATTACTGTCGTTCATACGACCATTTTCCTTCCCCCTACTGGAGCTTCACTGAACCACTTCTGTCAGGCCGCTAGGAATCCCCGGGCGCTTCCCGAACGAGTGTAATGATGCCGCGGGAGTCAGCTCGGCTCGCGACCGTACCACTGGTCTAAGAAGGAACGCCGACGTTCCGCGCTGGGGCGGAATTCGGGAGGTTCCGGAAACCCGTCCTCCCCCGCCCCGCCCGGGTCGGGAGCGGACTGGGACCCCGGCAGGCGGACCAGCATGTCGGTGCCCTCGCCCAGGGTGGAATGGATCCGGATGCTGCCGCCGTGTCGGTCGATGACCTGTTTGACGATCGCGAGCCCCAACCCCGAGCCGGGGGTTGCCCGGGCCTCCGGGGAGCGGTAGAAGCGTTCGAACACGCGCTCGTGGTTCTCTTCGGGGATTCCCGGCCCGGCGTCCGACACGGAAAGCTCGACGAGGGAATCACCGACCTTCCGCAGGGTGATCCGCACGGTCTCCCCGGGCGGAGACCATTTTGCCGCGTTGTCGAGCAGGTTGACGACGGCGCGGTTGAGAGCGTCGGCGTCACCGACCAGCGTCCAGGGGATCATGTCGAGGCGGAACTCGACGTCTGGGCGGCGACGACGCACGCGCTCCAGAGCCGCCGCAATGACCTCCTCCAGCTCGACGTTGTCCATGACCTCCTCACCGGTGTCACCGCGGGCCAGGTCCACCAGGTCGGTGATGAGGGTGGACATCTCCGTCAGCTGGGCCAGCACGTCCTGCTTGACTTCCAACCGGTCCTGCTTCGACAGTTCGTTCCCGGTGGTGCTGGCCAGGAACAGCAACTCGATGTTGGTGCGTATGGAGGTCAGTGGCGTCTTGAGTTCATGGCCCGCGTCAGCGACCAACCGGGTCTGCCGGGCACGGGACTCCTCGAGCGTATGCAGCATGGCGTTGAAGGAGCGGGCGAGCTGGGCCAGTTCATCGTTGCCCATCACCGGGATGGGCCGCAGATCATCGGTCGCCGTGACGTAATCCACGGCACGTTGGAGACGGGAAATAGGCCGGAGACCAGCTGCGGCGACGAGCGTGCCGGCGGTGATGGCGAGGGCGACTCCCAGGAGCGCGATCACGAGCATCACGGCACCGAGGGAACTGATCAGTTCACGGGTGGCGTCCAGGTCCTGTGCCAGGGTGACGTTTCCGCCGTAGCTGTCCTGCTTACTGAGGATGCGCTCACCGTCGCTGGTGAATACGGAGGTCCCGGTCCCGTCGGCACCGGAGGTGCGGTCATCTCCGGTGAGGATGGTGTCACCCACGGCGAAGGTCCACCCGGGCGGCGAGATGGAGACCCGCTGACCGGGGTTGTAGGCCTTGAACTGTTCGATCTCCCCCGCCACGTCGGTGAGGAAGGCCGGATCCACGGACCGTTCCAGCAGGGCCGTGGCCTTCTCGTCCAATTCACGGTCGACCGCGGCGGCCGAGGACGTCGCGATCGTCCAGTAGGAGATCAGCGACATCGCGCCGACGGCGAGAGCGACCATGCCGGCGGTGAGCAGGGACAGCCGCCAGCGCAGCGGCGTGCGGGCGGACAGTCCCTCGACGCCGGTGACCGGCTGCGGCGCCGCCGTCTCCACCGGTGAACGCGGGTCCTTCTGCCCGCCTTCGCGTGTGACAACCGGTGCGGGCGGTGGCCCATCCGCGGTCGGCACATGCTTCCGCAACATCACGGAGCGGTCTCCCGCAGGACGTAACCGACGCCGCGGACAGTGTGGATGAGTCGGGATTCTCCCTCGGCCTCGGTCTTCCTCCGCAGGTAACCGATATAGACCTCGAGGGCGTTGCCGGAGGTCGGGAAGTCGTAACCCCAGACCTCCTCCAGGATGGTGGTGCGGGAGAGCACGCGACGGGGATTGGACATCAGGAGTTTCAACAGGGCGAACTCGGTCCTGGTGAGGCTGATGGCACGGCTGCCGCGGTGGACGTCGCGGGTGTCGGGGTTCAGATGCAGGTCCTCGAAGACCAGCTCATCGGAGTTACCGTCCCCACCGATCGCGTCGGCGGCAGCCCGGCGCAGCAGTGCACGGACACGGGCGAGTAACTCTTCGAGGGCGAAGGGCTTGGGCAGGTAGTCGTCCGCGCCGGCGTCGAGACCGGCCACCCGATCGGAGACACCGTCACGGGCGGTGAGAATGAGGATGGGGCGATCGTAACCGGTGCTGCGGAGATTACGGCAGACTTCCAGGCCGTCCATCCTGGGCATCATCACGTCGAGCACCGTGAGGTCGGGCTGTACCTTCCCGATCACCTCGAGCGCCTCGACGCCGTCCTCAGCGAGGGCGACTTCGTACCCGTTGAAGCTCAGCGACCGACGCAGGGATTCGCGCACCGCCTTCTCATCGTCCACCACAAGTATTTTCATGTTTCTATTATGGCGCACTTCTCGCCTCTTCAAAGACAGACTCTCAAAACGGGGTCAGTGGAGTATCGAAAAAACCGGCCGTCCCCCTCGAAAGGGAGACGGCCGGTCCGGTGATTCGATCGGAATCGACTAGAACTGCTCGACCTCGACGAGACCCAGCTGAGCTGCCTTCACGAGGCGGCGCGGGATGCGGACGGTCTGACCGTCGATCTTGACCTCCTGGAGGGCGACATTGTCTGCCTTCCACTGCGAACGGCGGGTGCGGGTGTTCGAGCGGGACTTCTTGAACTTCGGAACTGCCATGGTTTCTTCCCTCCTTAGTCTTAGTCGGTCTTTTTCTTGCGGCGAGCCATGCCGCCGAAACGCTTCTGGAACTTCTCGAC
>CAYSIP010000278.1:0-3474 GCA_964431055.1 uncultured Corynebacterium sp. | reverse complement strand
ACGTTGCCCTTGTCCTGGACCAGCTCGAGCTTGAAGGGCTCATTCTTGAGTTCCTCGGCGGCGGCCTCGGCGGAGGCGTAGACGCGGCGCTCGAAGCGTTGACCCGATTTGATGATCTTCTTCATGCGCTTTTCCAGCGTCTTGAGGTCCTCCGGGGTGAATGGCTCGGCGACCTGGAAATCGTAGTAGAAGCCGTTCTCGATGGCCGGACCGATGCCCAGCTTGGTGCCGGGGAACTCGGCCTGCACGGCCTGGGCGAGGACGTGGGCGCAGGAGTGGCGGATGACGGCCCGGCCGTCCTCGGAGGAGGCGGTGACGGCGGTGAATTCACCGTCGGTCTCCGGCACGTGGGACAGGTCCTTCAGCTCGCCGTCCTCGTCCTTGACGCAGACGACGGCGTCGGGCCCCTTGTTCGGCAGGTCGAGATCCCGCATGGCGGCGCCGACGGCGGTGCCGGCGGGGACCTCGAACGGGGGGTAGACGGCCGGGGAATGATCGGTGGCGTTCACCATGGGTGTGCTGCGCTCCTTCTTGCGCTCGCGCGGGGTGCGGCATACCTGGCCGCGCCCCACTGGAATCCGGGCACGCACCCAGGCCCGGTCCCCCGGACCGGGCGACGGGTGGCCTGCGTGACGTTCCCGCTCATGTTACCCCGCAGGGCATTGCCCCCGCGCGGCCGGGGAGGTCGTCCGGACGGGTGTCTCAGAGGGACGCGAACAACCCCTCACCCACCACGAGTCACGCCCGCGACCGTCGGCGCTCGTACCCGACGGTATCCAGTAGACCGCCGAACCGATGTGGGTGATCCACTCGTTGAGCCGGTCCGCCTCGTCGAGCCGCGCCTGGATCGGGGTGAACTGGAGGTCAGGATCCTTCCGGAAGCAGATGAACACCATTCCCGAGTCGGACAGCTGCCCGCTGCCGGGCTCAGGCGGCAGATCGAAGTCGTAGGAGCGACGCGCCAGCCGCTGTTCCGGGTGATCGGCCGGCGGCCTCGCCCGGCCCATGTGGCTGTTGGGGTCGATGACCGGCAGGCCGAAGGCGTCGCGCACCGCGAAGCCCGGCTCATCAAATTCGTCGGTTCCGGTGAGCGGCGCCCCGGTGGCGAGGGTGCGTCCGATGGACTCCTCCGGGGAGGTACGGTCGAGCATCTCCCAGGTCTCCATGTTCATGTTGATGCGGCGGACCACCATCGCGGTGCCGTCGAGGAGCCAGTCCTGCCCCTCGTCGATCCACGCCTGTTCATCCCAGTCCTCCCCGGCTCGCGGGTTGACTGTGCCGTCGAGCTGGCCGAACAGGTTGATCGGGGTGGATCCCTCCGGAACGCTGCCGTCGGTGCGCAGGAATCCCTGCTGCATCCACTGCATCTGCGCATAGTCGGCACCGGAGCGGGCCATGTGGCGGACCGCGCGGGGGAGCATGACGGGATCATCGCAACAGAACTGCAGCACCGGATCCGATTGCCCCCCATGCCGGGTCCAACCTGTCACGGCTGAACCCGGGTATCGGGGCAAGCCACCCGGATCGTCGGTCCCCTGCCCCGAGCACCCCGAAGAGACCCGGGCCGAAACCGCAGGTGATCGTGAGGCGTGACCATCTCGGGTTCGAGACTTCCCAGCGGGGCCTCCCCCGTGCACAACCGTCGGGCGTCCTCGGCCCACAGCCGCAGTAGGCGGGCCACGCCGTCGCGGCCCACCTCCTCCCCGAGACGAAACGCCACCAGGTTGAGATGGGCCTGCCGCGGGGTGGCCACCCCGGCCTGATGGACGTCGTCGAAGGGGACGAGGGCGTCCTGCAGGCGGGTGCCGACTGCCGCGGGCCCGATCAGATCGGCGCCCCGTCGCCGCCCGTCCCTGGGAGCAGGCGGCCACTACCGCTCCTTCGGCAGTGGTGGACAATCCGGCGAGGCCCCCCGCGTCAGGGGGTCATGTCAGGTCCGCCTCCCTAACCCTCGCCACTGTGCCCGCCGTGCAGCTCTCCGTCAGCGCCGTGATTCTCCTCCCCCGCGCCCATGCTGCGCACGGGCACGTCCCCGAGGTCGATGTCGCTGCCGTCGTCGAGCAGGATGGTCAGCGCGACGGTGTCGCCGGCGGGGATCTCTTCCGGGTAACCCATGATCCATCAGGTGGTCACCACCGGTGGCCAGCTCGTGCTCGCCACCTGGTGCGATCGTGAATCCGTCGGGCTTTCCCGCATGACCCCGTCCACCACCTCATGCAGTTCGAAAGCCCCCGCAGCAAGGTCGGTGGGGAAGCCGTTGACGGCGATCTCCTCGTCGGTGGTGCTGACCAGGGTGCCGAACACAGCGGTCATCTCACTGTCGGCCTCCTTGGCGCGGACCACGGTCGTCTTCGAAGACGACCGTGGCACCGTCCTCGGCGCCGTCAGCCGTGGTCTCTGTGGTGGCCTGCGCGTGGGTGGTCGTGACAGTCTCGCCGGTGGACTGCGGGGACGGATTCTCGTTGGGCGGGCTGCACGCCGCGAGGCCCAGTGCTGCGACGGTCAGTGCGGTGAGTCCGAGAGGGGCTCGTATGGTCTGTACTTCTACTCCTGTGGTGTGTTGCGGCCCTTGGCGATCATCATGACGATGACACCGAGGATGACGAGAATGCCCAGTCCGGCGATTACCCAGGCCCAGGGTCCGCTCAGGCCGGTTTCCTCCACCTCGTCGCTGGCGGTGTCAGCGACCCCGGTGTCTCCGGTTCTGTCAGTGTTGTCGGCGTTCTCGGGGGTCGCCGTGGCGTCGGCCGCAGGGGCGCCCGCAGTTTCGTCACCCGTGACGGTGAAGGTGGTCATGCCACGGGTGGCGTGACCGTCCGAGGAGGTGATCTGGAAACCGACGGTGTAGTCACCGGGCCCACCGGTGACGTCCTCGGGCAGTTCGAGGGTGACCAGCTGACCATCGATCGTCGGCTCCCCGGAGAACAGCAGTTCACCGGAGGTCTCTTCGGTCACGGCCACGGTGCTGAAGCCCTCGCGCGGAATCCCGGAGAATTCCAGCTCGATGGTGCGGGGAAATTCCTCGACCACTTCACCGTCGGCCGGATCGCCACCGACCACCACGTCGTGGGCGAGGGCGGCCGGCGCGGCCGCGATGCTCACGGCTCCGGCGGCCGCGATGGCCGCCAGTGCGGAGCGTCGGAGTGAACGCGGAATGATCACGAAAAGTCCTCCTGGACGGGTCTGAGCTAGGAAAAGGGGCGCAAGGCACACGGTACCTCCCGACGGGAGCCACCAAGAGACTGGTCGGTGGGTGGCCCCCGAAAGTTCCCGGCCATGGACCGTTAACGGGGTGTTTCCATTCATACTGGCGTCGGGCGAGGAAACACTGCGCCCGGGTCGGCCACGGGCGGACATCGGGAGGACTCCGACCGGCGCTGAGCCTCCCACCCGACGGAGACGGACTTGCCAGCCCTCGGCGGAGACGGACTTGCCAGCCCTCGGCGGAGAAGGCAAGGGACCCCGGTCACCGAA
>CAYSIP010000277.1:0-3511 GCA_964431055.1 uncultured Corynebacterium sp. | reverse complement strand
GAGCGGGACCCGGAGTTCGAGTTCTTCGCCCACGGGGAGCTCATCGACAACGACGCCGAGGCCTTCCACACGGTGCGCGCCACCTTCGACCGCGTCTTCGGTCCGGATTCCGTCGACGCGGAGCGCCGGACCGTCTCCGAGGACTTCTCGAACATCCCCCGCGCCTTCGGCGTGCCCTACCTGTTCTGGGCCGTGGGTTGCACCCCGGCCGGGGTGTGGGACCGGGCGGTGGCCGCCAACCGGGTCAAGGAGGACGTGCCGGTCAACCACATGAGCACCTTCCTGCCCGACTACGAACCTACCGTGGCGGCGACCACCAGGGCCGCTGCGGCGGCGGTGCTCACCTACGTCGGAATCTGAGCTGACGCCACGGTGGGGGCCACCGTCGCGTCAGAGGTCAGACCTGGTAGTAGGTGACCAGTCCGAGCTCCGCCGGGGAGACCAGCAGCTCGTGGCTGGGCACCACGCGGACCGTGTAGCGGTAGGTGCCCGGGACGTCGGTGGACAGTTCCACGGAGTAGCCGTCCTCGCCACCGTCGATCATGTCGAGGATGCGACGATCACCCTTCTCGTTGGTGATCACCGCCTGGACCGTGACGTCATGCTCGGTCAGCAGGCCGAAATCGGCGTGGACGGTCAGGTACATCGACTGTCCGGCGTCCGCCTCCGCGGCCTCCTCGACTGTGGTGCCGTTGCAGCGCAGGTTGTGCAGTGAGATATTCGACCAGCTCTGGCGGACCCGCTCGATCCAGTTGACGAACCCGGCGGCGGTGGTGCGGTCGGCGTGGATGGCCTCCGCGACCTCCGCGGTCGGGCGGTAGAGCTGGTCGGTGTAGTCGCGCACCATGCGGGTCGAGAGCACCAGCGGGGAGATCTCCGTCAGGGAACGGCGAACCCACTTGAGCCACTCGCGCGGCACACCGTCAGAGTCCCGGTCGTAGAACATCGGGGCAACCTCGTTCTCGAGGATGTCGTAGAGTGCCTGCGCCTCCAGCTGGTCGCGGTACTCCTGGTCGTGGGTCTCCACCGTCGGGATGGTCCAACCGTGGTCCTCCTGGTCCATCTCGTCCCACCAGCCGTCGGAGATCGACATCGTCAACCCGCCGTTGAGGACCGCCTTCATGCCCGAGGTGCCCGAGGCCTCCTGCGGACGCACCGGGTTGTTGAGCCAGATGTCCGCGCCCGAGACCAGGTAGCTGGCCAGGGTGATGTCATAGTCGGGCAGGAAGAGGAAACGGTCGCGCAGACCGGCCTGGTCGGCGAAACGGACGATCTCCTGCATGAACTTCTTGCCGCCCATGTCGTGCGGGTGGGCCTTGCCCGCGATGACGAACTGCACCGGGCGCTCCGGGTTGAGCAGGATGGAACGCAGCCGCTCCGGATCCCGCAGCATCAGGGTCAGCCGCTTGTAGGTGGACACGCGACGGGCGAAACCGACGGTGAGCACCTCGGGATCGAGCACGCGCTTCGCCCAGCCGAGCTGGGCCTGAGCGTTGCCGCGCTTGAGCCAGGACTGGTGCAGGCTCGTGCGGGCGACGTCGACGAGGTCGGCGCGCAACCGGTTGCGCTCGGTCCACAGCTCCTCGTCTGTGACGGCCTCGTGGTGGTCCCAGGAATCCACCTCGGTCAGGTCACCGCCGCCGGCAATGCGGGCGATGATCTTCTGCATGTTCGGCCTCGCCCAGGTCGGCAGGTGCACGCCGTTGGTCACTGACCCGATCGGCACCTCCTCCCCCTCGTAACCGGGGTACAGGCCGGCGAACATGTCACGGGAGACACTGCCGTGCAGCTTGGCCACGCCGTTGGCGTGCTGCGCCGAACGCAGACCCAGGTGGGCCATGTTGAACAGGTGCGGGTCCGACTCGCGGCCCAGATCGAGGGCGCGCTCGAGCGGTACCCCCGGGACCAGCCGCTGCTCCTCCGGCAGGCCGTCGCCCAGGTAGCGGCGCACCAGCTGGATGTCGAAGCGGTCGATACCAGCCGGAACCGGGGTGTGGGTGGTGAAGACATTGGCGGCGCGGACCTGCGCGAGGGACTCCTCGAAACCCAGGCCGTCGGCCATGCGTTCGCGGATGCGCTCCAGGGAGAGGAAACCGGCGTGCCCCTCGTTGAGGTGGGCGAGGGCCGGACGGGGGATGCCGGCGTTGTCGCAGTAGGCGTTGACGGCGCGCACGCCGCCGACGCCCAGGACGACCTCCTGCTTGATGCGGTGTTCGGCGTCGCCGCCGTAGAGACGGTCCGTGACCTCGCGCATGTCGGAGGGATTGGCGTCGACGTTCGTGTCGAGCAGCAGCAGCGGCACCCGTCCGACGTGGGCCACCCACAGGGCGATCGTGATGTGGCGACCCTCGGGGAAGTCCACGGCGACGGTCAGCTGGTTGCCTTCGGCGTCGAGGACCGGATCGATCGGCAGATTCTCCGGATCGTGGTAGAAGTAGGTCTCCTCCTGCCACCCGTCAGCCGACAGCGACTGCGTGAAATAACCGTGGGTGTAGAGCAGGCCGACGCCGATGAGCGGCAGGCCCAGGTCGGAGGCGGATTTCAGGTGGTCACCGGCGAGGATGCCCAGGCCACCGGAGTAGATCGGCAGGGAGGGGTGGACGCCGAACTCCATGGAGAAGTAGGCGACCAGCGGGTCGGTGGGGCCCAGGTTCGACAGCGGCCCGTCCGGCTCGTGGGACTTCTGGTACCACAGGCCCGCGGTGAGGTGCTCCTCGAGGTCCGCGATCTCCTCGCGCAGACGCTCGATGAACGACGGATCGTTGGCCAGCTCGTTGAGGCGGGAGGACGAGACCTTCCGCAGGAACGCCACCGGCGACTCCTCGGTGGCGTCCCACAACCGGGGATCGATCTCACGGAACAGCTCGCGGGACTCATGGCGCCACGACCAACGGAGATTCATCGCCAGACGCGAGAGATCCGCCAGCTCAGCGGGCAAAGTGGAACGGACGTTGACGGTACCGGTGTAATTCACATCCCCTAAGGTATAGGCCCCCCGGAGGTTTGGCGACCGATGTGACCGGCGACTCACACCCGTGATCCACGGACACGAGAACACCCCGCCGCACCGTGGCCGGGAAGCTGGGGCAGGTGCGGCGGGGCGGGGATGAAATCCCTGGTCAGGCCTACTGGCTCGTGTCCTCGCCCAGCAGGTGGACGTGAATCATGTTGGTGTTGCCGGACACCCCGGGAGGGGTACCTGCGACGACGACCATCATGTCGTCGCGCTGGTAGGCGTCCATGGCGAGCAACGCCTGGTCGACCTCCCGCATCATCTCGTCGGTGGAGCTGATCTTGCGGCACAGGAAGGTCTCCGCGCCCCAGGTCAGGGCGAGCTGGGACCGCACCGCCGGGTCCGGGGTGAACACCAGCAGCGGCAGGTGGGAGTGCAGGCGGGCCACCCGCCGGGCAGTGTCACCGGAGGTGGTGAAGGCCACCAGGGCGCGGGCGTTGAGCCGCTCGGCGATGTCGCGGGCGGAGTAGGAGATCACGCCACGCTTGGTGCGCGGGA
>CAYSIP010000276.1:0-3541 GCA_964431055.1 uncultured Corynebacterium sp. | reverse complement strand
GGGCAACCTCATCGTCTTCTGGGATGACAACCGCATCTCCATCGAGGACGACACCGCCATCGCCTTCAACGAGGACGTCGTCGCCCGCTACGAGGCCTACGGCTGGCACACCATCGAGATCGAGGGTGGCGAGGACGTCACCGCGATCGAGGAGGCCATCGCCGAGGCGAAGTCAGTCACCGACCGCCCGACCTTCATCCGGTTGCGCACCATCATCGCCTACCCGGCCCCCAACGCCATGAACACTGGCGCCTCCCATGGCGCGGCCCTCGGTGAGGAGGAGGTCGCGGCCACCAAGCGTGAGCTCGGCTTCGACCCGGAGAAGCACTTCGAGGTCGACGATGAGGTCATCGCCCACACCCGTTCACTGATTGAGCGCGGCGCGCAGAAGCACGCGCAGTGGCAGGAGAAATACGATGCCTGGGCGAAGGCCAACCCGGAGACCAAGGCTCTCCACGATCGGCTGATCAGCCGGAAGCTGCCGGAGGATTTCGCCGCGGAGCTGCCCACCTGGGAGCCGGACGCCAAGGGCCTGGCCACCCGCAAGGCTTCGGAGGCCACCCTCCAGGCACTGGGCAAGACCCTGCCGGAGCTGTGGGGCGGATCCGCCGATCTGGCCGGTTCCAACAACACGGTGATCAAGGGCTCCCCGTCTTTCGGTCCCGTGTCCATCAGCACCGACACCTGGTCCGCCGAGCCCTACGGCCGCAACCTGCACTTCGGCGTCCGTGAGCACGCCATGGGCGCGATCATGAACGGCATCGCCCTGCACGGCGGCACCCGCCCGTACGCCGGCACCTTCCTGATCTTCTCCGACTACATGCGTCCCGCCGTGCGCCTGGCCGCTCTGCAGGGCACCGACGCCTACTACGTCTGGACTCACGACTCCATCGGCCTGGGCGAGGACGGCCCGACCCACCAGCCGGTCGAGCAGCTGACCGCCCTGCGGGCCATCCCCAACATGTCGATGCTGCGCCCGGCCGACGCCAACGAGACCGCCCAGGCCTGGGCCGCGGCCCTGGAATATAAGTCAGGCCCGAAGGGTCTGGCGTTGACCCGCCAGAACGTTCCCGTCCTGGAAGGCACGAAGGAGAAGGCCGCCGAGGGCGTGCGCCGCGGCGCCTACGTCCTCGTCGAGGGTTCCAAGGAGACCCCGGACGTCATCCTGATGGCCACCGGTTCCGAGGTGCAGATGGCCGTCGAGGCCGCGAAGGCCCTCGAGGACGAGGGCACCGCCGCCCGCGTCGTGTCCGTCCCCTGCCTCGACTGGTTCGAGGAGCAGGACGCCGACTACATCGAGTCCGTGCTGCCGAAGGCCGTCACCGCCCGCGTGTCCGTCGAGGCGGGCCTCGCCCTGCCGTGGCACCGCTGGATCGGTGACCGCGGCCGCGCCGTCTCCCTGGAGCACTTCGGCGCCTCTGCCCCGTACCAGAAGCTGTTTGAGGAGTTCGGCCTGACCACCGAAGCCGTCGTCGCTGCCGCCCGCGACTCCCTCGCCGCCCAGTAACCACCCATCACCCGGATCAAGTGAGGACACTTCCATGACCCATATCGACGATCTCTCCCAGCTGGGTACCTCCACCTGGCTCGACGATCTCTCCCGCGACCGCATCATCTCCGGCAACCTCGCCGAGGTCATCGACTCCAAGTCGATCGTCGGCGTGACCACCAACCCCACGATCTTCGCCACCGCGATGTCCGTGGGCACCGCCTACGACGCGCAGATCGAGGAGCTGAAGGGCAAGGGCGCCGGTCTCGACGACGGCGTCTACGCCATGATGATCGACGACGTCCGCGACGCCTGCAACCTCTTCACCCCCATCCACCAGGCCACCAACGGTCGCGACGGCCGCGTGTCCATCGAGGTGGACCCGCGGATCTCCGGCGACTTTGACGCCACCCTGGCTCAGGCCCGTGAGCTGTGGGCCCAGGTCGACCGTCCCAACGTGATGATCAAGATCCCGGCCACCCGGGATTCCATCCCGGCCATCACGGAGGCCCTGGCCGAGGGCATCTGCGTCAACGTCACCCTGATCTTCTCAGTGGCCCGCTACCGCGAGGTCGTCGCCGCCTACCGCGAGGGCATCAAGCGCGCCGCCGCCAACGGCCATGACGTCTCGAAGATCCACTCGGTGGCCTCCTTCTTCGTCTCCCGCGTCGACACCGAGATTGACAAGCGCCTCGAGGCGATCGGCACCGAGGAGGCCCTGGCCCTGCGCGGCAAGGCCGGCATCGCCAACGCCCGCCGCGCCTACGCGGTCTTCCAGGAGCTGTTCGGCAAGGGGGACCTGCCGGAGGGCGCCAACGTCCAGCGTCCGCTGTGGGCCTCGACCGGTGTGAAGAACCCGGACTACCCCGCCACGATGTACGTCACCGAGCTCGCCGGCCCCGACACCGTCAACACCATGCCCGAGAAGACCATTGATGCGGTCCTCGGGCAGGGTGGCCTGCATGGTGACACCCTCACCGGCACCGCCGAGGAGGCGGAGGAGGTCTTCCGCCAACTCGTCGCCGTCGGTGTCGACCTGGAGGACGTCTTCATCGTCCTCGAGGATGAGGGCGTGGAGAAATTCGTCACCTCCTGGAACGAACTTCTCGAGTCCATGAAGTCGCAGCTCCAGTAGATTCGGTGGCGCGGGTCGGGGTCCTCCCTGGCCCGCGTCTTCGGCCCCCAGCCACGCTCCCCGCTCAGAAAGGTCCTTCCACTGATGCCCGTGACCGACAACCGCACCTGGGTCAATCCGCTCCGTGACCCACTGGACAAACGGCTGCCGCGGATTGCAGGTCCTTCCGGCATGGTGATCTTCGGCGTGACCGGAGACCTCGCCCGGCGGAAGCTGCTCCCGGCTGTCTACGATCTGGCCAACCGAGGGCTCCTGCCCGCCGGTTTCACCCTCATCGGATACGGGCGCCGGTCCTGGAGCAAGCAGGAATTCGAGGATTACGTCCAGGAGGCGGTCTCCGAGGGTGCGAGGACCAAGATGCGCGACCACGTGTGGGAACGACTGGCTGAGGGCATGCACTTCGTCGAGGGTAATTTCGACGACGAGGGCTTCGACCGTCTATCCGCCATGGTCGCGGAGATGGACGACACCCGGGGCACCAGCGGGAACTGGGCTTATTATCTGTCCGTCCCGCCGGACTACTTCTCCGACGTGTGCCACCAGCTCGAGCGCTCCGGCCTCGCAGAGGCCGAGGGCGAGTCCTGGCGGCGCGTGATCATCGAGAAGCCGTTCGGACATGACCAGGAGACCGCCCGCGAGCTCAACCGCCTGGTCAACTCCGTGTTCCCGGAGGAGTCGGTGTTCCGCATCGATCACTACCTGGGCAAGGAGACGGTGCAGAACATCATGGCCCTGCGCTTCGCCAACCAGCTTTTCGACCCGCTCTGGAACGCCCACTACGTCGATCACGTTCAGATCACCATGGCCGAGGACATCGGCCTGGGTGGCCGCGCGGGTTACTACGACGGCATCGGCGCAGCGCGGGACGTGATCCAGAACCACCTCCTCCAGCTGCTCGCGCTGGTGGCGATGGAGGA
>CAYSIP010000275.1:0-3571 GCA_964431055.1 uncultured Corynebacterium sp. | reverse complement strand
CCGGGGAGGCGATTGCGAGGCTGGCGGCCAAGCCGAGTGCGCGGAACAGGTTGCGGCGGGAAGCCGGACGTGAACCGAAACGAGAGCGTGCACTACGCGACATGATTTTCCTTCTGGGCAGGAGTGAAGACCGGAGGGTCAATGAAAAATGGGGTGCGGCAATAGCGGGAATGTCCCTTCTATTGGCATGGGAATTGAGTGTGACAGTCGCGCTTGTCCTGATGGACAACAAGAAGTGAACTGTCGGGGAATAGCGGGATAATAGCCAGCGGATACAATGCTTTTCATTTATCATCACGCGGATATCACGAGACCTGGCTCACGAAAAGGATCCCCACTGTGAAAAACCGCGAATTTCTTCTCGACCGAATGTCAGAGGCCACGACGGTGCTGTTCGATTTCAACGGCACACTCAGTGACGATGAAACCGAGCTGGAGGCCGCGTATGGCCGCGCCCTCCTGGACATGGGCCTTCCGGCGATGTCGGCGGATGAGTACGCCGCTCTGCTGGGCAGGAGCGAACCGGACATCGCCGCCGCGCTCGTGGAAGCCAGGGGGCGCAGCGTGGAGGAGGCGACGGACCTGCTGGCCCGGGTGGGGGAGCAGTACGCGGCCATCTGCCGGGCCAACCCCAGGGTCTCTGCCCGCAGCGTGGAGCTGGTCGTCCAGTTGGTGGAGAAGGGATGGAAGCTGGGGATTGTCACCGGCACCCTCCGTCAGCTCATAGAACCGGTTCTGTGGGAACGCGGTATCAGTGACCGCTTCCACTGCGTGCTCACCATTGAGGATGTCAAGAACGGCAAGCCCGACCCGGAGGGATTCCTGAAGGCGGCTGCTCTCGCCGGGGAACCGGACATGAGCAGAGTGCTGGTTTTCGAGGACTCGCCGGCCGGGGTGCAGGCCGCACAAGCGGCCGGAATGACTGTGGTGGGCATCGGCCCCGCAAGTGGTGCGGAAATTGCCTTCCCTTCCATGGATGAAGTCGCCGAGCTTCTTCTTCCCCGTATTATCCAACCGGTTGCCTGAATAGGAAAGTGATTCATGTCGCCAACGCAGTAATTGGCGTGAGTGAATCGCTGTATTTCACTGCGCCATGGGCGGAAGCCATGACTGACTTATGGGGAGAACATATTCCTTGAGGGGAAGGTCTGAGAATGGCTGCGGAACAGAAAAGACGGCGCTGATCCAGGTGGGAGTCACCCACTCCCTCTCAGGCCGTCACTTTCGGAATGGAATGCGGGAATCAGCCCGCGAAAATCCTCCCCAGATCATCGATCAAGGCCACCCGCCACCACGCGAAGTCGTGCCCGCCGTCGTAGACGTTGATGTCCGCGTCCCACCCGCGGTAGCGCATGGTCTGCTCGAGCAGGTGGACGCCGGGCACGTTCAACTCTTCGCGGACGCCGGCGCTGAGCAGCACCCTGGTCCCGCCCTGTGGCCCCTTTCCGAACTGCTCGGTGATCCAGTCGACGGTCCGGCTGCCCAGGTCCGCCGGCGTGCGTTTCTCGCCCGGCTCCCACCACAGGGAAGGCGAGGCCGCGATGGCGTAGCGGTAGCGTTCCGGTTCGCGCAGGACAGACACCAGGGCGGAGAGTCCGCCCAGGCTCTGGCCGGCGATGATCTGGCCCTCCGGGCCGGCGAACGTGACCCCGCGGGAGGCGGCGTGGGCGACGGCCCAGATGGTGGCGGGGCCGAAGACCTCCGCCAGAAACTCCTCGTTGGCGCTCAAGGATGCGACCCGGTCCGCTTGGTCGACGTTGGCGATACCCAGCACCGCCATCGGCGGGATCTTTCCTTCCGCGGCGGCCTTCTCCAGCGCAACGGGCAGATGCAGACGCCCGAACCAGGTCTCCGCATCGAACAGGGTCATCAGCGGCAGCGGCAGCGGCCCGTCGCCGGATTCGGCCGGCAGGTAGAGCCAGAGACGTCGTAAAGCACCGCCCACCTCGACCTCCTCGCTGAACAGCGAGCCGGTGATGTCCGCGGAATCGAAGTCCCACTCGCGCCGGAAGGGGACGAGCGGACCTTCGAACAATGACAGGCCGTGGATGCCGTCCCGCACCAGGGCGCGGGGATTGTGGAGATCCAGGTACGTCGGGTAATGGTCAAGGGGAGGCGGGCCGTCGCGACGTTCCCCCTCCCCGGCAGCCGGCTGGAAGCCGTAGGAGGCGGTGTGGGTGGGGGAGAGCTCCAGGGTGCGGACGTGGATGTCCGTGCCCGGCACCTGCTTCATCAGACCGAGGTCGTAATTCTGCTTGTCGGTGATCCGGTTCATGTACAGGTGCATGGGCACGTTCCCACCGATGTCCCGCCACACGAAGGTGGTGCGCACACCGTCGAGTTCACGCAGTGGGCTGCCGAACCTGCCGATGAGGTCCCAGAAGCGGCTGAGCGTCTCCTTGTCGGCGTTGTTGTACTCCTCCATGATCTGGTCCTCGGTGAGGAAGAAGGTTCGTGTCATTGCGGGTGGGCTACCGCCTTTCAGGCTCCGGGTCACTAACTGTTGTCCTCGAGGTTACTGAAAAGTTCCAGGTCGATTGCTTATCGACGTCCCGTTCCCTCCACCTTCCGGTTCCGTGCGATAATTTGAGGAACGGACGGATCGCGCGAAGGAGACATCATGGAGCAGCTCTTCCAGCCGACCGGTCTCCCGCAGATCATCGGCCCCGAGGAGGCGGACGGTTACCTCGCCCGCATGGGCATTGACACCGCCGCCGTGCGCGATGCCCTGGGCAGCGGTGAGCTCGCGGCACGCAACCTCACCCCCTTCTTCCCGGTCACCGCGCCGGGCTTCAGCCGTTGGTCCTATACCGTCGGTACTCTGCGCGAGGAGCTGCAGGGCACGGGCCACTGGCGTTCCGAGGACAGATCGAACCGCCCCTATCTGCGCCACCTCACCCGCAGCTACACGCTCTCCGTGCTCGGCGGGAACACTGAGACAGGTTCGGAGTCACCCACCGCCTGCCCCAACGTGCAGAAGCGCAAGGGCAGGGCCACCGAGGAGTTCGTCCTGGGTGGCCAGCTGGCGTTTCCCGAGATCGTCGAATATCTGTCCGACAGAACCGACCCCGATGCCCCGCCACCGGGTACCTGGTTCCTAATCTATTACCGGGACGACGGTGAACTGCGTTCCGAGATCTCCCTCCCCGAGGGGATCAGGGACGGCAGGTTCACCGGCTGGCGGATCAGGGTGATCCTGCCCGCCATTGACTACAAGACCACGATGAGGCGACCACTGGATGCGGGAGAACACGATGTCGAGTTCACGGTTGAGGAGCGGGGACGCACCGCCTAGCCGTTTCCTCTCCCCGAACCGGATCGCCATCGCCCGCCAGCGCCGAGGACTGACCAAGACCGATCTGGCACACCACCTCGGTGTCAGCCCGCGGACGGTGAACACTTACGAGAACAACGGGGCACCCCTCTCCCGGGCGGAGGACCTCTCCGAAGTCCTCAGCTTTCCGATCGGCTTCTTCCACCTGCCCGACTGCGCCGATCTTTCCGACACCGAGGTGAACTTCCGCGCCGGGCGCGCCACCACCGCCATCCAGCGCAGGGCGGCGAAGGCGGC
>CAYSIP010000274.1:0-3581 GCA_964431055.1 uncultured Corynebacterium sp. | reverse complement strand
CTGGAACTTCG
The DNA here is from genome assembly GCA_964431055.1 of uncultured Corynebacterium sp. Classification (GTDB taxonomy): domain Bacteria; phylum Actinomycetota; class Actinomycetes; order Mycobacteriales; family Mycobacteriaceae; genus Corynebacterium. Next base: position 3,570 of record CAYSIP010000274.1, on the reverse strand, counting down.
CCTGCTTCGGTGTTGTGGCCGGCGTCATGGTCATCTCCATCAGGGAACGTAACAGCCAGATGCGGCAGGTCTCCCTCGGCGGTCTGATGGCGGGTCTGTTGGGTGGCATTTCCGAACCCTCCCTCTACGGTGTGCTCCTGCGCTTCAAGAAGACCTACTTCCGACTGTTGCCCGGTTGTTTCGCGGGTGGCGTCGTGATGGGCTTCGTCCAGCCGGAGACCAGCGCCTTCGTGTTCACTTCCGTGCTCACCATCGCCGCCTTCACCCCGATGCTCGGCTACGCCATCGGCGTGCTGGTCGCGTTCGTGACCTCCTTCCTACTGGTCGTCTTCCTCGACTACCGGGCCAAGGACGAGCGGGACGAGATCCGAGCCCAGCTCGCCGCCGAGCGCGAGGAGGCCAGCCGGGAGGAGGACGAGCGTATCGACGCCGCGGAGGAGACCGGCACCACCCCGGAGCCGGCGCCCACGCCCTCCTCGGGTGGCGGCGGCACGGCCGTCGCGACGGCCACCGCCACCGCCCCAGCCAAGGAGCTCAAACCGGCCCTGCGGCCGGGCGCGGTCACCGAGGTCGGCACCCCGTTGGCCGGTCGGGCCGTGGCCCTCAGCGAGGTCCCCGATCCGGCGTTCGCCGGTGGGGCTCTCGGCCAGGGCATCGCCATTGACCCGTCCGGAGACACCGTCGTGGCCCCCGCGGACGGCAGCATCATCACCGTCCAGAAGACCGGGCACGCCGTGGGACTGCGCCTGGACAACGGCATCGAGATGCTCGTCCACATCGGCATCGACACGGTCCAGATGGGCGGCGAGGGCTTCGAGGTCCACGTCGAGAAGAAGCAGCGCGTCTCCGCCGGAGACCGCCTGATCACCTTCGACCGGGCCGCCATCGAGGCTGCAGGGTATTCCGCCATCACTCCGGTGCTCGTCGTCAACACGAAGAAATTCGCCGCTGTGGAGGCCCACCCGACCGCACAGGCGGAGATCGGGGACAAAGTCATCACGGTATTTGCCGAGGACGGCGAATAATCCACTAGGGTGGCGACATGCTGAAGATCGGACTCACCGGCGGCATCGGAAGCGGAAAATCCACCGTCGCCACCCTCCTCGCCGAACGTGGCTTCGAGATCATCGACGCAGATCAGATCGCGCGTGACGTCGTCGAACCCGGACGACCCGCACTGGCGGAGCTGGCCGAGGCGTTCGGGGAGGACATCATCCGCCCCGACGGCACTCTGGACAGGGGCGGTCTGGCCCGCCGCGCCTTCACCGACGCAGAGCGCACCCAGCTGCTCAATTCGATCACCCACCCGAGGATCCGTGAGGAGACCGCCCGCCGCTTCGCTGAGGCGGAGGAGGCCGGCCGCCGCAGCGTCGTCTACGACATGCCCCTGCTCATCGACCAGGGGCTGCAGAAGAAGATGGACCTCACAGTCGTCGTCGACGTCGACATTGAGAAACGGGTCGAACGCGTCGTCGCCCGGCGGGGGCTGGCGGAGGATGACGTCCGCCGCCGCATCGCCGCCCAAGTCTCCGACGACGTTCGCATCGCCGCCGCCGATGTGATCATCGACAACAACGGAACCCTGGCCGACCTGGCTCCCCAGGTCAAGGATCTCGTCCAGAAGATCCGTGCTGCGGAAGCTTCCGTCTCGCCTTAGACTGATCCTTCATGGGTACCTGGGACGTCGGACCGTACGACAACGACCGGGCAGCGGAGCTGCTCGCCGATATCCGTGACGGCCGATTCAATTTCGAGCGATTCCGTTTCACCGTTGACGAAGACCGCCTGGACGCAGACGACTGCGAGATGGTGGTCGCCCTCGGCGCCCTGGGGTCCTCCCGGCCGGGGGACCTGCCGGAGGGGATCAGGCCCGAGGTGCTTTCCCGCATCTTCACCCCGGAACGCCGCCGCTGGGTGCGCCGTCAGATGGAGAAGGTGCTCGACCCCGACCATTCCGAGCTCTACGCCGTGTGGGAGGCCACCGGGGAGCTCGACGGCTGGGTGGCCTCCACCCGAGCGGCGTTGCCGAGCGAGTGAAGGATGCTGCCTAGCCCGTTTCGACGGCCACGGTGAAACCGTGATCGCCGATGACGCAGGTGACCGCGACATCTGTCAGCCGGGTTCCAGGTCCCAACGGTCGGATGGTCTCACCCGGGGCGAAGACGCAGTTGACGTTGCGGGTGTTTTTAACCTGCCCCTCTGTGACGGTGACGGCATTGATGTCACCCTCACCGGAGTGTGTGCACATCGCGGAGATCCCCCCCCGGCCGAGGTGCCGGGTTGCCTGTAGGCCTCGCAGCAGGTGCCGTCGGGACCCGTGAACGATAACCGGGCTGCGGCGGGAAGATGAGGCTGGAGGCATACGGGGCCGGGTAGGAGGATGGGAATCCAGTCGGTCGCCTGTGGTGGGTGGGCGTCGCGGCGACGGCCCGCAGCAGATATCCGGGGGTGGCATAGCGCGTCTCGCGGTTCGGTGCGGCGATCACCAGACCCTCGGAACCGGATTCCTCCGCCACGAGCATCGGCGACATCCACAGGGCGGAGGGCATCAGGGCGTGGTGACCCCGGAGCGCATAAAGGCCCACCGGATCCTCCTCCTCGGAGACGTCGATGAGTAGCGATGTCGAAGAGATGATCCGGCATCTCTTCCACCAGCAACTGGTCGGGCAGCAGCGCGATGGCGTCGTCCATCCGCAGGCACAGCAGCTCACGCAGGTCAGCCACATGTGGCGCGTAGTCGTAGGTCAGGGGAAGAGCCGGGATGAGATATTCGGTGAGGAAGACCCGCAGTCAGTCGCGGATGATCTCCGAGTGCGCGGATTTCGGCGCATGCCGGACGGCGTCGGTGAGCAGCCCGGTCCACAGGACCGCCCCTTCCGCGAGGTGAATTCCCGTGCCGCCCCCTCGGGCGGCGCTGCACGTGTTCGATGGTGAAACCCAACGTGGCGAACTCTGCGCGGATGTGGTCGAGGACGCGGCGGTCGGCCTTCGCGGTGGCGCTGAGATCCGCCGGCGCAGCGAATGCGGGGTTGAGCATGGGCGTCTCCCGTTCAGGATCGAGGTCGCGTCCCCTTGGGACTCCTCCCGCACCCGCAGTCGCGACGGTTTCTGTCACGGTCCTGGCCTGCAGCGTGATGGGCGAGTTGAGGCGACTGCCCAGCCGGAAGGTACCGGCACGACCACGGCCGTCGATAAGCACCCCCACACGGCGTATCCTGTAGGACATGGCATTTGCTGCTGAACACCCCGTACTGTCCCACTCTGAGCACCGCCCCGTCGGTGAGATCGAGCGCAAGGAGGGCGAGTTCAAGGTCGTCTCCGATTTTGAACCCGCCGGTGATCAGCCCGCCGCGATCAAGGAACTCGACGAGCGGCTCAACCGCAACGAGAGCGACATCGTGCTGCTGGGCGCGACCGGTACCGGCAAGTCGGCGACGGCCGCGTGGCTGATCGAGAAGCAGCAGCGCCCGACGCTCGTGATGGCGCCGAACAAGACACTGGCAGCACAGCTGGCCAAAGAGATCCCCCATCTTCTTCCCAACAACGCCGTCGAATACTACGTCTCCTACT
>CAYSIP010000273.1:0-3581 GCA_964431055.1 uncultured Corynebacterium sp. | reverse complement strand
CGATGACCTGCTCTCGGGCACCGGGCTGCGCTTCGCCGACGGCATGATCCGCTCGATCCCGGTCGTGGGCACCTGGGCCGAGTTCTTCGTCTTCGCCGGCGAGTTCCCCGGCGACCTCATCATCGCCCGGCTCTACATGGTCCACATCCTGCTGCTGCCCGGGCTGCTGCTCGGGCTGATCGCGGCCCACATCGGGCTGGTGGTCTATCACAAGCACACCCAGTACCCCGGACCCGGGCGCACCGAACGCAACGTGGTCGGTTACCCGGTCTACCCGGTCTACATGGCCAAACAGGCCGGTTTCTTCTTCATCGTCACCGGCGTGATCACCTTGATGGGGGCCTTCGCCCAGATCAACCCGGTCTGGACCATCGGCCCCTACAACCCCGCCCAAGTCACCGCCGGCTCCCAACCCGACTGGTACATGGGTCCCGCCGAGGGCGCGGTCCGCATCATGCCCGGCTGGGAAACCCACATCCTGGGCACCACTTGGTCGTGGAACATCTTCATCCCCGGCCTCGGACTGCTCGGGCTGTTGTTCACCTCCATGGCGGCATGGCCGTTTTTCGAACAATGGATCACCAAGGACAAACGCGAGCACCACATCCTGGAATATCCCTGGCAGAACCCCAACCGCACCGCCTTCGGGGTCGCGGCCATCACCTGCTATCTGTTGTTCCTCATCGCCGGCGGCAACGACATCATCGCCGTACGGTTCCAGGTCTCGCTCAACGCGATCACCTACGTCTTGCGGGTCGCGGTCTTCGTGCTGCCGGTCATCGCGTTCATTGTGACCAAACGGATCTGCCTGGGCATTCAGCGCAGCCGCCACGAACGCCTGCTGCACGGCTCGGAATCCGGGCTGATGGAACGCTCCGCCGAGGGCGCTTACTTCGAAGACCACGCCCCCATCTCCGACGCCGAAGCCTACGCCCTCACCCAACGCGCCGACATCGTCCCCATCCAGCCCAGCCCCGACCACGATCCTGCCGGCCTCACCACCAAGGGCGGCACCAGCAAACGCCGCGCCCGCCTGCACCGCTGGTTCTTCGGTGACAACATCCCCAAACCCACCCGCACCGAGATCGAGGAAGCCCGCTCACACGGCCACGATGACACCCCGGAGCTGACGGACCAGAAGCACTGACGTCAGCAACGAACCGATCGAATGGCCCGGATCCCTTGCGGTTCCGGGCCATTCCGCGTTGTCGGGGGATAATGAACCGGTGCGCTTCCTGAACAATATGCAACCCGCCCATGACCTGACCTACAACGACGTGTTCATGGTCCCGAGTCGGTCGACGGTGAGCTCCCGTCTCGATGTCGATCTCACCACCACGGACGGCCTCGCGACTCCCCTGCCCCTCGTGGTCGCGAACATGACTGCCATCTCGGGCCGTCGGATGGCGGAAACCGTCGCCCGTCGCGGCGGCATAGCGATCATTCCCCAGGACATTCCGACGGACATCGTGGCTGGATCGATCGCCAAGGTGAAGGACGCCCACGTCACCTTCGACACCCCCATCATGGTCCGGCCTGACACCACCCTCGGCGAGGCGATGAGCCTCCTTCCCAAGCGAGCACACGGGGTCGTGGTCGTCGTCAAAGGGGACCGGAAACTGGGTGGCGTCACACCCCTTGGTGTCGTTACGCCCGCGGACGCCGTGGACGAGGATCGGTTCGCACAGGTCCACGAGGTGATGAGCAAGGACTTCGCGGTCGTCAAACCCTCCGCCTCGCCCCGTGAGATCTTCGATGACCTCTCCGCTCGGCACCAAGAGTTTGCCCTCGCCCTGGACGGGTCGGAACTCGTGGGCGTGATCACCCGCAAGGGAGCCCTCCGATCGGCCCTGTACGCCCCCGCAGTGGATTCCAGGGGTGCCCTCAGGGTCGGGGCTGCGGTGGGCGTCACCGGCGACGTGGCGGGCCGCGCCGAGCGACTGCTGAGCGGCCGGGCCGACGTGCTGGTCATCGACACTGCCCACGGGCACCAGGACAAGATGATCGAGGCCCTCGCGCTGGTCCGGCGAGTGCGGGACACTCTCCGCCCCGAGGTCCCCCTCGTTGCTGGCAATGTCGTGACCGCTGCCGGCGTGCGTGACCTGGCCGAGGCGGGTGCGGACGTGCTGAAGGTGGGAGTCGGTCCCGGGGCAATGTGCACCACCCGCATGCAGACGGGTGTCGGTCGGCCGCAGTTCTCGGCCGTCCTCGAGTGTGCGGAGGCCGCACGGGCGTCCGGGCGCTCGGTCTGGGCGGACGGTGGGGTGCGCTATCCCCGTGATGTCGCGCTGGCACTGGCCGCCGGCGCAGTCTCGGTGATGATCGGTTCCTGGTTCGCCGGCACCCACGAGTCCACCGGGGCGCTGCGAACGGATGCGGATGGGCGGATGTACAAGGAGTCGTTCGGCATGGCCTCCGCTCGCGCGGTCCGCATGCGTACGCGCGATCAATCCGGCTTCGACCGTGCCCGCGCCGGCCTGTTCGAGGAGGGCATCTCCGGTTCGAAGATGTTTCTCGATCCTGACCGCCCGGGTGTGGAGGACCTGATCGACTTCATCGTGTCCGGGGTGCGTTCGTCCTTCACGTACGCCGGCGCCCGGTCGCTCGGGGAGTTCGCTGAGCTCGCCACGGTGGGCATCCAGTCGTCCTCAGGCTATGAGGAGGGGCGGCCGCTGCACGCGAGTTGGTGAGTGCGGCCCGCCGAGGGGCCGCCGGTGCCGATGGCCCCTCGCGTGGTGTCTCCTGCAGGCTCAGTGTCTGTAGTCGCCCCGGTAGTACTGGAACAGCCAACCGGAGAGCGCATAGACGCCGAAACCGACGCCCAAGAAGGTGAGCCACCAACCGAACACGGGGCCGAGGAAGATCAGGCCGGCCGTGATGGCGGTCCAGAAGGGCCAGATGCTGCTGGGGGGGAAGAAACCGATGTCACCCGCGCCCTCCACGACCTCCGCCTTGTTCCGGTCCTCCGGTCGCGGGTCCATCTTGCGTCCGGTGAGGAGGAAGACCCCGCCGATCATGAGCATCATCAGGCAGCACAGGGCCAGCGCGGCCACACCGGCCCACTCGACCTGATTGGTCTGGGTCGCTTGGGTGATGCCCCCGATCTGCGCTTGATAATCCACTCGGCCGAAGAAGAAGTACACCAGGGTCACCACGGCGAAGAACGCCGCCAATGGCAGATAGATCCACGCTTCACGTTTCACGACTCGTCACCCTTCTGCTCATTCGAGCGCTCGCGGAGGAGTTGCTGGCGGCCGGTGTCCTCGCCGGCGTCGATCAGATGACCGCCCGACGTGGTGACATTGGCCGGGTATTCCGTGAGCGCAATCTCCGGATGGTGCAGGTCGAAGGCGGGTGCCTCCGATCGGATCCTCGGCAGGGAGGTGAAGTTCTTCGGCGGCGGCGGGCAGGAGGTCGCCCACTCCAGGGAGCGTCCCCAACCCCACGGGTCATCGACCGTCACCTTGGGAGCCTTGCGGCTGATCCAGACGTTCCAGAAGAACGGCAGGAACGAGACGCCCAGCATGAAGGCACCGACCGAAGAGATCTGGTTGAGAGTGGTGAAGCCCTCGTCGGGCAGA
>CAYSIP010000272.1:0-3657 GCA_964431055.1 uncultured Corynebacterium sp. | reverse complement strand
GAGCCCGCGCCGGAACCACGGCCCGGCCCCACCCGGATCCCCTGGCTCTTGGCCCAGTTGATGAAATCGGCGACGACGAGGAAGTAGCCGTTGTATCCCTTGTTGGTGATCACCTCGGTCTCGTAGGCGGCCTGCTTGCGGGCGTAATCCGGGATCCCCTCGGGGAACCGGCGGTGCAGTCCCGCCTCGACTTCCTTGACAAACCAGGACGTCTCGTCCTCGCCCTCCGGGACCGGGAAGCGGGGCATGTAGCGGCCCTCCCCCTCGGTGAAGGACACCTCGCAGCGCTCGGCGATCAGCAGCGTGTTGTCGCAGGCCTCCGGCAGCTCCCGCCACACCTCCCGCATCTCCTCCGCGGTCTTGAGGTAGTAACCGTCCCCGTCGAACTTGAACCGGGTCGGGTCCTGCAACGTGGCCGCGGTCTGGATGCACAGGAGCGCGCTGTGGCTCTGCGCGTCCTCCCGGCGGGTGTAGTGCAGGTCATTGGTCGCCACGAGCGGGAGGCCGACGTCCTTGGCCAGCCGGAGGAGGTCCTGGCGGGTGCGGCGCTCGATGTCGATGCCGTGGTCCATCAGCTCGAGGTAGTAGTTCTCCTTGCCGAAGATGTCCTGCATGTCCGCGGCATACTGCCGGGCCTCTGCGTACTGCCCGAACCGCAACCGGGTCTGCACCTCACCCGAGGGGCAGCCCGTCGTGGCGATCAGCCCCTGCCCGTAGGTCTCCAGCAGCTCACGGTCCATCCGCGGCTTGAAGTAGTACCCCTCGAGAGAGGACAGAGACGCCATGCGGAAGAGGTTGTGCAGCCCGTTGTTGTTGCGAGCCCACATGGTCATATGGGTGTAGGCACCGGACCCTGAGACGTCGTCGCGCCCACCGTCGCCATACTTCACCCTGGACCGGTCCGTGCGGTGGGTGCCAGGCGTGACGTAGGCCTCCAGCCCGATCACCGGCTTCACGCCGGCCTTCTGCCCCGCGCTCCAGAACTCGTGAGCCCCGAAGATGTAGCCGTGGTCGGTCGTGGCGATGGCCGGCATCCCGAGCTCGGCCGCCCGCTCGAACATGTCAGTGATCCGCGCTGCACCGTCCAGCATCGAGTACTCGGTGTGGTTGTGCAGGTGGACGAAACTGTTGGCGGAGGCGGGAGAGGTGGACATCGGCAAGATTCTAGGTCGCTGCCCTGACAGTCCCTGCGGCGCCTCACCGTCTGTCCGGAGCCCACGCGGCCCCACCTGCACCGACACCGTCTACCTACTCAGAAGGGGCCGGCGTCAGCGCTTCCACGCCGTGATGACGTCCATGCCGGGCCACGCCTCCAGGGCGGGGACGCCGGCCGACGCCATGCCTCCAAGGCACCGCCAGGCACCGCAACGAACCGCGCGGATGGTGCCCTGCGCCGCGCCCTCAGGGAGCACTACGGACACGGCCAGGCACCACAATGATCCTTAGCGGGGTGGTGGCCCTGGGCCACGCGCTGAAGGGCACCGCGGACACGGCCAGGCACCACAACGATCCCAGCGGCGTCGTCCCCTAAGCCACGCGTTCACCGGGCACCACCTGACTTGCACAGTAGGTTACTAGCAATAGGTTCGACGGGTCGGTGACCTGGGGCTTTGCTAGCGGTGGGGTGCGGATTGGGATACTAAGGGCGTGGCTTTCGTGCGCAGGGTCCGGACTGGGTCGGGGGCGACGGCGGTCCAGGTCGTGGAGAAGCGCCAGGGAAAGCTGGTGATTATCGAGCACGTGGGTTCTGCGCACACCGAGGTCGAGCTGGCGCTGCTGATGGAGCGGGCGCACCGGGTGCTGCGTGGTGACCAGGGCATGTTGGACCTGGGTATCGACCAGACGCTGGCGATCTCGCTGGTCGGGGAGCCGGAGCCGCCGGTGCTGCCCGGGATTACCGCGCCTACGGCGGTGGGTCGGCGGCCGGTCGTGGGTCAGCCGCGGACGGTCGGTGCGGTCTCGGAGGTGTTGTGGTCGACGCTGCGCTGTGCCTACGCCCAGCTGGGGTTCGACACCCTGGGTGATGAGGTGTTCGAGCAACTCGTGCTGGCCCGACTGGTCGAACCGGCCTCCAAACTGGCTACCGGCAGGATCTTGGAAGAGCTCGGGGTGAAGGCGCCGCACCGGAACACGATCAGCGCTTGCCTGAAACGGGTGCAGGCCCAGAAGTACCGCGAAACGATCGCGACGCAGTGTTTCGAGTACGCCTCCACCAGAGGTGATGTCTCCCTGGTGCTCTATGACGTAACCACCCTCTACTTCGAGGCCGAGAAGGAAGACGACCTGCGCAAGGTCGGCTATTCCAAGGAACGCCGCGTGGACCCGCAGATCGTTGTCGGGCTGCTGGTCGACCGGGGCGGGTTCCCCCTGGAGATCGGGTGCTTTGAGGGGAACAAGGCCGAGACCACCACGATCATCCCGATCATCACGGCCTTCCAGGAACGCCACGACGTCGCGGACATGGTCGTGGTCGCGGACGCCGGGATGCTCTCAGCGACCAACCTCAAGGAGTTGGACGAGGCGAACCTGCGGTTCATCGTCGGTTCCCGCGCGGTGAAAGCACCGCTGGACCTGGCTTCACACTTCCGCTGGCACGGGGACGCGTTCGCCGACGGCCAGCTGATCGACACGATCACCCCCCGGGGACGCCGTGGCAGCGAGAACGACGTCAACCGTAAGGCCGAACCGACCTGGGACCCGGTCGGGCACGTGAACTCCTGGCGGGCCGTGTGGGCCTACTCGGCCAAACGCGCTGCCCGGGACAGCAAGACCCTCACCCTGCAGGAGAACAAGGCCAAGGCTGTCGTCGCTGGGGAGAAGAGCGCCCGCACCCCACGGTTCGTCAAGACCACCAAGGGAGTCCAGAGCCTGGATGAGAAGTCACTGGCCAGAGCCCGGCGACTGGCCGGCCTGAAGGGGTACGTCACCAACATTCCCGCCTCGGTGATGCCGGCCAGCGAGGTCATCAGCTCCTACCACGACCTGTGGAACGTCGAGGCGTCCTTCCGGATGTCCAAGACCGACCTACGGGCCAGGCCGATCTTTCATCACACTCGCGAGGCCATCGAGGCCCACCTGACCGTCGTGTTCGCCGCCCTGGCCGTGGGCCGGCACATGCAAGCTGCCACCGGCCTCAGCCTGAAGAAGATCATCACGACCCTGCGCCCCGTCCGAGCTGCGCTGATCCAGGCCAACGGCCAAACCCAGAAATTCCCCGCTCACCTACCCGACGACGCCGCTCAAATCGTCACTCAGATCACCGGCGAACCGGGACACTAAGCGAAATGTGCAAGTCAGGCCCAGCTCCGGTGGCGCTGCACGTGGTCACGCGCAGGTTCCGACGCAGCAGACGCCGCTGGTTCGGCGTCGAGGAGACGCTCGGCCTGCCGCTGGCCTTCGACCACGCCCAGATCTTGACCGATGGGTTGGAGCGTGCGCATTCGAAGTTGGAGTACTCATCCCTCGCCACGGCGTTCCGCGGGAGACCTTCACCGTCGGCGAGCTCCGCGAGGTCTATGAGGCGGTGTGGGGCTGGGCGGTCGAGCAGGGGGTGACCAGTGCCGACCAGGTGGCAACATGGGGGGCAGGACAAGGGGGATCCCGTTCACCTATGTGCTGTTCCCCGACGAGGGTCACGGTATCGCCCGACCGGAGAAC
>CAYSIP010000271.1:0-3696 GCA_964431055.1 uncultured Corynebacterium sp. | reverse complement strand
AGTCGTCCTTGTTCTCGTTGACGTAGTCCTGCGCACGGGTCGCGTAATCCGTGGCGCGGTCGGTGGCCTCATCGACCCAGTGGCGGGCGGTGCCGATCCAGTCGTCCTTGTTCTCGTTGACGTAGTCCTGCGCACGGGTCGCGTAATCCGTGGCCTTCTCGGTGGTGGTGCCGGCCCAGTCGCGGGCGGTGTCCGTGATGCCGCTGGCGGTCTTCTCGGTCTCCGACTTCGTGGGCAGGGCCGCGTGCACCTTCTTGTTGGCAACCTCGGCCGCCTTGCCGGCACGCCACGACAGACCCGGCTTGCCGGCGGTGTCCGCGGAGGTGATGACCAGGCCACCGAGCAGGGCGACGTTGGTGAGGAACCCGGAACGGCGGGCGCGGCGCTCCTCCCGGTCCTGCGTCTCCCAGAAGGCGTGACGGCCGAGAATGGTCGGGACGGCGGTCACCGCGAGGACAGCCGCGGAGGTGCGGGGCAATTTGCCGAAGGCCAGCAGGGAGCCGGCTCCGACCTTGGCGCCGCCGATGCTGCGGGCGACGAGCTCCGCATCCTTCGGCAGCTGACGTGCGTAGCGCCGGGGGAGAAGGGTGCGGACTCGCTTGAGCACGGTCTCGGTGCTCTCCACGTGGTCCTGCGTATTGAGCAGGGTATCTGCGCCGTCCGCGATGTAGACGGAGGCGAGCATGGGTCGGGCGATCTTGCGGATCAACATCGGTGCTCCTCGTTAGTGCGACGTTTGTCTTGACTTCAACTGTAGCGACGTGCGGGCCGCGACGGCGGTGGTTTCCGCGTCACCAGCGGCGTTCCCACCACGTGCCCAGGTGCGGGCGTTCCGCACCGAGGGTCGTCGAGGCGCCGTGCCCCGGGTGCACGACAGCCTCGTCAGGGTAGGAATTGAAGATGCGCTCCTCGACGTCGCGGTAAAGGCGCACGAAGTCACTTTCCGACGTCGTCTTGCCCAGCCCACCGGGGAAGAGACTGTCACCGACGAAGAGATGGACGCCGCCGTCGATCTCCGCGGAGATGGCGGCCCCGCCGGGGGTGTGTCCGCGCAGGATCATCACCGGGAACGCGTGGCCGGCCCACTCGATGACGTCCCCGTGGTGCAGCTCGACGTCCACCGGTGACGGCAGGGCAGGGGTGTCGAGGAAGGAGCTGTAGTGGGTGGCGCCGGTGGCCTCCAGCACCTGCGGCAGGGCCCGATGATGATCGTGGTGGCGGTGGGTGGTCAACACCGCGGTGATGCGTACACCGGCGTCCTCGGCGAGCTTCAGCAGGGCGGGGGCGTCATCGGCGGCGTCGATGAGCAATCCCTGGTCCCCGGAGGCCAGGAGATAACAGTTGTTGTCCATCTCGGACACGGACACGGAGTGCAGGTTGAGGGCGTTCGTCATGGCTCCCAGGGTAGCGGGGCAAAGTGGCGCCCGGGTCTGAATCGTTGGTATGTTCGACAGCAGTCCGTAGGCCGGTCGCGCCGGCACAAATGAGACCGTGGAGGGTTCGAATCAGTGGCTGACCGCCTCGTCGTGCGTGGTGCGCGCGAACACAACCTCAAGGGCGTTGACATCGACCTGCCCCGCGACAAGATGGTGGTCTTCACCGGACTATCCGGTTCGGGCAAGTCCTCCTTGGCGTTCGACACCATCTTCGCTGAAGGGCAGCGCCGTTACGTGGAGTCCCTGTCCAGCTACGCCCGCATGTTCCTGGGGCAGATGGACAAGCCGGACGTCGACTTCATCGACGGGCTGTCCCCGGCGGTGTCCATCGACCAGAAGTCCACCAACCGCAACCCGCGGTCGACGGTGGGCACCATCACCGAGATCTACGACTATCTGCGTCTGCTGTTCTCCCGCGCCGGCACCGCCCATTGTCCGGTGTGCGACGAGAAGATCGACCGGCAGACCCCGCAGCAGATCGTCGACCAGGTCCTCGCGATGGAGGAGGGCCTGAAGTTCCAGGTGCTCGCGCCGGTGGTGCGCACCCGCAAGGGGGAGTTCGTCGACCTCTTCGCGGACCTGGCCTCCCAGGGTTACTCCCGTGTGCGCGTCGACGGCGAGGTCCACCAGCTGTCGGATCCCCCGGAGCTGAAGAAGCAGATCAAGCACGACATCGACGTCGTCGTCGACCGGCTCCAGGTCAAGGAATCGCAGAAGCAGCGGTTGACCGACTCGGTGGAGACCGCCCTCGGCCTGGCCGACGGCCTCGTCGTCCTCGACTTCGTCGGAGTCGGGGAGGACGACCCGAACCGCTACCGCACGTTCTCCGAGAAGATGGCCTGCCCCAACGGGCACACCCTCGACATTGACGAGCTCGAGCCCCGCGCGTTCTCCTTCAACTCGCCTTACGGCGCCTGCCCCGCCTGCGACGGCATCGGCACCCGCACCGAGGTCGACATCGACCTGATCATCCCGGATCCGGATGCGCCGACCATCGGCGCCGTCCAGCCCTGGAATTCCAGCCCCAACCGCAGTTACTTCGAGAAGCTCATTGAGGGACTGGCTGCCGCGCTCGAATTCGACCCACGCACCCCGTATTCGGAGCTGACGAAGGCGCAGCAGAAGGCCCTGGTCCACGGCACGAAGACCGAGGTCTCGGTGCGGTACAAGAACCGCTACGGCCGCGTCCGCAACTGGACGGCGCCCTTCGAGGGCGTCATGGGTTACCTCCACCGCAAGCTCGACCAGGTGGATTCCGAGTGGTCGAAGGAGCGCTACCTGGCATACACCCGCGAAGTGCCATGCCCGACCTGTGGGGGAACCCGCCTCAAGCCGGAGATCCTCGCGGTGCGTCTCGACTCGTCCAGCCACGGTGAGCTGTCCATCGCCGGGCTGACGGCCCTGTCCATCGAGGAATCCTCCGAGTTCCTCGACCATCTGACGTTGGGCCCGCGGGAGGAGATGATCGCCGGTGCCGTCCTCCGGGAGATCCAGGCGCGCCTGCGGTTCCTGCTCGACGTCGGACTGGCCTACCTCACCCTGAACCGGGGCGCGGCGACCCTTTCCGGTGGTGAGGCGCAGCGCATCCGGTTGGCCACCCAGATCGGCTCCGGCCTGGCGGGCGTGCTCTACGTCCTCGACGAGCCGTCCATCGGCCTGCACCAGCGGGACAACCAGCGACTGGTGGCGACCCTCAAACGCCTGCGTGACATCGGCAACACACTCATCGTCGTGGAGCATGATGAAGACACCATCCGGGAGGCCGACTGGCTGGTCGACATCGGCCCCCGTGCCGGCGAATACGGTGGCGAGATCGTCTACCAGGGTGAACCGGAGGGCATCCTCACCGCCGAGAACTCGTTGACCGGTGCATATCTGTCGGGGCAGAAGGTTCTCGGCGTTCCCGAGGAACGTCGGGCGATCGACCCGGAACGTCAGCTGCGGATCGTCGGAGCGCGCGAGAACAACCTGCAGGGCATCGACGTCGCCATCCCCCTGGGGGTGCTCGTCTGCGTCTCCGGCGTCTCCGGCTCCGGCAAGTCGACGCTGATCAACCAGATCCTGGCCAAGACCCTCGCCAACGAGCTCAACCGGGCCCGTCAGGTCCCGGGTCGCGCGAAGCGCGTCGAGGGGCTCGACAACCTGGACAAGCTCGTCCAGGTCGACCAGTCGCCGATCGGCCGCACCCCGCGGTCCAACCCGGCGACCTACACCGGTGTATTCGACAAGATCCGCAACCTCTTCGCCGAGACCTCCGAGG
>CAYSIP010000270.1:0-3699 GCA_964431055.1 uncultured Corynebacterium sp. | reverse complement strand
TCCTCACCTGGTGGGGCGACACCACCGGTTCCGGCGGCGCCCAGATCACCGTCGACGCCGGCGGTGCCCTGACCGGTCTTCAGCTCGGGGCTGAGGAGCAACTCGTCGGCGCTCTCGGTGTGCGGAGCATCGGCGGCGACCCCTACCGGCCGGACCATGTCCGGGTCGACGCCGACGAGATCGAGACATCGGGCACCTGCGCCGGTGTGGCAGTGCGAGTAAGGCACAGCTTCGACAACGTCTGGCACCTGCGGATCGGTCTCAGCAATCCTGGTGAGCGACCAGTCCATCTGGGCCGCCTGCTGCTGGACATCGCCGCGGGCGCCGACGGGTGGCTGGACGTGTTTGCGGGTGGCGCGGTGGCGTACCTCACCTTCCACCGGCTCGCATCACCCCGCTGCCTCGCCCTCCGTCTCATCCGCGGTGACCTGGTGACCGGATCGGACGGGGTGGGCACGCCGGAACTCGAACTCGCACCCGGGGGGCACTATCAGGTGGTCCTGTCGGGTGAGTGGTACGCCGGCCCTGCAGCCGTGCGGCAACGCTTCCCTGTCTGGTTCCCCGACTCCCTGGACCACGTCGCCGGTGACCGCGTCGACCCGCTCATCCAGCACCCGGACGTCGCTGTCACCGTCCGACAGGTCGAGGACGATCCCGACATCGACCTGATCGACGTGGCCGAACCCCGCGGGGTCACTCGCCTTCGGGTCGCCTACGTCGATGAGGAGCGCAGCTATGGGCGCGTCACCCGCCGGCTCGTCGCCCGCGGTGAACTCGTCTCGGCCGCCGAGGCGTTGGTTGCCCTGCGGGGCGTGGCCGGTCATGAGGTGGGGCACGACGAGGCCGCGGGACTGATCGAGACCTATCTGGACCGTCCTCGTGATGCCTCTGGGCCCCTGCGGGTGATCTTGTTGCTGCGGGCCCAGGAAGTGCTCGGGGAGGACCTGTCCGAGCGGGCGGCGCAGGAATTGCTGGCACTCCCGCCGGGACCGGGCGTACCTCTGGCGGCCCTGCATCTCCTCGCAGCGACCCACCAAGGGCACGCAGCGGGGCGCGGAGTGGGGGAGGGGCCCGGAACAGGAGGCACGGAGAGTGTCGCGATCGACGACATCGTCGGTCGACTCGTGGGCCTGCTCAGCGACCCAGCAACTGATCCGGTGACTCTCGCGGAGCTCCGGATCCTCGTGTCGGGTGGCACGGACGCAGTGCAATATCGCATGGCGCGGGCTCTGCGTGAGGTCGAGCTCATGTGCGCGACCGAACCCGGGGAACTGTGGCCCGCGCGCGCCGACGCCGACATCGCCCGGGCGGTCGTCGTGCAGTCGCTGCTTCCGAACCGAGGAGGAGAGGCACCGATCGCCCATCGGCGCCTGCGCCGGTTGATGGCCCGCGCGGCCACGGCGCCGGACGGCATGGAGACGCTTGCCTGGCTGCTGTCGCTGACGGCGACGGATTGGAGCGGATGACGGGAATCGAACCCGCGTAGCCAGTTTGGAAGACTGGGGCTCTACCATTGAGCTACATCCGCGTGCGGTGGACAGCATAGCTGATCCCGAACCGATGGCGTCCCTCTCCCGTGTCGATCGCGAGCGCGCTGGCGCAGACGGAACTTCGGTTAGGGTGCCGGCATCGGGCAAGTATGGGAAGAGAAACTCGCATGCCGCACTTTTGGAAGAACCGCGCCGTTCAGGTGGCCATCGGAGTCGTTGTTGTCCTTCTCGTCGTGGTCGGCGCCATCCTCACGGTGAGACCCACGGGTGACGGCCGAGTCATTGCCAGCCCCGTCGCGACCCCGGTGGCGACAGTGGATGCGACTCCGGATGTCACGCCGTCGGCCGCATCGCCGACTCCCAGCCCTAACGCCACTCCTGCTCAGGACACGTGCACCAACTTCACCGGTCGCATGGAGGCCCCGACCAAGTTCGAGGTGGAGCGCATGGGAGTCGACTCGCCGATGATGGTGGTCGGCAAAGACTCCGAGGGCAACCCCGGGGCGCCGCCGCCCGATGAGCCGTACACGACGGCTTGGTACAACGGCAGCCCCGAACCCGGCACCACCCGCGGCAACGTCATCCTGACGATCCATACCTATTCCAAGGGCCAGGCCCTGGGGAACGACCTGTACGGCAAGAACGGGCTCAAGGGCGGCACTGGTGGGCTCGTGGAGGGCGATCTCATCAAGATCTCCGACGCCGAGGGCAATCAGGTCTGTTATCGCTATTCCGGCAGCACCAAGGTGTGGGTCAAGACCTATGACCCGACGTCCGGGGTGTTTCACAATCCCGACGGCCCGCCGCAACTGGCGATCATGATCTGCTGGGACTACGTCCCTGCCGCCAATGACTGGGATTCCCGGATCATCTTCTATGCCGGACTGATTCCGGAGGGTCAGCCGGTCTGACCTGTCTGCACGATCGGCCGGCGTTGCAGGCACCCTGGGCGACAAGGCGAAGGCCGGGCAGATCAATCTCTGCCCGGCCTTCTAAATGTTCGGGGGAGGACGACTCCCGGACTCGTGTGGCTCTGAGATCGGCCCGTCCCGTCACGGCGGGCGTCGACTGTCTGTCGGCGATCCGTCTGGAAACCACGCGACCGCTTCGTTCACAGACTCTGCTGGGAGGGTCTGCGTCTTCCGCGTATATCCACGGTAGGCCTGCGTGCTGGATTGTGCAAGATTTTCAGCGGATTGATTGGAGTGGCACTTCGCCGCGTGCGGTGGCTAGAATCGCCACCGTCGTGTCCGGGGCGTAGCGTAGTGGCTAGCGCGCCTGCTTTGGGAGCAGGAGACCGCAGGTTCGAGTCCTGTCGCCCCGACTGATAGCTGCCCTGTTGCACCCGCGAATGGGTGCGGGCCTCTGGGTAGCGTGCAATGTGCGCGCTTCCGGACCAGACTCACCGCCGGAGGACGACCAAGGCTCACGCACGGCATATGTCCCCATGGTGTGGAGCCGGATGTGCGGGCGATGGCCGTGGTGGCTGCTGCACGAGGACTACGGAAGGTCGATCTGGAGGCCCACACCGACGAGGTGGGTCCAGCGTCCGGAGCTCAGGACGTCGACCACCCCGGTGTAGTTCACGCCCGCTTGGAAACCGCGCCCTCGAATGCCGAGGTCGGCGGACAGCGGGAGGCTGAGGTTCACGGGATTCTGCGGCTGCGCAGGGTCGAACAGGATCCCGGTTCGCAGGTTGACGTACAACGGGTGGGCGATCTGGTTGAGGCGCAGGCCGACCGTGGGACCAGTTCGCACCGATCGATTGGCCGGATCCCAGATGGACATAGCACCCATGGTCGGATAGCCGAGGCCGAGGATGGCTTCATTGCTGATTCGCCGATCGTAGTTGAGGCCGATGAAGAAGTCGGCGTTCTGGTTGAGGATGGGGATCGGGATGCCGCTCCATCGATCAACCGGGTTCTCGTGCTCGGGTTGATCTAACCCAGCGGGACGATACGTGCAGCGGCCACCGAAAGTCGAGTTCACCAGGTCGGCGAAATGCTGGTAATGCCGGGGTCGCACCTGATCACCGAGGTTCATGATCGACCTCGTGTCCCGTGAGCCTTCGGTGTTGAACAACTCAGCCCACCAGTGGTATTCATCGGTCAGCCCTACGGTGTGGCCGAACTCGTGCGCCACCCGCCGCTGACCTCCGGGGACCCCGGTCTCGACCGGAGTCTGATGTTCCTCCCCGAGATCCAGCCGA
>CAYSIP010000269.1:0-3704 GCA_964431055.1 uncultured Corynebacterium sp. | reverse complement strand
GCAGTCGACCGGAATGTTGATCCGCTGCTGGTACGACGCATTCGCGATCGTCTGGCTCTCCTTGACCCGAATGAATCGCGTCACACCGTCTTCGAAGGACAGTGCCACTTTGTAGTCCGCCATTGGACCTCCCTCCTTTGGTGAGCTGTCCGGGGATCAGATGTGGTAGATGTCCACCACGTGGTGGATGTAATCGTTCTTCAGCACCACAGTCTTGCGCCGGATGAGGGGCTGGTCGCCACCGAAGTCGATGGTGTAGAAGGACGTGCCGTAGTACGGGTCCACGGTGTTGTAACGGAAGTACATCGTGTGCCAGTTGAAGCGCACGTCGACCAGATTGCCCCGTCGCTCGATGACCTCCACATTGGTGATGTTGTGCGAGGTGCGCGGCTCCGGCATGGAGGTCGCGCTCGAGCGCTCGGTGCGGATGCGGAAGACGCGGTCCTCCAGGCCCCCCTTGTTGCCGTAGTAGAGCAGCGAGACCTCACGGTTGGGATCGCTGGTCAGTTTGTCGTCGTCGGCCCAGGAGGGCATCCAAAAGACAACGTCCTCCGCATAGCAGTCGAGCCACTGCTCGAACTGGCGGTCATCGAGCAGGCGAGCCTCGCGATAGAGGAACTGCTCGATGGTGGTCTGGTCGATGTTCACCTGGTTGTCAACAGCGGTATCGGTCATTGTTGCGTAAGTCCCCTTGACGTCGTTGTGCGGGATCAGGCCTTGCTCGGAGCGTTCTAGGTGCGGGTGCCCTACTTGGCCGCGATGTCCTGGGGCTTCACGTGCTCAGCACCACGGACCGCGGTAGCCGGGTTCTTGCCCTCCTTGGCGGCCTTCATGACCTGGAGCCAATAGGCGTGCTGCACCGGAAAGAGACCCTCGTCCTCGTTGGTGGCGCCGGAGGAGATGACCCCATCCATGCCGAGATTCTTGGCCATCTGATCCGGGCCGTCGATCCACTGGGTCGCGCCGCGGGACATGTCGTTCCACGGGGCAGCGGTGGCCTTGAAGGTGAACTGGCAGGAGCGGAACTCCTCCAGGTCGTCCGGGGTGGCCATGCCGGAGGCGTTGAAGAAGTCCTCGTACTGACGGATTCGGTTGGCCCGCGCCTCGTCGCTCTCGCCCTTGGGGGCAATGCAGTAGATGGTGACCTCGGTCTGATCCTGGGAGATCGGACGGAAGTGACGGATCTGGGTGGAGAACTGGTCCATCAGATACACGTTCGGATAGAGGCACAGGTTGCGCGAACCCGTGACCATGAACTCACCCTTGGCCTTGCCGTGCTCCTCCGTGAGCTTGTCCATCACGGGGAAGAGCGGGCGGTCTTCCGGGTTGGCTGCGTAGGTCCAGAGGCACAGGTGACCGTGCGGGAAGGACCAGTAGCCACCACCCTGCTTGCCCCAGGAGCCGGCGTCGAGCGTCTTGGTGGTGTTCGTGGACGTGCCGGCGCCACGACGGGCGGTGGTTGCGGCGTAGTTCCAGTGCACGGCGGTCACGTGGTAACCGTCAGCGCCGTTCTCCGCCTGGACCTTCCAGTTGCCGTCGTAGGTGTAGGTCGAGGAACCGCGCAGGACCTCAAGGCCCTCCGGGGACTGGTCGACCAGCAGGTCGATCACCTTGGTCGCGTCACCCAGGTGCTCCTCCAGCGTGAGGACGTCGGGGTTCAGCGAGCCGAACAGGAAGCCGCGATAGCTGTCGAACTTGGCGATGTGGACCAGGTCGTGGGATCCGTCGACGTTGAAGCTGTCCGGATAGCCCGCCCCGTCCGGATCCTTCACCTTGAGGAGCTTGCCGTCGTTGCGGAAGGTCCAGCCGTGGAACGGACAGGTGAAGGTGATGCGGTTGTCGGTCTTGCGGCGGCACAGCATTGCGCCACGGTGCGCGCACGCGTTGATCATCGCGTGCAGCTGGCCGTCCCTGCCCCGCGTGATCACGACCGGCTGACGACCCATCCAGGTGGTGAAGTAGTCGCCGGGGTTGGGGATCTGGCTCTCGTGGGCAAGGTAGACCCAGTTGCCC
Source organism: uncultured Corynebacterium sp. (assembly GCA_964431055.1). Classification (GTDB taxonomy): domain Bacteria; phylum Actinomycetota; class Actinomycetes; order Mycobacteriales; family Mycobacteriaceae; genus Corynebacterium. Next base: position 1,691 of record CAYSIP010000269.1, on the reverse strand, counting down.
TCGAAGATGTGCTTCATCTCGAGCTCGAAAATCTCTTCGTCGGTGAAGATCGCGCGGTTGGCGCGGAAAATGCCCTTTTCGTGGTCCTCGATGATGGCCTGGTCCAGATCAAACTGTGCAGTCATGCAACCCTCCAGTGGCGACTCGTCACGTTCCGACACGCCGGATTGCGGCCGGATGTGTACGCCCACACTCTGCCCCTCAACCACCCTGGCTACATCGGTAATTACCCTAGCCTTAGCCTAGGGTGGTCCGTGCGGCTTGGAACCTTAGTCCCAAGGCGGTCAAATGGCAGCAGCCGGACTCGACACCGAGCCCGGCTGCGCCGGCAAGATGCGGGACATCGCCCACTCTATGCCTCAGACAAACATTGCGGTCACTTGACGCTGACGGTCGCGCCGGCAGCTTCCAGCTTCTCCTTGGCGGCCTCGGCCTCGTCCTTCTTGGCCTTCTCCAAAACAGCCTTGGGGGCGGCCTCGACCAGGTCCTTGGCCTCTTTCAGACCGAGCGAGGTGAGGGCCCGCACCTCCTTGATGACCTGGATCTTCTTGTCGCCGGCCGCCTCGATGATGACATCGAACTCGTCCTTCTCCTCGGCGGCCTCGCCCCCGGCGTCGCCGCCGGCCGGGGCGGCCACAGCGGCCGCAGCCACCGGAGCGGCGGCGGTGACGTCAAAGGTTTCCTCGAAGAGCTTCACGAACTCGGAGAGCTCGATCAGGGTCATCTCCTTGAAGGCATCAAGGAGCTCGTCGTTGCTCAGCTTCGCCATGGTGGGCGTCCTCTCTCAATCCTGCTCTGCAGCGGAGGCTGCAGAATCTGTCGCTGCAGCGGCGGCTGCGGGTTCTTTATTGGCCTCCGCAGCGGGTGCTGCCTCGGTGCCGTCGGCGGGGGCCGACTCGTTCTCCGGCTTCTGGTCAGCAACACCGGCGCCGCCGATCTTGCCGGGATCCTCCTGCGCAGCCTTCTCCAGCGCGCCCAGGACGCGGGCGAGCTTGGACGCGGGAGCGGCGAAGACATAGGCGGCCTTGTTGAGATTGGCCTTCATGCCGCCGGCCAGCTTGGCCAGCAGAACCTCGCGGGACTCGAGGTCCGCGAGCCTCTTCACGCCGTCGGCGTCGAGGAGCTTGCCCTCCATGACGCCGCCCTTGATGACCAGAAGCGGGTGGTCCTTGCTGAAGTTCTTCAGACCCTTCGCCACCGTCGCGATATCGCCGGTGATGAATGCGATCGCCGTCGGGCCGATGAGGTGCTCTTGGAGCCCCTCGACGCCCGCCTGCTTGGCTGCGATCTGGGTCAGAGTGTTCTTCGTCACGGCATAGGTGGCGTCCTCGCCGAGGCTGCGGCGCAGCTCCTTGAGGGCCGCCACGGAAAGTCCGCGATATTCGGTCAGCACAGTGGCCTGTGAGTTGGTGAACTTTTCGGCCAACTCGGCCACGGTGGCTGCCTTGTCGGGCCTTGCCATGGTGCTCCTTCCCACTTCTCCTGGTAGCCACCACAGCGGTGGCCCGCCGATTCGCGCGGGACGAAAAAAGCCCCATGCGCAGGGCACAGGGCAAAAGACGGGGAGACTCGACGAGGAGTGCTCGGACTCAGCTTGTGACACCTGCGCGGGCCCCCGCCTTGCGGCGGAACTTCGGGTCGGACTGGGTCCGGCCAACCAGCGGTCTTCGGCTCGGGCAACTTTAGGTGAC
>CAYSIP010000268.1:0-3710 GCA_964431055.1 uncultured Corynebacterium sp. | reverse complement strand
GTCGTCACCGACGCGACCGTCGTCGATCCCGAGGTCGGCATCAACCTCAACGAGGTCGGCCTCGAGGTTCTGGGTTCCGCCCGCCGCATCACGGTCACCAAGGACGAGACCGTGATCGTCGACGGCGCCGGCACCAGGGAGGCCGTCGAGACCCGCCGCGAGCAGATTCGCCGCGAGATCGACAGCACCGACTCCACCTGGGACAAGGAGAAGGCCGAGGAGCGTCTGGCCAAGCTGTCCGGTGGCGTCGCCGTCATCAAGGTCGGCGCGGCCACCGAGACCGAGGTCAACGAGCGGAAGCTGCGCGTCGAGGACGCCATCAACGCCGCGCGTGCCGCAGCCCAGGAAGGCATCATCGCCGGCGGTGGTTCCGCACTCGTGCAGATCTCCCAGGAGCTCAAGAAATACGCCGAGGAGTTCGAGGGCGAAGCCCGCACCGGTGTGCTGGCCGTCTCCCGCGCGCTGGTGAAGCCGGCCTACTGGATCGCCGCGAACGCGGGCCTCGACGGTGCCGTCGTGGTTTCCCGCATCGCGGACCTGCCCAACGGGCAGGGTTTCAACGCCGCCACCCTCGAGTACGGTGACCTGCTCGAGCAGGGCATCATCGACCCGGTCAAGGTCACCCTCTCCGCAGTGGTCAATGCGACCTCTGTGTCCCGGATGGTCCTGACCACCGAGGCGTCCGTGGTGACCAAGCCGGAGGGGCCCGCCGAGGGCGCCCAGGGCGTTCACGGCCACCACCACTAATCGGTGACTGCCGGTAACGGCAGCTTTTCCCCGGTCAGCTGAGAGCCCGGGAGGACGACATGTCCTCCCGGGCTCCGGTGTGTCCTGGGTTGTCCCGCCCCCGGTGGGGCGGGGACGTCAGGCGTTGACCTTCTGGCGGGTGTTGCGGTTGCGCAGCACCATGAGCCGCTCGGACTCCGAGAGTCCGCCCCAGATGCCGTAGGGTTCGGCGACCTTCAGCGCGTGATCACGGCAGGTGGCCATCACCGGGCAGGCCTGGCAGATGGTCTTGGCGCGGTTCTCGCGCTGGGCGCGGGCGCGTCCGCGCTCCCCGTCCGGGTGATAGAAGACATCCGACTCTTCCCCGCGGCAGGACCCGTGGAGCTGCCAATCCCAGAAATCAGCGTTGGGTCCGGGAAGCAGGTGCGGCTGTGCCATGATTTGAATCTCCTCTTAAAGAAGCGTGAAAACTAAAAGTGCCACCACAGAACTGCGGCGCAGTTGGAAGTGTGGTGGCCGGTGGTGAACATTTGGTTGCCAAATAGTTGCCAACCCGTCCATAACTGGATTTTTCCTGTAGAGCTGCCCCCTTGAGCTGCGGATTCCCTGAAGGTTAAAGCTTCGTGAACTTTTCCGGCGCGGGGAAGGGCCGACCATCAGGTAGCATCAGAACCCGGTCTGCCGAACCCTGGTGGGCCTACCAGTGGAGACCGGAGGCAGGAACTCGTGAGTGATACCGACAATGAGTTGGCGGAGCTTGTGCCGCTGGCCATCGAAGGCGATCGCCGCGCCCTCCAGGGCATCATGAAGATCGTCCACCCGCAGGTGCTGCGCTACGCGCGTGCCCGGGTCGGCGGCGGGCGCACCCCCACGGCCGAGGACATCGCCCAGGAGATCTGTCTCGCGGTGGCCACCTCCATCGGCAATTTCGTGGACCGTGGCAAACCCTTCATGGCCTTCGTCTACGGCATCGCCTTCAACAAGGTCGCCGACGCCCACCGCTCCATGGCGCGTGATCACTCCCACCCCACCGACGAGGTTCCGGACACCCCGAACAACACCGACACCCCCGAAGAATATGCGCTGGTCAACGACGGAAGTAACAGAGTGCGCACTCTTCTCGATTCATTAAGTGACAAGGCCCGCGACATCGTGATCCTGCGAGTGTTCGTCGGGCTGTCCGCGGAGGAAACAGCCTCCGTCGTCGGGAGTACCCCGGGCGCCGTCCGTGTCGCGCAGCATCGTGCGCTCGCCACACTGCGCAAGAATCTTGACCAAGGAGGAGAGAAGTGACGAAGCGTCGTAATGAGGACGCCCCCACCGGTGATGTCACCGACCAGCTCAAGCCGCTGGTGGATGACGACGCCTTCCTCACCGAGCTCTCCCGGGGAGTCGATCCCTCCGAAGGACAGGACGAGTTGGCGGCCCTGCTTCTGGGGCTGCGCGACGACGTCGAGAAGCAGATACCGCCCGCCCCGCTCATCGAGGGGGCCGAGGAAGAACCGGTCGTGATCTCCCTGGGGGAGCAGCGGCGTCGCCGTCGTTCCCGGCCGTGGCTGTCCGGGCTGCTCGGCGCGGCCGCCGCCACGCTGGTCATCGCCGGTTCCGGTACCGTGCTCTACAACGCCACCCCCGGATCCCCGCTGTGGGGCCTGTCCAGCAGCCTCTTCGGCGATCGTGCCGCGGTGGTCGAGCTGGCCAGCACGCTCGAGGAGATGGACTCCCGGGCCGCGGAGGGTGACATGGACGGCACGCGCGCCCTGCTGATGGAGGCGCGCAGCCTGCTCGACGGCATGCGCGAGCAGGGGGACGACCGGAACGGTGAGAACCGTCAGGACACTCCTGGCACGCAGGCCCCACGCACGCGGACGACGACCGAGACGGTGACGAGCACCGCCGAGACCCCGACGGATGGCGCACCGGTGACGGAGACGACGACCGTCACGGACGTCGCGACGGAAACCACGACGGAAACCGCCGTGGCCACGGTGACGGTCACCCAGGGACCGCCGCCGATCCGCAATAATCCGCTGCCCAACCCCAACCCGAACCCGATCCAACCCCCGCAGCCGACCTCCCAGCCGACGGCGACCGCCGGCCCGACGCCCACCCTGGCGCCGCCGCAGACCCAGTCGCCGACGCCGGAGGCGGAAGCGGAAGCGGAGACCGGGGACTGATCCGGGAAACGAACAAGCCCGGCCGCCACGATGATTTCCCATCGGTGACGGCCGGGCTTTCCGCTCTCTCGGCCCAGGGGCAGGCTGCTTAGCGGGCCTCCATCCCGTCGAGGTAACCCACGGCGTAGTCCCAGGGCACGAAGGCGGAAACATCGGGCTGGACGCTGGGTTCGTGGACGGGGGAGAGCTCCCCGGCCAGGGTGGCGGCCATGTTGGCGGCCATGATGTCCCAGTCGTAGTAGTGGAATTCGTCGCAGTCCTCGCACAGGAAGAAGATTCCCTGGATCCCGCGCGGGGCGAGCACCCGCTGGAACTCGGCGACCAGTTCGAGATCCTGCGTGATTCCGGCGCGCTCCTCATCCGTCAGCGGCGGCATCGGTTCGTCGGCCTCCAGGAAGGATGCCGGGTCGTTCGGATCATCGGCAAACGGGTCGCGGGGCATCTGGGCGTCATAGTTCACACTGGCCACACTATTGTGGAGCGACACCGGTGGCAATTCCCGCTGGCTACCATGCTTGATGGGAAAGGCACTACAGTGTAGGCATCGCGGAAGCCACCGAAGTGCACGAAGGAGCAAGATTTCATGACCGAACAGCGTGTATCCACCGGCGGAGACGATCCGAATAAGGTGGCCCTCCTCGGCCTGACCTTCGATGACGTCCTTCTCCTGCCGGCGGAATCCAATATCGTCCCCAGCGAGGTCGATACCTCCGCCCAGTTCTCGCGCAATATCCAGCTGGGCGTTCCGGTCGTCTCCGCCGCCATGGACACCGTCACCGAGGGGCGCATGGCCATCGCCATGGCCCG
>CAYSIP010000267.1:0-3739 GCA_964431055.1 uncultured Corynebacterium sp. | reverse complement strand
CATCCCGCACGGCGGCGGTGGCCCGGGTGTCGGCCCCGTGGCCGTGGCCGAGCACCTCATCCCCTTCCTGCCGGGTGATCCGACGCAGTCGGATCCGTCGAAGCCCCTGCCGGGGGACGTCGGCGTGCCGATCTCCGCGACCCGCTACGGCTCCGCCGGGGTGCTGCAGATCTCCTGGGCGTACATCGCAATGATGGGCGGCGAGGGCCTGGCACAGGCCACCGCCCACGCGATCCTGGGTGCGAACTACCTGGCCCGACAGCTCGCGGATGATTTCCCCATCCTCTACACCGGCAAGAACGACCTGGTGGCCCATGAGTGCATCCTCGACCTGCGCGAGCTGACGAAGCAGTCGGGGGTGACGGCCGCGGACGTGGCCAAGCGGTTGATCGACTTCGGTTTCCACGCCCCCACCCTGGCCTTCCCCGTCGCCGGCACGCTCATGGTCGAGCCGACCGAATCGGAGGACCTCGCCGAGCTGGACCGCTTCATCGAGGCGATGAAGACCATCCGCGCCGAGATCCAGGAGGTCATCGACGGGCAGGTCGAGTACGAGTCCTCCGTCCTGCGCCACGCCCCTTTCACCGCCTGGTCGGTCTCCAACTCGGAGTGGGAGCACCCCTTCACCCGCGAGCAGGCCGCCTGGCCCGTGCCCGGCCTGCGGAGGGTGAAGTACTTCCCGCCGGTGCGCCGCCTGGACGAGGCCTACGGCGACCGCAACCTGGTGTGCGCCTGCCCGCCGCCGGAAGCCTTCGACATCGATGAGACCGACGAGACTGAGGAGAACTAGATGACCGACCTGCGCCAGAGTCCCCTGCACGCCGAGCACGAGTCCCTGGGGGCCAGCTTCACGCCCTTCGGACCGTGGAACATGCCCCTGAAGTACCAGAACGAGCTCGACGAGCACCGCGCGGTCCGCGCCTCCGCGGGCATTTTCGACCTGTCCCACATGGGCGAGATCCGGGTGAGCGGCCCCGAGGCGGGCGCCTTCCTCGACTTCGCGCTGATCTCCATGCTCTCCACCGTGAAGGTCGGCAAGGCCAAGTACTCCATGCTGGTCGACCACCACGGTGGCATCCTGGACGACCTGATCTCCTACCGCCTGGCCGACGACGAGTTCCTGGTCGTGCCCAACGCCGGCAACACCGACGTGGTGTGGGAGGAGCTGCGGGAGCGCTCCGAGGGTTTCGACGTGCGGCTGGCCGACGAATCCCTGGACACCGCGCTGGTGGCAGTCCAGGGCCCGGCCTCCGAGGAGATCCTCGCCGGCCTCGTCGACGAGGAACAGCGCGAGGCCGTGCGCGGCCTGAAGTACTACTCCGCCACCCCGGCCACCGTCGCCGGCGCCGAGGCGCTCGTGGCCCGCACCGGTTACACCGGCGAGGACGGCTTCGAGATCTACCTCGCGAACGACGCCGCGGTGGGCCTGTGGCGCGCCGTGCTCGAGGCCGGTCAGGAGCACGACGTGCGGCCCGCCGGGCTGGCCGCCCGTGATTCCCTGCGCCTGGAGGCGGGCATGCCGCTCTACGGCAACGAGCTGGGCACCTCGATCACCCCCGTGGAGGCCGGGATGGCGCGCGCGTTCACCAGCAAGGAGATCGACTTCGTGGGCCGCGAGCAGCTCGCCGGCCGCCAGCCCGACCAGATCATCGCCGGGCTGGTTAGTGAAGGGCGCCGCGCCGCGCGTGCGGGCTCCGAGATCTTCCTCGGCGACCGGAAGGTCGGCGTGGTCACCTCCGGGCAGCCCTCCCCCACCCTGGGCCACCCGATCGCCCTGGCGCTGCTGGAGCCGACCGCCTCCGCGGTGGGCACCGCCCTCGAGGTCGACATCCGTGGCAAACGCCACCCCTTCGTCGTGGCGGAGACCCCCTTCTACCGACGCGCCAAATAGTGCTCCCGGTCCCGCCCCGGGAGCTCCGGGGCGGGCTAGAATTTCACCGACATCACCCGAACAGAAAGGCACGCGCCCATGGCCACCCTGCCCGAGAACTACTCCTATTCCGCGGACCACGAGTGGGTGGACGCCACCGCTGACTCCGTCGTGGGCGCCACCGTCAAGGTCGGCATCACCTCCGTGGCCGCCGACCGCCTCGGCGAGGTCGTCTTCGCCGAGCTGCCCGAGGTGGGCGACGCCCTGACCGCCGGCGAGACCTGTGGTGAGGTGGAGTCCACGAAGTCGGTCTCCGACCTCTACTCCCCGGTCACCGGCACCGTCACCAAGGTCAACGACGTCGTGCACGACAACTACGGCGTGATCAACGAGGACCCCTTCGTCGAGGGTTGGCTCTTCGAGGTCGAGGTCACCGAGGCCGGCCCGCTCATGACCGCCCAGGAGTACGCGGACGCCAACGGCGTGTAACGGCACAGATTCTTCCCACGGGGAGCGCGGACGGTGCGGCCGTCCGGGCTCCCCGTCGTCGTCACCTGCCCGGACAGGTGGTTTATTTCCACCCCCGAGCGGGTAGGCTGTGCGCATCATGACTGCACCGCGTGATCCTTTCTTCCCCGCCGACCGTTCCATCCGCGCCAGCACCGCACCGCTGGAGGTCCGCCGCCTGGGCGTCGTGGAATATCAGGAGGCCTGGGACCTGCAGGCCGAGCTCGTCACCCGCCGCGCCGCCGACGAGATCCCCGACCAGCTGCTGCTGCTCGAGCACCCGTCGGTTTACACCGCCGGCAAACGCACCCAGCCGGAGGACCGGCCCACCAACGGCCAACCCGTCATCGACGTGGACCGGGGCGGGCGCATCACCTGGCACGGTGAGGGCCAGCTGGTGGCCTACCCCATCATCCGGCTCGCCGAACCCGTCGACGTGGTGGACTACGTCCGCCGCCTCGAGGAGGCCGTCATCCAGGTGGTGCGCCAGTCCGGAATCCCGGACGCCGGGCGCATCGACGGCCGTTCCGGCGTCTGGGTTCCGGCCGACGACGAGCGCCGGGACCGCAAGGTCGCGGCCCTGGGCATTCGCATCAGCCGCGGGGTGACCATGCACGGGTTGGCCCTCAACTGCTCCAACACGCTGGAGTTCTACGACCACATCATCGCCTGCGGCATCGACGACGCCGACGTGACCACCCTCAGCCTGGAGCTGGGGCGGGATGTCGGGGTCGAGGAGATGACGGATCCGCTGATCACGGCGCTCGACGAGGCCCTCGCGGGCCGGCTCGTGGTCGCCGACCACACCTTCGGCTCCGCGCCGGACCCGACCGGGGGCCTGCCGCGCACCCGGGTTCGTAGCTGACCGGTCGCGCCCGTTTCTGCTTGTTAGACGCTTATCAAACGAAGGGGTACGGTGGAAATCGTGACTATCGCACCTGAAGGCCGCAAGATGCTCCGGGTTGAGGCCCGCAACTCCAAGACCCCCATCGAGAGCAAACCCCGCTGGATACGTACCTCGGTGAAGACGGGTCCCGAGTACAAGGACATGAAGGAACGCGTCTCGGGAGCCTCGCTGCACACGGTGTGTCAGGAGGCGGGCTGCCCCAACATCCACGAGTGCTGGGAGTCGCGCGAGGCGACCTTCCTGATCGGTGGCGCGAACTGCTCACGCCGCTGCGACTTCTGCCAGATCAACTCCGCCAAGCCGGAGCCGCTGGACCGCGACGAGCCGCGCCGCGTGGCCGAGAACGTCCGCGAGATGGGCCTGAACTACTCCACCATCACCGGCGTGACCCGCGATGATCTCGAGGACGAGGGCGCCTGGCTCTACGCCGAGGTCGTGCGCCAGATCCACGAGCT